>CAYNYQ010000007.1:0-2675 GCA_964401305.1 uncultured Acetobacteraceae bacterium | reverse complement strand
TCTGGCAGGCATTCCTGTCCTGGCTCCGCTCCCTCTTCCCGGCAAGGACCCGCTGACCATGGCCGCCACCCCGAAGCTGTCCGACGTGCTCGCCCAGGCCTTCGCCGCCGAGGGTTGCGACACGCTCTTCACCCTGATGGGCGACGCCAACATGTACTGGTCGGAGGCCATGTCGCGCCTGCCGGGCATGCAGGTGATCCATGCGCGGCACGAGCATTGCGCCGTCGCCATGGCCGACGGCTATGCGAGGGCCACGGGCAAGGTCGGCGTCGCCTCCACCACCTGCGGCCCGGGCTTCACGCAGATCATGACGGCGCTCTCCATCGCCTCGCGCGCCTCGGTGCCGCTGGTGGTTTTCGCCGGCGATTCACCGCTCGCCAGCGCGTACTACATCCAGCAGATCGACATGGCGCCGCTCGCCACCGCCACGGGCGCCGCCTACATCCCGGTGCGCACGCTCGACCGCGCGCTCGACTGCGTGCGCGAGGCCTTCCATCAGGCCGCGCTGGAGCGGCGGCCGGTGGTGCTGTCCATCCCGATGGATCTGCAGAAGCAGGCCTGGCCGCACTTCATGGACTATGCGCCGAGCGCCGAATGGCTGCCGACGCCGCAGCGCCCCGCGCCCGACCCGCGGCTGGTGGACCGGCTCTGCGACATGATCGCGGAGGCGGAGCGGCCGATCATCATCGCCGGGCGCGGCGCCAAGCTCTCCGGCGCGCGCGCGGCGATCGAGGCGCTGGCCGAGGCCTCCGGCGCGCTGCTGGCGACCTCGCTGCAGGCCAAGGGGCTCTTCACCGGCAACCCCTTCGCGCTCGACATCGCCGGCGCCTATTCCTCGGACTTCGCGCGCGAACGCTTCGCCGAGTCGGATCTCGTCATCGGCATCGGCGTCGGCCTCGGCGCCTACACGACCGAGAGCGGCTATCTCTACCCCGGCGCGCGCACCGTGCAGGTCGACACGGCGCCACGCGGGCTGTGGCAGGGGCTGAAGACCGCCGACCTGCACATCCGCACCGATGCGCTGGCGGCGGCGGAGGCCGCGGCGAACCGCCTGGCGCAGCGCGGCATCGCGCCGCGCACGGCGTTCCGCGGCGCCGGGCTCGCTGCCGAGATCGCCGCCGACCATCCCGACCGCAAGGAGTTCCCGATCGGCGCCGGCCTCGTCGATCCGCGCAAGGCGACGATGGAGCTCGACGCCGTGGTGCCGAAGGACTGGGACGTGGTGATCGGCGGCGGGCACTATTTCGGCATTGCCATGACGCACCTGAAGGGGCGCCCGGCCGAGAAGTACCACGTGGTCAGCGATTTCGGCGCCATCGGCAACGGGCTGCCGGCCGCGATCGGCGTCGCCGCGGCGCGCGGCGACGGCAAGGTCCTGCTGATCGAGGGCGACGGATCGCTGCTGATGCACATCCAGGAGTTGGAGACCATCCGCCGCCAGGGCATCCGCCTCCTGATGGCCATCATCAACGACGGCGGCTACGGCGCCGAGATCCACAAGTTCCGCGCCCATGGCATGAGCGCAGAGACGGTGATCCATGGCCGCGGCGACCTCGCCGGCGTCGCCACCGGCTTCGGCATCCGCGGCACAACGGTGAACGCCCCCGGGCGCATGGCGGGCCTCTTCGCCGAGCACCAAGCGGCGAACACCGCCGGGCTCTGGGACGTGCACACGGACGACACGGTGGTCAGCCGGCCGTATCGCCGCGTGCACTACGGCGAGGCGTAGGCCCTATTTCCGCTCGACGTTCCAGAACACCGGGAAGGCGAAGGGGATGAGCCCGGTGAGGTCCGAGCGATAGGCCGCCGGCGCCGAGAACTGGCCGCCGACCAGCAGGTTGACGTTCTCGTGGAAGGCCTCCTGCAGCTTGGCGGCAAGCGAGCGGCGCTCCTCCTCCGATACCGCCTCCGAGAAGCGGCGCAGCAGGTCAGTCTGCTTCTCGTCGCAGTACCAGCCCGGATTGTGCGGGTTGCAGTTCTGCGAGACGGCGGGATCGGAAAGCGGGTTCACCAGGTCGATGCCGTTCCAGACGATCGGCACCAGGCTCCATCCGCCCTGTTCCACCGGGGCGCGGCTGAGCCGGCGCTGCGCCACGGTGGCGAAGTCCGAGGTGCGGACATCGACGTTGAACCCGGCACGGCGCAGCTGGTCGGCCATGACGAGACCGATGGGGTTGAGCAGCGCCGAGCTCTCGGCGTGCAGGATAACGACCGGCTGGTTGGCGTACCCGGCCTCGCGCAGCAGCGCCTGCGCGCGGGGGATGGCGGCGTTGCCGTAGAACTGCCTGCCCGCCTCGCTCGTCAGCGGCGCGTCGCACATGTAAATTGAGTAGCAGGTCTCCTGGTACATGCCGCGCGGCAGGCCGAGCGAGGCCATCACGTCCGGCTGCTCGATCGCCGCCTGCAGCGCGCGGCGCAGCCGGATGTCGTTGAACGGCGGCTGCAGGTGGTTGATGGCGACGATGGAGAGCATCTGCTCGACGCCGCGCTGGCTGGCGATGGTGATGTTGCGGTTGCGGCGCAGGCGGTCGATGAAGTGGAAGGGCACGATCTCCAGGAGATCCATCTCGCCCGCGAGCAGGGCTGAGACGCGCGTCGCCTGGTCCGGCATGCTGATCAGATCGACTCGATCGAGCTTCACCACCTTGCCGCCGGCCAGGCCGCTGGGCGGCTCG
>CAYNYQ010000006.1:26011-41286 GCA_964401305.1 uncultured Acetobacteraceae bacterium | reverse complement strand
GCGCTCCGCCGTCTCGATCACGTGCCGGTTCAGCGCCCAGCTCGGCTCGTTGCGCGGCGCGGCGGTGGAGAGGATGTAGCCGCGCAGGCCGGTGGGCATGAAGACGCCGAGGTCCATCTGTCGGCTCCCTTCCGCTCCAGGCAGCATGCGCCCCGACCGAGCCGCGGACAATGCCGTCGGCCGCGCTTGCCGGGCGCAATGTTGCAGCGCGAAAACCCGCGTGATTTGGCGCCCTTGCGCCCTGGGTCTAGACCATCATGCCATGACCGACCCGCGCCCCATCGCCTTCTTCGACATGCAGGCGCAGCAGCGCCTGATCCGTGCCGAGATCGACCGCCGCATCGCCGCGGTGCTTGACAGCGGCCGCTTCGTCCTCGGCCCCGAGGTGGAGGAGCTGGAGGCGCGGCTCGCCGCCTTCGCCGGCGCCGCGCACTGCGTCGCCGTCTCCTCCGGCACGGATGCCCTGCAGATCGCCATGATGGCGGAGGGGATCGGACCCGGCGACGCGGTCTTCCTGCCGGCCTTCACCTACACGGCCACGGCCGAGGTGCCGCTGGTGCTGGGCGCGACGCCGGTCTTCGTCGACGTCGATCCTGCCACCTTCAACATCGACCTCGCCGATCTCGAGCGGCGGATTGCGCTGGTGGAAGCGGAGGGGCGGCTCCGGCCCCGCGCGGTGGTGGGCGTCGACCTCTACGGCCTGCCCGCCGACTGGCCGGGGATCGAGGCGATCTGCGCACGGCGCGGGATGTTCGCGCTGGACGACGCGGCGCAGGCCTTCGGCGGCGCGCTGCACAACCGGCGCCTCGGCACCTGGGGGCACGCCACGGCGCTGAGCTTCTATCCGACCAAGACGCTCGGCTGCTACGGCGATGGCGGCGCGCTGCTGACCGAGGACGCGGCGCGGGCCGAGCTCTATCGCTCGCTGCGCACCCATGGCGAGGGGAAGACGCGCTACGAGGTGCTGCGCACCGGCATGAACGGGCGGCTCGACACCATCCAGGCCGCGGTGCTGCTGGCCAAGCTGCCGCTGCTGGAGGGCGAGCTGGCGGCGCGGCAGCGCCTGGCCGCGGCCTATGCCGCCCGGCTCGAGAGGGCGGTCGGGCTGCCGCGCGTGCCCGAGGGCGCGCTGAGCGCCTGGGGCATCTACACGATCACCCTGCGCGACGCCGCCCAGCGGGCGGCGGTGCAGGCGGCGATGCAGGCCGCCGGCGTGCCCTCGGCCGTCTATTATCCGCGCCCGCTGCATCGGCAGCCTGCCTATGCCGCGTCGCATGCGGCATGCCTCGCCGGCGGACCGCCGCCGCTTCCCGTAAGCGAGAGCCTCTGCGACCGCGTCCTGTCGCTGCCGATGCACGGCTATCTGGACGAAAGCCAGGCCGCGCGCGTCTGTGAGGCGGTGCTTGCCGGGCTTTAATGCATCGCCTGTCGATCCTTGTTGAACCCCGGCCCGCCGTCGCGCTTCCATACGTGACGACAGCGTGACGGGAGAGGTCGCCGATGCGCCGCAGGTCCCTGTTGCTCGCGGCCGGCGCCGCCGCCGCCCTGCAGCCGCCGCCGGCCCGCGCCTCCGGCGAGCCGGTCGACGTGCTGCTCATCCTCGCCGTGGACGTCTCGCGCTCCATTGACGAGGACGAGGCGAAGCTGCAGCGCGAGGGCTACCGCGCCGCGGTCTCCGACCCGGCGGTGGTGGAGGCGATCCGCGGCGGCATGATCGGCGCGATCGGCATCGCCTATGTCGAATGGGCGGGGGCGGAGTACCAGCGCCTGGTCCTGCCCTGGCAGCGCGTGGCCTCGGCGGCCGACGCGCAGGTCTGGTCGGAGAAGCTGCTGGAGGCGCCGCGCGCCTCGCTCTCCTGGACCTCGATCTCGGGCGGCCTCGACTTCTCCCGCCGCGTCATGGCGGAGGCGCCCTTCGAGGGCACGCGCAAGGTGATCGACGTCTCGGGCGACGGCGTGAACAACAGCGGCGGCCCGGTGGAGGCGGCGCGCGACCGCGCCGTGGCGGAGGGCATCACCATCAACGGCCTGCCCATCGTCAACGACCGGCCGACCTTCGGCCGCATGCCGCCCGTGCCGCTCGACGAGTACTACCGCGAGAGCGTGATCGGCGGGCCCGGCGCCTTCGTGATCGTGGCGGAGGATTTCGTCAGCTTCGGCAATGCCGTGAAGCGCAAGCTGATCCGCGAGATCGCGGCGCTGCCGGGGCCGGTTCTCGGCTGATCAGCCGAGGCTCGGCGCGGGTCCGTCGCCGAGCAGTTCCATGCAACCCAGCACCAGGCTTGCGCACGCAGCCTTGTGCGCAGGGCCGAGTTCCGCGGCGCCGGTCAGGCCGATGCGGTTGACGTGCCCCTCGACGATCTCGAAGGTGGCCCGGCAGTCGGCGACGCGGCTGATGCTCAGGCCGCCCAAGACCGGGACGTTGACCGTCACCCCGGCCGCCACCGGCGGGTTGCGCAGGTAGGTCCAGTAGCGGCGCTGGACGCCGTCGTCCCCGATGGCGGTCTCCGCCCGGTCCGGCAGGCCGGCGCAGAGCCGTAAATCATTGTCGGCCAGTCCGCGCAACCGGGTCTGCGCCCGGCCGGCGAGCATGGCCTCCTGCGCGGTGCAGCCGGCGGTGAGGAGAACGAGGAGCAGCAGGCGCGTCCGGCGCTGCGTCAGCGCTCGATCTCCTCGATCGAGAGGCCGAAGGCGGCGACACCCTCGGCCAGCAGGTCGCCCAGCATGTCCATGCTCATCAGGTAGGCCGGCGTGTCGCGCCCGTCGCTGCGCTCGGTGGCCAGGGCGCGCGCCTCGTCCCATTCCTCGGGCCCGTAGTCGCCGCGGCCGATCCAGGCGAGAGCGATCAGCGAGGCCTGCTCGTCCTCGTTCAGCTCGGCGATGAAGTCGCGCAGCGCATCCTCCGACATGTCGTCGGGATCTTCCTGCAGCAGGGCCGCCTCGCTGTTGTCGTCCTCGGAGACCTGGCCGGGATCGCTCTCCTCCTTGCCCTGGATGGCCCGCGAGAGGTCCACGACCGTCGCCACCGCCTCGAGGCTGATGCCGAGATCGACCTCGCCGTCCTCGTCGAATGCCGCCATCGTCGTCTTCCGTTGTGCGCCCTTGGCCGGACGGCCCCCACACGGCCCGCGTCCACACGACCGGCCCGCCGGGGCGGATCCGTCCCGAGCCCTTGCGGGCCTGGCCGTGCGCTTCGTCGCGGACCGTCCGCTCCGCGTCGATCGCAGGACAACGCGCCGCGGATGAACGGTTCCCCCGGGGGCCGTGCCGACGCGCCTCGCGCGCATTTGGGCATGATCACGGCAGGGCGGGCAAGGCGTTCCGCGCCAGGGCTCAGGCGTCCCAGTCGGGCGCGAATCCCGGGTCCACCAGCCGCCGGTCCTTCGGCAGCGCCGCCAGCGCGGCCAGGTCCTCGGCATCGAGCCGGAGCGTCAGCGCGGCCAGGTTCTCCGCCTGGCGCGCGGGCGAGGCGCTCTTCGGGATGGCGGCGACGCCGGGCATCGCCAGCAGCCAGGCCAGCGCCACCTGCGCCGGGGTCGCCCCGTGCCTGGCGGCAATGCGCAGGACCTCGGGCAGCCGCGCGACCTCGCCCTTGGCGACCGGGGTGTAGCTGGTCAGCGCGATGCCGAGCGGCGTGGCATAGGCGAGCAGGCGGTCCTGGGAGAGCAGCAGGTGGTGCTCGACCTGGACGCAGGCGAGCCGGACGATCCCGCTCTCGACCGCGCGGCGCAGCAGGCCGGCCGGGAAATTTGCGACACCCACATGGCGCGCCAGCCCATCGGCCTGCAGCCGCGCCAGTGCCCGGAGCGCATCCGGCAGGTCGAGCGCCGGGCTCGGCCAGTGGATCAGGTAGAGATCGACATGGGGCTGCCGCAGCCGGCGCAGCGAGGCCTCGCAGGCGCGGCGGATGGCCTCGCCGCCGGTCTTGTCCCACCAGGCCTTGGTGACGAGGAAGACCTCCTCCCGCGGCACCGCCGTTTCCCGCAGCGCCTCGCCGATGGCCTCCTCGTTGCCGTACATCTCGGCGGTGTCGATGTGCCGGTAGCCGAGCGCGAGCGCCCCCTCCACCGCGGCCCGGCACTCGGCGCCGCGCATCGGCCAGGTGCCGAGGCCGAGGCGCGGGATTGGCGCGAAGGGCGGCG
The DNA here is from genome assembly GCA_964401305.1 of uncultured Acetobacteraceae bacterium. GTDB lineage: Bacteria > Pseudomonadota > Alphaproteobacteria > Acetobacterales > Acetobacteraceae > JAIEOP01. The sequence goes on along the minus strand of CAYNYQ010000006.1, from coordinate 37,144 downwards.
CGAGGACGGGCCCGGCCATGTTCAGCGCCGGGACAGGTCGACGAGGCCGGCGAAGCCCGTCTCCGTCCCGAAGGCGAGGTGCGTGCCCGTGCCGTTCCAGGCCAGCGCCGAGACCGCGCCGCGCCCGGGGGCCGCCACCGGGACCACCTTGCCCGAGGCGATCTCGGTCAGCACCACCAGGCCATCGGCGAAGCCCGCCGCCACCACCTCGTGCTGCGGGTGACAGGCGACGGCGGAGCAGAGGATGCCGTCGCCCCCCGCAAGCTCGGTCGGCGCCTTGCCCATGGGCCCGCCGCCGAAGAAGGGCCAGATCACCACCGAATCGGCGCCGCTCGTCGCCAGCCAGCGGCCACGCGCGGTGAAGGAGAGCGAGCGGGTCTTGGAGGGGTAGCCGGACATGCGCATGTGCTGCCCGTCCTCCAGCCGCCAGCCGTGCAGCGCGTTCTCCTGCATGGCGGTGACGACATGCGTGCCGTCCGGGCTGATGGCGATGGCGCCATGGCTGCCCTTCCATTCCAGGACGCGCGGCTTGTCCTCCTTCGCCGCGACGAACCAGAGCGAGCAGCCATTGTAGTGGCTGCCGGCGACGCGCTTGCCCTTGGCATCGAAGGCGATGCCGCCGACGGCGGAGGGATGGGGCAGCGTCTTCAGCGGGCCGCCCTTGCCGTCGAAGAGGTGCAGCACCTTGCCGACGCTGGCGGCGCGCAGCCCGCCCTCGTGCGCGGCGACGTGCTCGACCCACTTCATGGTGCCGAGCCTGGCGATCTCCTGCACCGCGCCATCCGCGCCGGTGGCGACCAGCCGCCCGTCATCGCCGCCCGAAAGGAAGCCCGCCGGGCCGCAATCGGCGACGAGGTCGAGGCAGGCGCCGCCGGGATGCGCCTCGGCAGTCGTCCAGTCCTCCGCCATGGCGGCGGGGCGGGCGAGGCGGAGCGTGCCGTCGCCGAGCGCGAAGGCGCAGGCCGCGCCGTTGCGCGCGAAGGCGGTGCCGACGACCCAGGCGCCGAGCTCGTGGCCGGTGCCGCGGGTGTCGAGCAGGAAGTCGGCGGCGGTGGTGTCGCCCATGGGTGCTGTCCCGGTTCACATCCCGGGCGAGAGAGCACAGGCAGGGCAGGCCCGGCAAGACACGGCCCTGCCACGCCGTCACTCCATGGTGCTGGCCGCGGATGGCGCCGATGTTGCCGGGGCAGTGTTGGCCGCCACGAAGGCTGCCAGGTCGAGGATGCCGCTCCCGTACTGGAAATCGCCCTGCGCCGCGCCCGGCGCGAGCATCGCGGTGCCGCGCAGGCCCGCGATCATGGCGCCCGGGTCGGGTGGCGTACCCTTCCAAGCGACGTTCCTGTCGCGCAGCGCGGCAACGGCGCCAGCCGCAAGCGCGCAGGACGAAGACGTGCCGGTGTAGCCGATGCGCACATCCGACGTGCCGGCGAATTGGCTCGGCGCGCAGAGATCCGGCTTCTGCGCGCCGCTGAACGCGGCGGGCGCCGGCCCCTGCGAGGAATAGCCGAGCCAGGTCGTGTCGCTGCGCACCGCGCCCACCGTCAGCACCTCGGCGAGCGCCGCCACGCCGTAGATGCTGTTCCCCGGGCCGACCTGACCGGTGCCGCAGCGACCATCCGGACAGTACTGCCCGCAATTCCCGGCGGCGAAGACGACGTCGGCGCCGGCCGCGACGATGGCGGCGACAGTCTGGGTGAAGGGGTTGGCCGGATCATCGGCATAGCTGGCGACCTCGTTGCCACCGAAATCCGCGGACAGGTCGTAGACGGACCATGCATTGCAGATCACCCATCGTCGCGCCGTGGACAAGGCAATGTCTCGCTCGATCCGCCGGAGCAGGTCCGCCATGACGGTCTGCGCCAGGCTGAGGAAGCCGGACACCGAATGGATGCGCTGCGGCAGCAGCGGCAGGTCGTAGATGCGGGCCTTGGGTGCGAGGTCGTGCACCAGCAGCGCCATCTTCGTGCCATGGCCGAATGCTGCCTCGCCCGGGCGGCGCGTGGTGGGCGTGCCCTGCTCGCCATCCGTCACCTTCCAGCCGCGGGGCTTGCCTTCGTTGTTGAGGATCGCGTTGCCGAGGTAGGCCGCGTCGATCCCCTGGTCCACGATGACGACGTTGACGCCAGCGCCCTCGGCCCTCGCAGGCGCCAGCGCGCCCGCCCCGATGAGGGCCTTCGCGCGGTCCAGGCGGCCGAACAGTGGCGAGGCCGCAGTGTCGGGACACCAGATCTCGGCGGGCGCGATGGGCAGGTCAACGGAGATCCGGATGCCCTGTTCCTTCTTCAGGCCCAGCGCCACATTCTTCGGAATGGGATGCAGCCCGACCACGACGACGTCCGGCTGCGTCGCGACGAAGGCCTCGTCCCGGGCGGAGACGGGCACGGCCTTGGGCAGCCGGCGGACGGGCAGGCTGACGCCGTAGATCCTGGCGAGCGCGGCTTCGACGTCCTCGTGGTTCGACTCGCCGTGCAGTTGTGCCAGGCCGAGATGTTCTCGACTCTCGATGGTGAGGAAGAGCGTCACGGAGTCCGACATCGCCGAGTTCCTCCACCCCCTGATGCGGTACCGACGTGATTGCGGGTTCACAGCGGTCCGCAACCCAGCCTAGCATCATCGCACCGCGGAACGACAAGCCTGGAGGTGGCTGCAGGGCCATGGCGGCAATGCCACGGCGCAAGGACGACGACCTGCCTCGCCGGCTCGTCGCCATCGTCTTCGCCGACGTCGTAGGCTACTCGCGTTTGATGGCCGGCGACGAGGGCGGCACCTTCACGCGCTGGTCCGCGCTCTACGACACCGTGTTGAAGCCGGAGGCCGGACGGCTCGGCGGGCGCATCGGTGATCTGCGCGGGGACGGTGCCGTGCTGGAATTCGGCAGCGTGGCCCGCGCCGTGGACTGGGCCGCTGCGGTGCACGCGGCGGCGACCCGCACCGGCACCGAGGCGCTGCCGCCGCTGACGCTGCGGATCGCCATCCACATGGGTGAGGTGCTGGTTTCCGAGAACGGGCTATTCGGCGACGCCGTGAACCTGGCGGCGCGCCTGCAGGAGCACGCGGCGCCCGGGGGGACGGTCATCTCGGAGGCGGTGCAGCAGGCGCTGCGCGGGACACTGGCCGAGGAGCTCGTCGATCTCGGCCTGCTCCGCTTCAAGAACGACAACCGGCCGATGCGCGCCTTCGCATTGGGCTCGCACGCGGTGCCGCAGCCGCGCCGCCTGGGCGAGCTTCCCTCGATCGCCGTGCTGCCGCTGCGCAATGCCGGCGGCAACCCGGCGGACGAGTACCTGGCCTCCGGCATCATGGAGGACGTGATCCTCTCGCTCTCCGGGCTGCGCGAGCTGGCGGTGATCGCGCGCGGCTCCACCACCGCGTCGGAGGGGCTATCGACCGACCCGGTCGTGGCCGGGCGGGCGCTCGGCGTGCGCTACGTGCTGCATGGCAGCCTGCGGCGCGCAGGGCCGGCCCTGCGCGTGGCGACGCAGCTCACGAATGTCGAGACCGGCCAGTCCCTCTGGGCCGACCGGCAGGATGGGCGGGAGGAGGAGGTCTTCGACCTGCAGGACCGCATCGCGCAGCGCATCGTCGCCGGCATGGCGCCGAACATCCGCGCCGCCGAGCTGCGCGCGACGCTGCGCAAGCGGCCGGAGAGCATGACCGCCTATGACCGCACGCTGCGCGGCGTGCACCTGATCTACACGCTGGACAAGGCGGTCTCGCGTCAGGCGAAGACTTACCTCGACGAGGCGATCGCGGAGGATCCGGATTTCGCGTTGCCGATGGCCTATGCGGCGTGGTGGCACGTGCTGTGGATCGGGCAGGGCTGGGCGGAGGATCCGCGGGCGGCGGCGGCGGCGGCATTCGACCTCTCGACGCGCGCCATCGCGCTCGATCCCGGGCATGCGCTGGCGCTCTCGGCGCATGGGCACATGCTGTCCTTCCTGCGGCACGAGCACGAGGCGGCGATGGTGTTCTTCGACCGCGCCCTGGAGGCCTGCCCGAACCATGCCTTCGCCTGGATGTGGTCGAGCAGCACGCTGGCCTATCTCGGGCGCGGGGCGGAGGCGGTGGCGCGGGCGGAGCAGGCGCTGCGGCTCTCGCCGCTGGATCAGGCACGGTACCTGTACGACACGCGGCTGAACCTGGCGCACTACGCGAATGGCGACTACGCGCAGGCCGCGCACTGGGGACAGCGGGCGCGGTCCGAGAATCCCGGCTTCACGGCCAACCTGCGCATCCTGGCGGGCGCGCTGAGCGGCCTCGGCAGGCGGGAGGAAGCGGCGGCGGTGGCGGCGGAGATGCTGGCACTGGAGCCGGACTTCCGTCTGTCGGCCTACGCCAAGGGGCTGCAGCCCTTCGCCGATCCTGTGCTGGGCGAGCGATTCCTGCGGCATCTGCGGGAGGCGGGAATTCCGGAGTGACATCCGGCACGGCGAGATGAAATGGTTCCGGTGTGGCATTCTCCGGGGAGGAGGCGCAGGTGAGCGACATCGTTGGACCAGCCGAGGCGGCAGAAGCGGCAGAGGCCGCGGAAGCGGCGGAGGCGGCAGAAGCGGCGTCGCTCAACGCCGGTTCCGGGCATCCGGCGGGGCACCCGATCGGCATGTCCCCGGCGGTGGTGCCGAGCAGTGCGGGCACGCCGCAGAACTGGGCCGACAGCCATATGTACTGGGTGGGGGGAAAGTGGCCGCCGCCGCTGCCCGCAGGGATGACCTGGTCCATGGGATCGGACTCGCAGGACATCACCGCAACGGGGTTCATGAGCGCCGCGCGCCCCTTCCCCTACGGGGCCTGGGAGGCGGAGAAATGGGCGCAGGTGGTGCTGGCGGAGTTCATCGGCGTCCCGCTCCAGGCGGCGACGACGCAGGGCGCCGGCACACCGCCAGCGCCCTTCACGAACCCGCAGATCCCGAAGTGGGACGGAATCCTGACGAAGACCGTCACCGGCGCCGGAACCGGTACAATTTACAACGACGACGCCTTCCAAGCGGTGGCCGCGGTGAACATCGGTCGGCTCGCGGCGCAGGCCGGGCTCGGCACGCAATTCCCGGCGGTCACGCCGCCGGTGACCAACGCGCAATACGCCACCGCGCTTGGCCAGGAACTCGCCGAGCTGCAGGCGCTGATCGATTACCGGCCGGGCGTCATCGCCGAGGCGATGGCGCAGAACGACATGATCATCCAGTACTTCCAGGGTGTGCTGAGCTTCAATGCGCGCACCCATCCGGCGACGACCTACCTGGTGATCGCCGCCGCGCGCATCGCCAGCTTCGTCAGCATGTACTACAAAAACCTGTTCAACCGGCCGCGCCCCTCGCTGCTCTCGCCGGTGCTGATGCCGCCGATCAACCCGCCCGGCCACGCCGCCTACCCCAGCGGCCATGCGACGCAGGCGCGGCTTATCGCGCTCTGCCTGGAGCAGACGATGATCCCGGCGAACGTGTCCAACGGTCCAGGCGGGCAGAACGCCGAGTCGGGGCCGCTGCGCATGATGGCGCAGCGCATCGCCCGCAATCGCGAGGTTGTCGGGCTGCACTACCCGAGCGATTCCTTCATCGGCCGCAAGCTGGCAGACTACTGCTTCGCCATCATGCTGTCCTGCCCGAAGATCATGAAGGCGCAACCGGGGGATGGGGGGGCGGGGTCCGGCTACGTGAACTCCTTCTGGAGCCCATTCTTCGCCGCGTCGGGGGGCACTTTCTTTTCGACCCACTACGCCGGCAGCCTCATGGGCTTCGCCACGCAGGAGTGGGACAATTAAGCAGGACGACCGCTCACCCCGCCCGATCCGGGCTCCAGCGCGCCACCTCGGCGGCGACGGCGCCGGGGTCGTCCACCTGGCACGCCTCGAACCCGCGCCGGAGCTGCGGCCGGTTCAGGTCGCGCCCGATGAAGACGATCTTGCTGCGCCGCGGATCGCCCTCGCGCGCCGCGCCGATGAAGTCGCCGTCGGCGATCATGTGCACGGCCTGGAAGGCGAAGCGGCGGTCGTCGTTCGCGTAGTACAGGATGCCTTTGGTGCGCAGTAGGTCCTGGCCCTTCTGCTGCAGCAGGTTGCTGATCCAGGCGTTGAAGCGCTCCGGGTCGATCGGGCGCGATACTTCGAAGGAGACGCTGTTCACCTCGGAATCATGCTCGTGGTCGTCCTCGCCCGAGAGGAATTCCGGCTCGCGCTCGAGGATGCGCTCGAGGTTGAAGGCGTCCCGGCCGATCACGCTGTCGATCGGCACGTCGGACTTCGTGCTGCGACGGATCTCGGCGTAGGGGTTGATGGCGCGGATCCGCCGCTCGACCTCCGCCGCCTCGTCCTCCGTCACCAGGTCCATCTTGTTCAGCAGGATGATGTCGGCGAAGGCGATCTGCTCGCCCGCCTCCTTGCTGTCCTCCAGCCGCTGCGGCAGGTGCTTGGCGTCGACCACGGTGACGATGGCGTCGAGCTTGGTGCGGGCCTTCACGTCCTCGTCGGCGAAGAAGGTCTGCGCCACGGGGGCCGGGTCGGCGAGGCCCGTGGTCTCGACGATGATGCCGTCGAACCGCTCGCGACGCTTCATCAGCCCGCCGATGATGCGGATCAGGTCGCCGCGCACGGTGCAGCAGATGCAGCCGTTGTTCATCTCGAAGACTTCCTCGTCGGCGTCGACGACGAGGTCGTTGTCCACGCCGAGCTCGCCGAACTCGTTGATCACCACGGCGAACTTAAGGCCGTGGTTCTCGGAGAGGATGCGGTTCAGCAGCGTGGTCTTGCCGGCGCCGAGATAGCCGGTCAGCACGGTGACGGGCACGGGCGCGGGGGCAGCCGGGGTCTCGCTCATGGGCCAGGGTCTCCGCGAGGGGGGATGGGGTTCGCCGCTATATGGGGCGGTCGGCCCGCCCGGGCAAAGCCCGCCCCCGGCCCGCCCCCCCCGGGCCGCGCGCCCGGCGTCCGCCCCGCCGGCCCGGGCTAACCCCATCGAAACCTTGTCGTGCGAGGAAGATGGCGCGCCACCACGCCCCGCCAGGATCGCCCGCATGTCCCTCAGCGCCGTCGCCCTCTCCTACCTGACCGCCGGGTCCAGCCTGGTCGGCGGCCTCGGCGGCGCGGCCGATTTCGGCGAGACCACGCTGCCCCGCACCGATGACGGCTCCTCCACCGCCATCGACATCACGCCGGTCTTCGGCGCGGGCGGGCTGAACTTCTTCGGTACCGCCTTCACCCAGCTTTGGGTCAACAACAACGGCAACATCACCTTCAACGCGGCGAGCTCCAGCTTCACGCCCACGGCCATCAATGGCGGCGCGAACAACCCGATCATCGCCGCCTACTGGGCCGACGTGGACACCCGCGGCGGCGCGACCTCCGCCAGCCCCGGCGGCACCTCCACCGGCGGCAACCAGGTCCACTACGACCTCGACACCACCAACCGCGTCTTCACCGCCACATGGGACGACGTTGGCTACTTCAACCGCAAGACCAACAAGCTGAACGCCTTCCAGATCCAGCTGTTGGACGAGACCGGCGGGGACTTCACCATCATTCTGCGCTACGAGGCGGTGGCCTGGACCACCGGCGACTTCAGCGGCGGCTCCGACGGGCTCGGCGGCACGCCGGCGCGCGCCGGCTGGTCGGCCGGCAACGGCCGCAACGTCTTCGAGCTGCCCGGCTCCGGCACGCAGGCCGCGATGCTCGACCTGCCGACGACGCTGGGCAACACCGGCCAGGACGGAACCTGGGTGTTCCGCGTCAAGACGGCCGCGGCCGGCAACAGCAGCGTCCTCGGCGGCGACACGTCCGACCTCATCGCCGGTTCCGCGGGCAACAACGTGATCTTCGGCGTCGACGGAGACGACCTGCTGCAGGGCATGGACGGCACCGACATCATGAGCGGCGGCGCCGGCAACGACACGCTGGAGGGCGGCGCCGGCGACGACCGCATGCACGGCCGTGCCGGCGATGATCTCTTTCGGGTCGACAGCCTGGGCGACATCGTGTTCGAGATCGCTGGCGAGGGCGACGACACGGTCGAGGCCAGCAGCAGCTACCGCCTCTTCCCGCATGTCGAGCACCTGGTCCTGACCAGCGCCGCCGGGGCCAGCTTCGGCGTCGGCAATGCCGAGGCCAATACACTCACCGGCAATGCCGCGAGCAACACGCTGCTCGGTGCGCTCGGCGAGGATACGCTGCTCGGCGGCGACGGTGCCGACCTGCTGTTCGGCGAGGGCGGCGCGGACCGCCTCGAGGGCGGTGCCGGGGCGGATACGCTGGTCGGCGGCTATGACGGCGACAACCTGCTCGGCGGCGCCGAGGCGGACCTGCTGCGCGGCGACGGGGCCGATGACAGCCTGGAGGGGGGCGACGGGGCCGACATCCTCTTCGGCGGCGACGGCGCCGACAGCCTGCTGGGCGGCACCGGCGCCGACCTGCTGCGCGGCGAGTCCGGCAACGACACGCTCGAGGGCGGCGACGGCACGGATACGCTGGCCGGCGGCGACGGCGACGACACCTACGTCCTCGACTCCCTCTCCGACCTGGTGCTCGAGAGCCCGGGTGGCGGCAATGACACGGTCGTGGCCACGCTGTCCTCCGGCACCGTCATCTACCTGCGGCCGGAGATCGAGGCGCTGGTGCTCGGCGGCACGGCGGACAGCCGCGGCGTCGGCCAGGAGCTGGCCAACCGCATGACCGGCAATGCCGGCTCGAACTGGCTCTACGGCAGCGACGGCGACGACACGCTGCTCGGCGCCGGCGGCAACGACGTGCTGTTCGGCCAGGCCGGAGCCGATCTCTTCATCATCGGCGCCGACGAGGGCATCGACGTCATCGGCGACTTCGAGCCCGGCACCGACCGCGTCGAGTTCCTCGCCCCGGTGCATGCCAGCTTTGCGGCGATGATCGCGGCCAGCACGACCCTGGCGGCCGCGGATGTCGGCTCGGTCGCCGTCATACCGCTGGGCGCAGGCCATGCCCTCCGGCTGCGGGGCGTGCAGGTCTCGGAGCTCCAGGCGGGCGATTTCCTCGGCTTCTGAGCGGCCCGCCGGGCCCGGGCCGGCGCTGGCACGGCCCGAGGCGCCATGGCACAAGGGCGCGTCCCGTCGCGGAGAGGACGCCCGATGCCCGAAGGCCGCCTGTTCATCGGCAACAAGCGCTATTCCTCCTGGAGCCTGCGCGGCTGGCTCTGCGTGCGCCTCGCCGGGCTCGACGTGGAGGAGGTGGTGATCCCGCTCGAGGCCGGGCCCTCCGCCGCGCTGCAGGCGGCGACGCCCGCCGGCCTCGTCCCCTATCTCGAGCACCGCGGCGCGCGGGTCTGGGAGAGCCTCGCCATCGCCGAATACTGCGCCGAGTTCGCCCCCGGCCTCTGGCCCGCCGACCGCCTGCTGCGCGCCCATGCCCGCGCCATCGCCGCCGAGATGCATGCCGGCTTCCGCGCGCTGCGCCAAGCCATGCCCATGAACCTCGGGCGCGAATTCCCAGGCCGTGGCCGCAACCCCGAAAGCCTCGCCGACATTGCCCGCATCGAGGCCGTCTGGCGCGAGGCGCGGGCCGCCTCCGGCAATGGCCGCTTTCTCTTCGGCGCCGAATTCGGCCTCGCGGACGCGATGTATGCCCCCGTCGTCACCCGCTTCCTGACCTGGAAGCCCGAGCTCGCCGCCGATACCCTCGACTACGTGCACGCCGTGCGCGCGCATCCGCTCATGGCCCGCTGGTATGCCGAGGCCCTGGCCGAGCCCGCCGCCTGGCTGCTCGACAAGTACGAGAACCCGCCGGCATGAGCACCGCCGTCGCCCTCGACCACGTCGCCGTCGTCGCCCGCGACCTGCCGCCGCTGGTCGCCGCCTATGAACGGCTGGGCTTCGCGCTCTCGCCGCTGTCGCGCCAGTCCGGGCCGCGTACGCCTGGCGGCCCGGTGGAGACCTTCGGCAGCGGCAACCGCTGCGCCTTCCTCCGCCACGGCTATATCGAGCTCCTGGGCCTGCTCGACCCCGCGCTTTTCGCCAACGGCGTCGACCGCTTCGCCGACCGCTATGCGGGGCTGCACATCGTGGCGCTGGCCATGCAGGATGAGGAGGCGAACCTGGCGCGGCTGCGGCGTGCCGGCCTCGACATCGCCGGCGTCGCCAGGCTGCAGCGGCCGGTGGAGGAGGGCGGCCCCGTCGCGCATTTCGCCCGGCTGCCCCTGCCCGACGCGCCGGAGGGGCGCCTGCAGCTGATCCGCCACCTCTCCGCCGGGCTGGTCTGGGACAAGCGCTGGATGGGCCATGCCAACCGGGCCGATGCGCTGACCGAGGTGATCCTGGTGAACGACCCGGCGGCCGAGAGCGCGGCGCGCCTCTCCCGCCTGGCCGGGCTGCCGCTTGTGCCGGACCCCGCGGGCGGCTTCCTGCTGGAACTGCCGGGCGCCGCCGGCGCGGCGGGGCCGGAGGCACCCGTGCTGCGCACCGCCGTGCGGATCCTCGAGCCCGCCGCCCTGCCGCGCGTGCTGCCGGGCGTGGCGATCCCCGCGCTGCCCTTCATCGCGGGGATGGTGGTGCGCACGGCCGACGGCAATGCGGCGGTGCGGGCTATCCTGGCGCGCGAGGGCATCGCGGCCATCGATCTGCCCATGGGCCTGATGGTGCCGCCCGCCCAGGCCGGCGGCGCCGCCATCGTCTTCCAGGCGTGACCACGGCGCGCGTCATCGGCCGGAGCCTCCGCCTCTACTACCCGCCAGGCCGCGCGGCGCCGCTCGATGCCTTCCACCGGCGCTTTCTCAGCCCCGGGGAGCTCGCCTTCGACATCGGCGCGCATGTCGGCGACCGCACGGCGAGCTTCCGGCGCATCGGCGCACGCGTCGTGTCGGTGGAGCCGCAACCGCGCCTCGCCCGCCTGCTGCGGCTGCTCTTCGGGCGCGATCCCGGCGTGGTGCGCATCGCCGCCCTGGTGGGCGCGGCGCCGGGCGAGGCGGTGCTGCGGCTCAACACCGCCAACCCCACCGTCGCCACGGCCAGCGAGGCCTTCATCGCCGCCGCGGAGGGCGCGCCGGGCTGGGAGGGGCAGCGCTGGGACGCGGCCCTCGCCCTGCCGGTGACGACGCTCGATGCGCTGGCCGCCGCGCACGGCGCGCCGGATTTCGTGAAGATCGACGTCGAGGGCTACGAGGCCGCCGCGCTCGCCGGCCTCTC
>CAYNYQ010000006.1:0-25911 GCA_964401305.1 uncultured Acetobacteraceae bacterium | reverse complement strand
ATTTCGTGAAGATCGACGTCGAGGGCTACGAGGCCGCCGCGCTCGCCGGCCTCTCCGCGGCGCCGCGCGCGCTCTCCTTCGAGTTCACCACGATCCAGCGCGCGGTGGCGCTGGAGTGCCTGCGCCGGCTGACGGCGCTCGGCTACCGCGCCTTCAACGCCTGCCTTGGGGAGAGCATGGCGTTCGTCCATCCCGCGCCGGTCGGTGCCGCCGTCCTGGAAGCCTGGCTGGCCGCCCTGCCGGCCGAGGCGAACAGCGGCGACATCTATGCCAGCCTGGAGCCGGCGCGGCTCGGGGCGTGAGGCCCCCGGCCGGCTCAGCCCGCCGGCGCCTGCCCGGTGCGCCGCCGCCAGAACAGCCAGACCGGCACGAAGACCACCGCCGCGCAGGCCGCCACCACGAAGAGCAGCAGCGCCGTCTGCTCGATCCAGGCGATGAGCGGCGTCGCCGCGCCGAGCACCAGCCCGGTCAGGCAGATCGGCAGTGACCAGGCATGCACGCCGGCGACGAAGGTGCCGATCGCCAGCAGCATCATCATCGTCACCCCCTCGGCGTCGTTGTCCAGCACGCCGCGGACCTCGTTCGTCTGCACGATCTGCATGGCGACGAAGAAGGCCAGCCAGTGCAGCGCCTGCGTCACCACGAGGCGGAAGCGGGCGTCGCGGCCGACGGCGCTGTTCCAGCCATGCCAGACGCAGACGCCGAAATAGACCGGCAGGATCGCCACCCAGACCCAGACCAGGCGCGGCCCGACGCCCGAGACCTGCGGCCCGCCCGCGCTGGTGAAGCCGATGCCGATCAGGGCGGCGACGACCATCACGCCATAGATCCAGAGGCCACGGCGCCAGGAGGCGGGCGGCGCCTCCGCGGGCGCGGGCGGCTGCGTGGCGCTCATCGCGGCACCGCCCGCCCAGGGTGCAGAGCGGCGGGAGGAACCGGCTGGCTGGCAAGGCGCATGGTCGTTCCCCTGGTCTGTCGACAGCCTGGCACCGGCGGGCAGCAAGGCGGCCCGCCGATGCGTGCCGGCGACGCGATCAGCCGGCGTAGAGCGCCGTGACAGCGGGATCGTAGCCGGTCAGCGGCGCCCGGGCCCGCCCCCGGCGCACCGCCGGCGCCAGCCCCGCCAACGCCGCGGCCAGGCGAACGGCTGCGGCCGTGCCGTCCACCAGCGGCACCGGGACCTCCGGCTGCAGCAGCGGCGCCACCCCGGCCAGCGGTCCGCCGGCCAGGATCACCGCCTCCGCGCCGTCCTGCTCGATGCTGGCGCGCACCAGGGCGAGCAGGGTCGCACGCTCCCGCTCGCCGAAGCCGTCGGGGTAGGAGGCGTCGGGCGGGCCCATGCGGAAGCCGGCGCAGCGCCCGGCCAGGCCGTGATGCGCCAGGCAGTCCTCGAACATCGGTCGGAGCGCGGCGGTGAAGCTGACGATGCCGAAGCGCCGGCCGAGCATGGCGGCGGCGTGGAAGGCGGCCTCGCTGATGCCGAGGACGGGCACGCCGAGCAGCTCCTTCGCCGCGTCCAGCGCCGGGTCGCCGAAGACGGCGATCACGGCGGCGTCGAAGCTTTCGCGCCGGGCCGAGAGGGCGGCGAGGATCGCCGGGCCGGCCACCAGCCAGTCGGCGCGCGAGACGATGAGCGGCAGGCCGAAGGGGACCGTGACCGCCTCCACCTCCGTGCCCGGGGGCGCCGCGGCGCGGGCGGCGGCGCCGATGCGGGCGGTGATGGCCTCGGTGGTGTTGCCGTTGACGACCAGGATGCGGGTCATGCGGGGCTCCTTCGCCCCGCATCCTTGCCCGCCGGCCGCCGCGCGGGAAGGTCGGCTCGGCTACAGGTCCCGCAGCACGGCCCAGAGGTCGTTCTTCAGCTCGAAGCCGATCCCCGGCGCGTCGGGCATGCGGATGCGGCTCTCCTGCACCGGCGTGCTGTCGGCGAAGCCGCCGAAGGGCGCGAAGACCTCCGGGTAGCTCTCGTTGCCGCCGAGGCCGAGCCCGACGGCGATGTTCAGCGCGAACTGGTGCCCGCCATGCGGCACGCAGCGGCGCGGCGACCAGCCGTGCTCGTGCAGCATGTTCAGCGTGCGGATGTACTCGACCAGGCCGTAGGAGAGGGCGGGGTCGAATTGCAGCACGTCGCGGTCCGGCCGCAGCCCGCCATGGCGGATCAGGTTGCGTGCGTCCTGCATGGAGAAGAGGTTCTCGCCGGTGGCGATCGGGTGCTTGTAGTGCTCGGCCAGCGTCGCGTGGGTCGCGTAGTCCAGCGGGTCGAGCGGCTCCTCGTACCAGCGCAGCCGGAAGGGCTCGAGCGCCGCGGCATAGGCCAGCGCGGCATGCAGGCCGAAGCGGCCGTTCACGTCGACGCAGAGCCGCGAGCCGTCGCCGCCGAGCAGCCTGAGCACGGCCTCGATGCGCGCGACGTCCTCGCGCAGCGCGTCCTTCAGCGGCGTCCCCGGCGCGCCGCCGATCTTCATCTTCACCACGGAATAGCCGAGGCCGAGGTAGCGCTTCATCTCCTCGATGAGCTGGTCGACGCCCTTGCCGGGGTAGTAGTAGCCGCCGGCGGCGTAGACCCAGGCCGCCTCGTCGGCGATTCCCTGGCGGAAGCGGTCGGCCAGCAGGCGCCAGAGCGGCTTGCCCTCGAGCTTCGCCGCGGCGTCCCAGAGCGCCATGTCCAGCACGCCGACGGCGACGCTGCGGTCGCCATGGCCGCCGGGCTTCTCGTTGCGCATCATCGCGCCCCAGGCGCCGGCCGGCTCGAGCCCGCCGTCGCCATGCGACAACGCGGCCTCCGGCGCCTCCAGCAGCCGCGGAATGAAGCGCTCGCGCAGCAGCCCGGGCTGGGCGTAGCGGCCATTGGAGTTGAAGCCGTAGCCGGTGGCGCTGCGGCCCGCGCCGTCCTCCACCGTCACGGCCACCACGGAGGCCGTCATCTTCGAGAAGTCGATATAGGCATTGGCGATGGCGGAGGCGATCGGCACGACGCCGTCACGCACGGAGGCGATGCGCATGGGCAGGATCCTGCAACGGGCCCCGCTCGCGTAGCAGCGGGGCGGCCCTGCGGCCAGGGCCCGCGGGGGGCCTTGTCCCGACCCCGCCGAGGCCCGATCTGCCGGGAATGGACGCGCCCCTCGCCCCCGATGCCCTTGCGGATGCCGCGCCGCGCTTCCGCTTCGACAACAGCTATGCCCGGTTGCCGGAGCAGTTCCACGTGCGCCTGCCGCCGGTGCCGGTGGAGGCGCCGCGGCTGGTGCGCATCAACCGCGCGCTGGCGGAGCGGCTCGGCCTCGACCCCGATGCCCTGGCCAGCCCCGCGGGCGTCGAGATCCTCGCCGGCAACCGCCTGGCCGAGGGATCGGAGCCGATCACACAGGCCTATGCCGGGCACCAGTTCGGCCAGTTCAACCCGAAGCTCGGCGACGGGCGCGCGCATCTGCTGGGCGAGGTGATCGCGCCCGACGGCGCGCGCTTCGACATCCAGCTCAAGGGCTCGGGCCGCACGCCCTGGTCGCGCGGCGGCGACGGCCGTGCGGCGATCGGGCCGATGCTGCGCGAATACATCGTCAGCGAGGCGCTGCATGCGCTCGGCATCCCGTCGACGCGCAGCCTCTCGGTCGTGACCACGGGCGAATATGTGTTCCGCGAGGCGGCGCTGCCCGGCGCGGTGCTGGCGCGCGTCGCCTCGAGCCATATCCGCGTCGGCACCTTCCAGTACTTCGCCGCGCGGGGGGACGTGGACTCGGTGCGCCAGCTGCTGGACTACGCCATCGCCCGGCACGACCCGGCGGCGGCCGAGGCGCCGGTGCCGGCGCTGGCCTTCCTCGAGGGCGTCATCGCGCGCCAGGCCGACCTGATCGCGCAATGGTTGCTGGTCGGCTTCGTGCACGGCGTGATGAACACCGACAACATGGCGGTCTCGGGCGAGAGCATCGACTTCGGCCCCTGCGCCTTCATGGAGGCCTACGACCCGGCGATGGTGCTGAGCTCCATCGACCACCAGGGCCGCTACGCCTATGGGAACCAGCCGCGCATCGCGCATTGGAACCTGACGCGGCTGGCCGAGGCGCTGCTGCCGCTGCTGGCCGAAGGGGAGGAGGCGGCGGTCGAGGTCGCCAAGGCCGCTCTCGGCGGATTCGCGCCGCGCTTCGGCGCCGCCTACCAGGCCGGGCTGCTGCGCAAGATCGGCATCGCGGCCGAGAGGGAGGGTGATGTCGATCTCGTCCAGGACCTGCTGAAGCGCATGGCCGAGGGCGGCGCCGACTTCACCCTGACCTTCCGCCGCCTGGCCGATGCCGCGGCCGGGCCGGAGGGCGATGGCCCGGTGCGTGCGCTCTTCGCCGATCCCGCCGCCTTCGATGCCTGGGCCGGCCCCTGGCGCGCGCGCCTGGCCGAGGAGGAGCTCGGCGCGGCGCTGCGCATGCGCGCGGCGAACCCGCTCTTCATCCCGCGCAATCACTTGGTGGAGGAGGCGCTTGCTGCGGCGACCGAGCGCCAGGACACCGCGCCCTTCGAGGCGCTGCTCGCGGTGCTGGCCCGGCCCTTCGAGGACCAGCCGGGCCGGGAGCGCCATGCCGAGCCTGCCAGGCCCGCGGAGCGTGTGACGGCGACCTTCTGCGGCACCTGATGCGGCGTCAGCCGACGGCGTCGACCACAGGAAGCCGCAGCCCGGGCAGCAGCGCCGGCTCCAGCATGGCGCCGGGGCCGAGGGTGGTGCTGCCGGCATAGCCGTCCGGCTGCGGGTCGCGGTGCACCTCCACGACCCGGTTGGCGAGATCGACGATCCAGACCTCCGGCACGCCGTGCCGCGCGTAGAGCGGCAGCTTCACGCCGCGATCGTAGCGCAGGCTGGATTGCGCGACCTCGATCAGGAGGAGGACGTCCGCGGCGGTGGGGTGCGCGCCGCTGTAGAAATCGGCGCGTGGGCGCAACAGCATTAGGTCCGGCTGCGGCTCGCTGTCGCCGGACAGGCGAAGCGGCCCCTGCACCATGACGGTCGCCCGGTCGCCCGCCACGCGCATCAGCCGGTAGTTCAGCGCCGTGACCGTTCCGTTGTGGGCGCTGCCGATCGGCACCATGGTGACGATCTCCCCCTCGATCAGCTCGACGCGGTCGTCCTCGCGCAGGATTCCGGCCTCGGCCAGCCGGTAGTAGTCGCGCACGTCGAACTTGCGCCGCGTGACCCAGGGGTTGCGCTCCAGCAGGCCGGTGGCCTGGTCGCCGTCCATGGCAGCCTCCTTCGCCGGCCAGACTACCAGGGCGGCGCCGGGGGTGCGAGCGTCACACCGCGCCCCTGGCCCGGAGCGAGGCGAGCTCCTCCGCGCCCACGCCGAACTCCGGGGAGCTTGCACGCCGCGCCCCATCCCGTCACCTCTGGGCCAGGCCCGGGAGGATCGACATGGACGAGCTGCTCTACGAGGTGCGTGACGGCATCGGCTTCGCCACCCTAAACCGCCCGCAGGCGCGCAACGCGCTGACCTTCCCGATGTACGAGGGGCTCAAGGCCCTGTGCGCGGAGATCGCCGACGACCCCGGCGTGCGCGCCCTGGTCATTACCGGCGCCGGGGAGAAGGCCTTCGCCGCCGGCACCGACATCTCGCAGTTCACGGAATTCCGCACCGCCGAGGATGCGCTCGCCTACGAGCACCGGATCGACGCGGTGCTCACTGCGCTGGAGCGCTGCCCGAAGCCCACCATCGCCGCCATCGCCGGCGCCTGCACGGGTGGCGGCGCCGGCATCGCCGCGGTCTGCGACATTCGCCTCGGCGCCGCCAACATGCGCTACGGTTTCCCGATAGCGAAGACGCTGGGCAATTGCCTCTCCATGGCGAACTACGCCCGGCTCGCGGCGCTGGTCGGGCCCGCGCGGGTGATCGAGCTGGTCTACAGCGCCCGGCTGATCGAGGCGGAGGAGGCGCGGGCCATCGGCCTCGTCTCCGAGGTGCTGCCCGACCATGCCGCGTTGCAGGATCGCGCTGCCGCCCTCGCCGCGACGCTCGCCGGCCATGCGCCGCTGACCCTGCGTGCGACGAAGGAGGCGATGCGCCGCCTGCGCGAGGCCGCGCGCCAGGTGGATGGCGACGACCTGGTGGCGATGTGCTTCACCAGCGACGACTTCAAGGAAGGCGTGGAGAGCTTCCTCGCCCGGCGGCCGGCGCGCTGGAGCGGCCGCTGACCCGCGCGGCCCGCCCGGTAGGAAGCGGCGCGGCACCGGTCTAGGCTTTCGGCGACCACCCCGGAGCCACCGCCATGCGCCGCCGCGCCCTGCTCGCCCTGCCTCTCGCCCTGCCCCTACCCCTGGCGCCCGCCGGCGCCCATGCGCAGACCGCCGCCTACCCCGCACGCCCGGTGCGGCTCGTCGTCCCCTTCGCCGCCGGCGGCGTCATCGACGTGGTGGCGCGCATCCTGGCCGAGCCGCTGTCGCGCCGCCTCGGCCAGCCGGTGGTGGTGGAGAACCTGCCGGGCGGCGGCACCACCATCGGCGGCCGCGCCGTCGCCCGCGCCGCGGCGGACGGGCACACGCTCCTGCTGACCGGCGCCTCGCAATCGGTGATCCCCGCGCTCTACCCGGATGCGGGCATCGACCCGGTGGCGGATTTCGCGCCGGTGGCGCTGCTCGGCAACCAGCCCTTCGTCGTAGCGGTGCACCCCTCGGTGCCGGCGCAGGACGTGGCGGGGCTGCTGGCCTGGCTGCGCGCGAAGAAGGGCGAGGCGAATTTCGCCACCACCG
Source organism: uncultured Acetobacteraceae bacterium (assembly GCA_964401305.1). Taxonomy (GTDB): domain Bacteria; phylum Pseudomonadota; class Alphaproteobacteria; order Acetobacterales; family Acetobacteraceae; genus JAIEOP01. Next base: position 19,193 of record CAYNYQ010000006.1, on the reverse strand, counting down.
CCATCGGCGCCGCCTCGCACCTCTCGGGCGAGCTGCTGAAGAAGCTCGCCGGCGTGGAGCTGACCTTCGTGACCTATCGCGGCACGCCGGCGGCAGTGACCGACCTCGTCGCCGGCCGCGCCGACATGATGATCGACAGCCAGACGCTGATCGCGCCGCTGGCGAAGGACGGCAGGGTGCGCGCGCTCGCCGTCACCACCGCCACGCGCTCGCGCATGCTGCCCGAGCTGCCGACCCTGCAGGAGGCCGGCGTGCCCGGCTTCGCCTCCTCCTCCTGGCAGGCGCTCTACGCGCCGGTCGGGACGCCGGCGCCGATCCTCGCCCGCCTCGCCGCCGCGATCGCCGCCGTGCAGGCCGAGCCCGAGGTGCAGGCGCGCTACGCCGGCAGCGGGGTGGAGCCGCTGGTGGGCGGGCCCGAGGCGCTGCAGGCCCTGCTGAAGCGCGAGATGGAGACCTGGCTGCCGATCCTGCGCGCCACCGGTGCGCGGGCGGGGTAGGCGCCATGACCTTCAGCATCGCCGGCTTCTGCGAGCGCACGGGCGAGGTCGGCGTCGCGGTCGCCACCTTCTCGCTGGCCTGCGGCGCGCGTGCCCATGCCGCCGGCGGGCGCGGCGCGATCATGAGCCAGGGCTATGCCAGCCCCGCCCTCGGCGCGCTCGGCATCCACCTGCTGCGCGAGGAGGGCCTGGCCGCGCCCGCGGCGATGGACCGGCTGCGCGCCGCCGACCCCGATTTCGAGTGGCGCCAGATCAGCCTGGTGGACGGCACGGGGCGCGCACTGGGGCATACCGGCCGGCACACCCGCGCCTGGAGCGGCCAGGCCGAGGGGCGGCACTGCGTCGCCTGCGGCAATGTGCTGCTGGGCGAGGCGGTGGTGCGCGGCATGGTCGCCGCCTTCGAGGCCGCCGCGGCCGAGCCGCTGGCCGAGCGCCTGCTGCGGGCGCTGGAGGGCGCGCGCGAAGCGGGCGGCCAGCACGGGCCCGAGGGCCCGATCCCGGAGCGCTCGGCCGGGCTGAAGGTCGCCGCGCCCGGGGAGCGGCACATGCACCGCGACCTGCGCGTCGATCTCTCGGACAGCGCCATCGTCGCGCTGCGCGGCGTCGCCACGGAGTTCGAGCGCTACGCCCCCTTCTACGAGATGCGCTGGAAGCGCCCGGCCGAGACGCCGAGCCAGCGCGACTGGCAGCGCCGCATCGACGCCGGGGGGTAGGCGCCTACCCGCCTGCCCCCTCCTGCGGCGCCTCCTGCAGCGCATCGCGCAGCCGCCGATGGCCGAGCCTGCGCGGCTCGCCGGCATTCGCGCCGGCCCGCATGGCGCGCTGGAAGGCGGCGCGCTTCTCGTGGATGGAGGCGATCACCGGGCCCATCGGGATGCCGACATCGACCAGCACCGCCTCGGCCAGCTGCAGGCTGGCCTCGATCGTCTCCGGCACCGCGTCGGAGGCGCCGACGGCGTAGAGATGCGCGGCATGCGCCGCATCCTTCGCGCGCACCACCACCAGCAGGTCGGCCCGCTCCTGCCGCACCGCGGCGACCAGCGCATCGGCCGCCTCGCGGTCGTTCAGCGTGACGACGACGCCGCGCGCCGTGTCGAGCTCGAGATGGTGCAGCATCGCGGTATGCGTCATGTCCCCGTAGTAGACGGGCTTGCCGCGGGACCGCTCGCGCGCCACCAGGTCGGCATCCGCGTCGAGCGCGATGTAGGGCACCTTGTGCACCTCCAGCATCTCGGCCACCGTCTGCCCCACCCGGCCGAAGCCGGCGATGATCACGCGCCGCGTGCCCTCGGCCGCGGGCGGCGGCTCCGTCCCCGACGGGACGACGCGGTGCCCCTCGCGCGGGCGCAGCAGCCGCTCGCCGAGCTGCGACAGCATCGGGATCGCCGCCATGGTCAGCGCCGCGAGCACCAGCGCGTAGTCCGCCGTCTCGTCCTGGATCAGCCCGCCGCCGAGGGCGAGCGCCGTCACCACCAGGCTGAACTCGCCGCCCGCCCCCAGCAGCAGGCCGGTGCGCAGCCCGGCCGACCAGGGCAGGCCGAAGGCCCGGCAGAGCACCACGACGATCGCGCCCTTCGTCGCCACGAGGAAGACTGCCGCGGCCAGCACGAAGAGCGGGGCCGCCGCCACCCGGTCGAGCGAGAGGCTCATGCCGACCGAGACCAGGAAGACGCCCAGCAGCAGGCCCTTGAAGGGCTCGATCGTCACCTGGACCTGCCGGCGGTACTCGGTCTCGGCCAGCAGCAGCCCGGCGATCAGCGCGCCGAGCGACATCGACAGCCCGGCGCTGGCCATGGCGAGCCCGGTGCCGAGCACGACCAGCAGGCAGGCGGCGACGAAGAGCTCGGGGCTGCCGGTACGGGCCACGCCGCGGAACAGCGGCCGCAGCAGCAGCCGCCCGAGCACCAGCACGACGACGACGGCCAGCGCCGCCTTGCCGATGTCGAAGATCAGCCGGTGCAGCAGGCCGGCATTCTCGGCGGCGTTGGCGCTGGCCTCCATCGCGTCCACCGCGAAGAGGATGGGCACCACGGCCAGGTCCTGCAGCAGCAGCACCGCGATGGCGGCCCGCCCGGCCATGGAGTTGAGCCGCTTCTCCTCCGCCAGCACCTGCACCACGACCGCGGTCGAGGACATTGCCAGGCCGAGGCCGATGATCACCGCGGCGAGCGGCGAGAGGCCGAGCAGCAGGCCGATGCCGCCGAGCGCGGCGGCCGAGACCAGCACCTGCAGCGTGCCGAGGCCGAAGACGAGGCGCCGCATCAGCTTCAGCCGCTCGAAGGACATCTCGAGCCCGATCACGAAGAGCAGCATGACCACGCCGAGATCGGCGATCGGCGCGATGTGGTCGGTGCTGGTGATGGCGAAGGGCGAGAGCCAGGGCCAGTGCTCGGCCAGCGCCCCGAGGCCCGAGGGGCCGAAGGCCATGCCCACCAGCATGAAGCCGAGCACCGGGCTCAGCTTCAGCCGGTGGAACAGCGGCACCACGACGGCGGCGGCGCCGAGGACGACCAGGGCCTCCTTGAAATCGTCGGGATTGAGGGGTGCGGCCATGCTGGTCAGGTACGGGTAAGTTGCCGCCCTGTCATCCCCGAAACGCGGCCCGGAACGCGGGTGGTCAGAGCTTGATGTCGGCCTGCACCGTCACGGCGTGGCCGGCGGGCCGCAGCAGCGCGGCCAGCGCCTCGAGCCCGGCCAGGGCGCAGGCGGTGTCCTGCTCGCCATTGCCGCCCGAGAGGCCGATGCCGCCCACCACCGCCCCGTCCACCACCACGGGGAAGCCGCCGACGAAGACGGCGAAGCGGCCCTCGAAGCTCCACTGGATGCCGAAGGCCTCGTTGCCGGGCAGGGCAGGCCCGCCGGGCGGGGTGTTGAAGAGGTGGGTCGAGCGCTTGTGGCCGGCCGCGGTGAAGGCCTTGTTCCAGGCGATCTGCGGGCCGGTGACCCGGGCGCCGTCCATGCGCTCGAGGCAAAGGGGGAAGCCGCCCTCGTCGGTGACGCAGCAGGTCTGCGGCACGCCGAGGGCGGCCGCGCGGTCCAGCGCCGCCGCCACCATGGCGCGGGCCTCGGCGCGTTCGAGCTTCAGCGCGGTTCGCATGGGTCGGTCCCTGGCGGCGGGGGTGGAGGAGAAGGCGCCGCGCGGGGCGGCCAGGAGACGCTGACCGCGCCCTGCAGCACGAAGGTCTGGCAGGCCATGCGCCAGCCCTGGTCGAACTGCTCCTGCGTCAGGTGCTTGCGTTCCTTGGGCTTGATCGCGTCGGTGTTCTCGACGCCCTGCTCGATGCGGCAGCGGCAGGTGCCGCAGAGCCCGCCGCCGCACTTGAAGGGGATGCCGCCCTTCTCGCGGATCGAGACGCGCAGCAGGTTGCTGTTCTCGGGCGCGCTCACGGTCCGGCCGCCGCTGGTCAGGAAGGTGACCGAGATCATGCCGGGACGATGAGCGGCACCTGGCGCAGCGCGGTCTCGGCGCCGCCGAAGCGGGTGAGGTGGGCGAGCTCGCGCCGCGCCTCCTCGAGCGTGGCGAAGCGCGGCAGGAACTTGGTCGGCACCTGGCTGATGGCGGGCGGCGGCGCCTCGTCCACCACGCGCACGCGGGTCTCGCGGGTCAGCGCCGCGAGCACGAACCGCGCCCGCGCCCGGCCGGCGAAGAGGTATTCCCAGGCTTCCACGGGATCGAGGCCTTCGCCGGGCTCGGTGCGGAACTGCCCGGGCTTGCTGGTCAGGATGACGTACACGGGTGCCCCTTGTCAGCCGCGCGTGGTGGGCGGCGGCGCGGCGGCGCGAACGGGCGGCGGCGGGTCGACGCCATCCTGCGTCAGCGTCAGGTCGTGGTGCAGCCAGAGCTGGCAGGCGAGGCGGCAGCCCTCGGCGAGGCGTTCCTCCCCGAGGACCTGCTTCTCCTTCCAGTTCGGCTCGGGCAGGTGCTCGGCGCCGGCGAGGATGCGGCTCGCGCACTTGCCGCACTTGCCCATGCCGCAGCCGTAGCGCAGGTGCGGCCAGGGAAATTTGCGGATGCCGGCGCGGACGACGAGGTTCGTGTTGTCCGCCACGGCCTCCGTGGCGTCCGCCCCGTCCTTGCGGAAGGTGATGTTCGGCATGGATCGCGGTGGGCGCGGCGCGTGGCCGCGCCCCGATCGGCTCAGGCCGCGCGGTCGAGCGGCTTCGGGCCGAGATCCTTCTCCACATAGTGGCTGTAGAGCCCGTTCGTGTAGAGCAGCCGCATCTCCGCCCCGATCTCGCAGATCCGCAGGCACTGCTGCTGCAACTCGGGCGTCGTGGCGTGCTCGAGCACGATCTGGTAGCCGCGCTCCCCGTGGATCTCGTCGGAGACGATGTGCAGGTCGAAGAACTCGACATCCTGGTCGCTGAACCCGTAGACGTCGCGCAGCGCCGGCGCCTGGCGGCGGTAGATCGAGGGTACCTGGGATTCCAGGCCGACGACGAGGCCGGCAACGGCGACGATCGGGTGCTCGCGCATCGCCACGCAGTAGCACCAGGATTGCAGCGCGCGGGTGGAGGCGATCATGTTCGCCGGATCCATGATGCGCTCCCGCGTGGTGCCGCAGGTCTCGGCGAAGCGGATCAGCAGGTCGGTGTGGCGGTCGCCGCCGATCTCCTCCTCGTACATGTTGGCGAGCAGGAAGTCCTTGGCCTCCTGATACTCGACGCCCATGCGGCCATAGACGAGGCCGAGATAGTCCGCGAAGGGCCCGACATAGTGGTAGTGGTTCTCGGCCCAGCGGCAGAAATGCTCGCGCGTCAGGCGCCCGCTGGCCCAGGCGATGCTGAAGGGCGAGGTGTTGGCGCTCTTGCCCTTGATGGCGGTCTCGAGCGCGAGGCGGAACTCCTCGGGGTTCATCAGCGCGGTCACGGCATCCTCCGAAGGGCAGGCGGTGAGCGGCGGGCGCGTCGCACCGCCGGAACCCCATTGCAGCACAGGGCGGGGCGGGATGCACGGGGGGGCGTCGCTGGGACGGCGGCTTCGGGACGGCCGCCCGATGCGGCTTCCGCGCCACAATGTGTCTCGCGGGTGCATCGCCCGCTCCGGGCGTTGCCCGTCACGCCGCCGCGAGTGGCCCCGGGCGCCCTCCGTCACGCCGCCGTCGGCCTGCGCCGCCGCCGCACCAGCACCAGCAGCAGGATCGCCGCCCCCGAGACCGCGGTGTAGAGGCCGAAGGCGTTGACGTAGCCGATCATCGCCGCCTGCCGGTCGATCTCCCGCGCCAGCCGCGCCAGGCCCTGCAGCGTGTCGATGCTCCAGCCGCCCATCACCTCGGGCATCGAGAGCGGGCGGCTGTAGGGCGAGACCATCTCCCGCATGCGGCTGTAGTTCGCGGTGGTCGAGCGGATGATCTCGGCGATGCTGAGCGAGATGAAGAGCGAGGAGCCGATGTTGCGCAGCAGGTGGAAGACCGCCATCGCCTCGGCCGTGTGGCGCGTGTCGAGCGTGGCGAAGGTCAGCACCGTCAGCGGCACCCAGATGATGCCGACCGCGACGCCCTGCAGCATGGAGTTCATCAGCAGCAGCTCGGTCGAGACATTGAGGTCTAGGCTCATCAGCCAGAGGCCGGAGACCATCATCAGCCCGAACCCGATCGCCATGCCGATCCGCGGGTCCCAGCGGCCGATCACCAGCGTCAGCCCGAAGCCGATGGTCCCGCCGATGCCGCGATAGCCGACGATCAGGCCGATGATGCTGTCGGGGTAGCCGGCATAGGTCTGCAGCAGGGTCGGCAGCAGCACGATGGGTGTGAAGTTCACCATGCCGTAGATCGTCACCAGAACGAGGCCGATGGCGTAGTTGCGGTCGAGCAGCAGCCGGAGGTTGAGGAAGGGCTTCTCCGTCGTCAGGCTGTGCGCGACGAAGACCCAGAAGGCAAGGATCGCGATCACCGTCTCGGCGATGATCTCGGGCGAATCGTACCAGTCGAGGCGCTGGCCGCGCGAGAGCACCAGCTGCACGCAGGCGATCGAGACCGAGAGCGCGAGGAAGCCGGTCCAGTCCAGCGGCACGCGCCCCCCCGCGCCGGGCGGGTCCGGCGGCAGGCTCAGGCGCAGCGCGACCCAGGCCAGGGCGCCGGCGGGCACGATCATGTAGAAGGCCCAGCGCCAATTATAGGCCTCCGCCAGCATGCCGCCGAGCGCGGGGCCCGCGACCGGGCCGAGCACCACCGTCATGCCGAAGATCGAGCTGACCAGGCCGGCCTGGCGGCGCGGGAAGGTGTCGAGCACGATGGCGTTCGAGAGCGGCACCACCGGCGCCCCCGCACCGCCCTGGATGATGCGCCAGAGCACGATGGTCTCGAGGCTCTCGGCCTGGCCGCAAAGCCAGGTCGCCACGGTGAAGATGCCGACGCTGCCGAGCATGGTGCGCCGCCGCCCGAAGCGCGCGACGAGGAAGCCCGTCATCGGCGTCACGATGGCCGTCGCCAGGATGTTGAAGGTGGTGGTCCAGGCGATCTCGTCCGGGGTCGCGGCGAAGCTGCCCTGCATCTGCGGCAGCAGGGTGGAGGCGACGAGCAGGGTGGTGGCGTAGAGCGTCGAGCCCAGCACCACCGAGGCGAGGATCAGGATGCGGCGGAGGAGCGGCAGCTCCTGCGTCTCTTCGGGCGTCATCGGGGGCAGGGGGTACCTGGTAAGCCGGGCGAAAGTATCGCCCGTGATTATGAGCTTGACAACAATCGCCCTGCTGCCGTCTCATGACGCGGGCGGTCGGATCGCCCGGGCATCTTCCGGGCCCGGGGCGCCCGCGTGGAGGAATGCGTGTCGCGTCTGGTCGGTGAGCGGGCGGTCGACAAGCGCCCCGTCGATGAACGCCGGACCATCGGCTTCCTGATCGCCGACGTGGCACGGATGATGCGCTCGGCCTTCGACCGGCGGGTGCGGCGTCTCGGCCTGACGCGCGCGCAATGGCAGGTGCTGAGCCTGCTGCACCGCCGCCCGGGCCTCAGCCAGTCCGAACTTGCCGACATGCTGGAGGTCGAGCGCGCCACCGCCGGGCGCATGATCGACCGGCTGGAGCAGAAGGGCTGGGTGGTGCGCCGGCAGGATCCGGCCGACCGCCGTGCCTGGCGGCTGCACCTGACCGCCGAGGCGGAGGCCGTGCAGGCCGAGATGGGCGTGATCGCCGCCGCCTTGATCGACGAGGCCATGGCACCGCTGGACGAGGAGGAGCGCGAGGCGCTGACCGCCATGATGGAGCGCGTGAAGGCCCGGCTGCAGGCCATGGGCCCGCGATCGCCCGAGGCGCGGACGGCGCGGCGGGGCAACGGCGCGGAGCGGGGACTGGAGGCCGCGCCATGAGCGGCGAGGCCACCCCCACCGCCCCTGCGCGGCCGCGGCGCCGCTGGCTTCGGCCGGTGCTGCTGCTCGGCCTGCCGCTGTTCTGCCTCGCCGCGGCGCTGGTGATCTGGCAGCGCGGCGGGCGCTACGTGAACGCCGAGAATGCCTATGTGAAGGCGCATATCGTGCAGATCGCGCCGGAGATCGCCGGGCGCGTGCAGGAGGTCGTGGTCGCCGACCATGCGCGGGTGCGCGCGGGGGAGGTGCTGCTGCGCCTCGACCCCGAGCCCTTCCGCCTGGCGCTGCAGAAGGCCGAGGCGGAGCTCGACGAGGCGCGCACCCTGGTGGAGACGGCGCGCGCCACCTATCGCGAGACGCAGAGCGAGCTGGGCGAGCTGGAGAGCCGGGCGGAGCACCTGGCCCGCCAGGCCCGCCGCCAGCAGGAACTCGCCGCGCGCGGCGTCGCCCCGGTGACGCGGGTGGAGGAGGTCCTGACCGACGCGCAGGTCGCGCGCGAGCGGATCAACGTGGTGCGCCAGCGCCTGGCGCGGCTGCTGACGACGCTGAAGGGCGACCCCGACCTGCCTGCCGACGAGCACCCGAGCGTGCGCGAGCGCATGGCCGAGCGCGACCGCGCCGCGCTCGATCTCGCGCGCACGGTCATCGCCGCGCCGGTCGGCGGCACCATCGTGAACCTGAAGCTGCAGCGCGGCGAGCAGGTGCGGGCGGCGACGCCGATGTTCGCCCTGGTCTCCGACCACCGGCCCTGGGTCGAGGCGAACCTGAAGGAGACGACGCTGACCAACGTGACGGTCGGCCAGCGCGTGCGCGTGGTGCTCGACCTCTACCCCGACACCGAATGGGTCGGCGAGGTCGAGAGCATCAGCCCGGCGACCGGGGCCGAGTTCGCCATCCTGCCGCCGCAGAACGCCTCGGGGAACTGGGTGAAGGTGGTGCAGCGCCTGCCGGTGAAGATCCGCCTGCTGCCGCATGCCGGCGAGCCGCCGCTGCGCGCCGGCGTCACCGCCACCGTCTCCATCGACACCGAGCGGCAGCGGCAGTTCGGCGACGTGCTGGTGCACATCGCCAACCTGTTCCGCGGCAGCGCCCGCGCGGGATCGGCCGAGCGGGTCGAGGCGGCGCGATCCAGCCCGGGCGGCTGAGCAACACCAGGAGCATCGACGCATGTCCGTCATGGAGGACACCGGGACCCGCGCCGCCAAGGCCACCGGGCTCGACTTCGACGCCATCGTCATCGGCGCCGGCATGTCCGGCATGTACCAGCTGATCCGGCTGCGCGCGCTCGGCCTCAGCGCGCGGGTGCTGGAGGCCGGCACGGGCGTCGGCGGCACCTGGTACTGGAACCGCTATCCCGGCGCGCGCTTCGATTCCGAGAGCTATTCCTACGGCTTCTCCTTCGACAAGGAGTTGCTGCAGGAGTGGAGCTGGTCGGAGCACTTCGCGCCGCAGCCCGAGACGCTGCGCTACCTGAACCTCGTCGCCGACCGATACGACCTCCGCCGCGACATCACCTTCCGCTGCCGCGTGAGCGCCGCGCACTGGGACGAGACGACGCGCAGCTGGACCGTGACGGCGGAGGACGGCACGCGCCTGCATTCCCGCTTCCTGATCACGGCGATCGGTGCCCTCTCGGCGCCGACGCTGCCGAAATTCGAGGGCATGGACAGCTTCCGCGGCCAGTCCTGGCACACCGCGACCATGCCCTACGAGCCCGTGGACTTCACCGGCAAGCGCGTGGCGGTGATCGGCACCGGCGCGACCGGCGTGCAGACCATCCAGGAGGTGGCGAAGACCTGCGGCTTGCTGACCGTCTTCCAGCGCACGCCCAACTGGTGCGCGCCGCTGCTGAACCGGAAGATCACCGAGGAGGAGCAGCAGCGCATCAAGGCGAGCTACGACGAGATCTTCCGCCGCTGCGCCGAGACCTTTTCCTGCTTCCTGCACACGCCTGACCCGCGCGCCACCTTCGAGGTGTCGCGGGAGGAGCGCGAGGCCTTCTGGGAGACGCTCTACAACTCGCCGGGCTTCGGCATCTGGGTGGGCAACTTCAAGGACATCCTGACCAACCGCGAGGCCAATGCCGAGCTTTCCGCCTTCGTGGCGAACAAGATCCGCAGCCGGGTGAAGGACCCGAAGACGGCGGAGATGCTGATCCCGCGCAACCACGGCTTCGGCACCCGCCGCGTTCCCCTCGAGACCAGGTACTACGAGGTCTACAACCAGCCCAACGTGCGCCTGGTGGACAGCCGGGCGACGCCGATCACGCGCATCACGCCGGAGGGGCTGGAGACCACGGAGGAGAGCTTCGCCTTCGACATCATCATCTACGCCACCGGCTTCGACGCGCTGACCGGCGCCTTCGACCGCATCGACTTCCGCGGCGCGGAGGGGGTGCGGCTGAAGGAGAAGTGGTCGGGCGGGGCGCGCACCTTCGTCGGCATGATGGTCGACGGTTTCCCGAATCTCTTCATGCTGCTCGGGCCGCACACCGCGCTCGGCAACATCCCGCGCAGCATCGAGTACAACGTGGACTGGGTCAGCCGGCTGCTCGGCCACATGACGGAGCGCGGGCTCACCCGCGCCGACGCGCGGCCCGAGGCGGTCGCCGCCTGGATGGCGCATGTGATGGCGTGCGGCGAGGGCCTGCTCACCAACGAGGTCGATTCGTGGATGACCGGCGTGAACCGCAACGTCGAGGGCAAGCAGACCCGGGTCATCGCCCGCTACAGCGGCAGCGCGCCCGAATACCGCGCCTGGTGCGAGCGCGTGGCCGAGGGCGGCTACCGCGACGTGGCGCTCGGGTAGCTACAGCCCGAGATAGACGCGGCGCACCAGCTCGTTGTCCTGCAGCGCCTCGGGCGAGGCGCCCTCGAAGGCGATGCGGCCGTGCACGATGACGTAGCCGCGGTCGGCGATGCGCACCGCCTGGTGGAAATTCTGCTCGGCCATGAGCACGGTCAGGCCGAGCCGCGCCTTCATCTCCGCGATCATCTCCATGGTGCGCGAGACCAGGATGGGCGCGAGGCCGACCGAGGGTTCGTCCACAAGCAGCAGCCGCGGCTGCGACATCAGCGCGCGGGCCAGGGCGACCATCTGCTGCTCGCCGCCCGACATGCTGCCGACCAGCTGCGCGCGGCGCTCGGCGAGGCGGGGGAAGAGCTCGTAGCAGAGCGCGAGCGTCTCCGGCAGCACCGCCCGCGCGGCGGCGCGGAAGGCGCCGAGGCGGAGGTTCTGCTCGACCGTGAGGCGCGGGAAGAGCCGCCGCCCCTCCGGCACCAGCACGATGCCGCGCTCCACCACCTGCTCGGGCGAGAGGCCACCGAGCTCCAGTGATTCGCCGTCGAGCGTCGCGCGGATGCTGCCGCCGCTCGGCTGGACCTGACCCATGATGCTGCGCATCAGCGTGGTCTTGCCGTTGCCGTTGGTGCCGAGCAGCACCACCGTCTGCCCCGCCGGCACCTCCAGCGAGACATCCTCCAGCACGCGCACGGCGCCGTAGCCGGCATCGAGGCCACTGATCGTCAGCGAGGCGCCGCTACTGCCGACCAAGATAGGCGTCCTCCACTTCCTGCAGCGCCAGCACCTCGCGCGGCGGGCCGTCGGCGATCTTGCGCCCGGCGACGAAGACCACCAGCCTTTCGGAGAACTCGGTCACCGCGCGCATGATGTGCTCGATCATGATCACCGCCGTGCCCTGCGCGTTCAGGCGCCGCAGCAGGACGATGATCTGGTCGATCTCGGCATGGGAAAGGCCCGCCATGGCCTCGTCCGCGATCAGCAGGCGCGGATCGAGCGCGATGGCGCGGGCGAGCTCCAGCCGCCGCTGCTCCACCTGGGTCAGCTCGCGCGGCAGCTTGTCGGCCTTGCCGGCCATCTCCACCTGCTCGAGGCACTCCATGGCGCGCCGCGTCGCCTGCGCCGGCGTCGCCCCGAAGAGCAGCGGCACGCGCACGTTCTCGAGCACGGTGAGGCTGGCGAAGGGCTGCGGCAGCTGGAAGGTGCGGGCGAGGCCAAGCCGCGCGCGGCGGTGCGGCTTCAGCCCGTTCAGCGCCTGGCCATCCAGCGCGACCGTGCCGTCATGCTGCGCGAAGTCGCCGCTGATGCAGTTGACGAAGGTGCTCTTGCCCGAGCCGTTGGGGCCGATCAGGCCGAGCCGCTCGCCGGGGCGGAGGGTGATGTCGATCCCCTCCAGCGCGACGAAGCCGCCGAAGCGCTTGCCAACGCCTTCGGCGCGCAGCAGGACCTCCGCGCTCACCGGCGCCTCCGGAACCAGCCCATGATGCCGCGCGGCGCGAGCGCCACGAAGATCACCAGCATCCAGCCGACGATCCAGAGGTTGAGCGCGGAGGAGATCGTCACCGTCGCCGCCTGCTGCAGCGTCCCCAGCAGGACCGCGCCGATGACGGGCCCGAGCCAGGTGCCGGCGCCACCGATCAGCGGCATGGCGATGGCGTTCACCGCGTAGGAGAGGCTGAAGGCAGCCTCGGGGTTCAGGTAGCCGCTGTAGTAGGGCAGCGGCGCGCCGGCGACGCCCATCAGGGCGCCAGAGAGCGTTGTGGCGATCAGCTTCAGGCGCAGCGTCGGGACGCCCACCGCCTCCGCCGCGCGCTCGTTGTCGCGGATCGCCTGCAGGCCACGGCCGAGGCGCGAATGCTCGACCATGCGGGCGATGCCGACGGAGAGGATCGCCAGCACCAGCATGACGACGAACATGTACTCGCCCCAGCTGGCGAAGGGCGGGATCTCCAGCGGGTTCACGATGTAGGCGCCGCGCGAGCCGCCGACATAGTCCCAGTTCACCACCAGCGTCGCCAGCAGCACCGCCAGCGAGAGCGTGGCGATGGAGAAGTAGACCCCGCGCAGCCGCAGCGTGAGGTAGCCGGTGCCGAGTCCGAGCAGGCCGGCGACGCAGGCCGCGGCGACGATTCCCGGCATCAGGTCGAGCCCCGTCGCCTTGCGCAACGCGACCGCGGTGTAGGCGCCGGCGGCCATGAAGCCTGCGGCGCCGAAATTCACGTAGCCTGCATAGCCGCCGAGGATGTTCCAGGCCGTGGCCAGCACGACGTATTGCAGGATGAAGTAGCCGGCGAAGTAGCCGTAGTCGTTGCCGATGAGGCGCAGCACCAGCAGCAGGCCGATGCCGATGCCGATGGCGCCGGCCCAGAAGGCGACGTGCCGCGTGGGCGCCGGCTCGGTGGTCGCGGCGGGGAGGGCGGAGGCGCTCATGCGGCGCGCCCGAACAGGCCCTGCGGCCGGAAGGCCAGCACCAGCAGCAGCCAGCCGAAGGCGACGGCCGGCGACCAGGAGGGGCCGTAGAAGGTGGCGGTGACGTTCTCGACGACGCCGAAGAGCAGCGCTGCGGCGACGGTGCCCGGAAGGCTGCCGAGGCCGCCCATGATGCAGATGGCGAAGACGCGCCCGATGAAGATCTGGCCGGAGGAGGGCTCGACCGGCTGCACCACGATCAACGCGCCGCCCGCCATGGCCGCCAGCGCCACGGAGAGGCCGAAGGCAAGCCGCTTGATGCGCACCGGATCGACCGCCATCAGCCGCAGCGCCTCGGAATCCTGCGCCACGGCGGCGATGGCGAGGCCGGTGAAGCTGCGCTGCAGCCAGAGCCAGAGCAGGCCGATCACCAGCATCGCCAGTGCCGCGGGGATCAGCATGCGCAGCGGCAGGTCGATCTCGCCGAGGCGCCAGGTGACGAAGGCGTAGTCGGGGTCGAGGAAGCGCTGCTCCGGCCCGAAGGCCATGACCAGCCCGACCTCCACGATGAAGACGACGCCGAAGAAGAAGGCCAGGCCCTGCAGCGCCTCCTCGCCTCGTCGCTCGAAGAAGTGGTGGTAGACGCCGTAGATTCCGGCGCCGACCAGGTAGAAGAGCGGTGCGATGAGCAGCGCCACCAGCAGGGGATCGAGCCCGAGCGCGGTGCCGATCACCACCACGACGAAGGCGCCGGCGATCATCAGCGCCGGGTGCGCGATGTTGACGATGTCGAGCATGCCGAAGGAGACCGCGAGCCCCGCCGCCGCGGCGGCATAGAGGCCGCCCAGCAGCAGGCCGCTGACGATCCCGTTCAGCAGCAGCGAAAATTGCGGATCCATCCCCCCCTCGGCCCCCCCTCGGTGCGCCGGGCCGATCAGGCCGGTGCGCCGTAGGGCGCGCGCAGCGTCCCGGACTTCAGGTTGCCCGGGTAGAGGATCACCTTCGTGCCCGGCTTCTTGTACTTCTCCAGGTCGCCATCCTTGATGCCCTGGAACTGCACGAAGAGGTTCCGCTCCTCCGCCCACTCGCCGAGGGCGCTGAAGCGGATATCGCCCACCACCGTCTTGAACTCGCTGGCGTGCATGTCGGCGGCGAGCGCCGCCTGGTCGATGCGCCCGACGCGCGCCAGCGCCTGCTCCACCACCTGCATCTGCGCATAGGCATAGGGCTGCAGGTAGTTGCCGAGCGGGTCCACCTGCTCGGTCGCGGCGCGGGCGCGGTACTTCTCCTGGAAGGCGGCGACGCCGGGGAAGTTCATGGTGGGCTCGGGCGAGTAGACGTCCCAGTTCACCAGGTTGTTCAGGATCGGGCCCATCTGCTGCTGCACGGCGGCGATCTGCGGCCCGATCATGCCGCCGCCGAGGATCGGCGCCTGCAGGCGCAACTCGCTCACCGCGCGCAGGATGCCGTTCGAATCCGGTGGGTAGGAGGCGAAGAAGACGATGTCGGGCCGCTGCGCCTGGATGGCCCGGATGGTCGGCGTGAAGTCCACCGTGGTCGGCGGGTAGGAGCGGTCGTAGACGATGCGCAGGCCCCGCTGCCGGCCGAGATGCCGCACGCTCTCCGCCGCCTTCTGTGCGAACTCGTTGTCGACGGCGAGGATGGAAAGCGTGCGCGGCGGCGTCGGCAGGCTCGCCGCGACCTCGAGGAAGCCCTTGCCGTAGGTGCCCTTGATGTCGTCGCCGGCGACGTTCATCGAGAAGTAGCGGTCGTACTTGAAGGCCTCGTTCACGCCGGCGCCGAAGAGGGAGACGTAGCACATGCGCCGCTGCATGATCACCGGCATGGACGGCGCGATCATCACCGTGGCGTAGGGCGAGGTGACGATGTCCACCTTGTCCACGTCGATCAGCTTCGTGTAGAGCGCGGGCACCGTGCCCGGATTCGTCTGGTCGTCGTAGAAGACGAGCTCGACGGGCCGGCCGAGGATGCCGCCCTTCGCGTTCACGTCCTCCTGCCAGATCTTGTGCGCCAGCAGCGAGGAGCGGCCATTCGCCGCGAGGCCTCCCGAGAGCGACATGCCGTAGCCGATGCGGATCGGGTTGCCGCCCTGCGCCCGCGCCGGCGAGACGAAGGCGCCGGTGGCGGAGAGCAGCGTTGCGCCGGCCGCGAGCCGGCCGAGGTCGCGGCGGGTCAGGTTCGTCATTGTCTCTTCCTCCCTTGCAGCCGTCTCTATTGCGCGGCTGGCATGATCTGCGAAGGATCGGCGCCGACGCGGCCACCCGTTTCCCCGGCGGCCCGGCGCGACAGGCGGAAATCGTAGCGGATTGCGGGCAGGTCGGTGCGTGGCGCGCCCGGAACGCCCATCGCCGGCGTCACCGCGAGCGAGCGCGCGACGCCGAAGACGGTGTCGCTGTCGATATGCGCGTCGTCGGCGAGGTAGAGCGCCGTCACCAGCTCGCGGTAGCCCTCGGCCGCGACCAGGACATGGATGTGCGCCGGCCGCATGCCGTGGCGGCCCTGGCGCCGGACGAGCTGCCCGACCGGCCCGTCCATCGGGATCGAGTAGCCGATGGGCTGCACCGTGCGCAGGTGGTAGCGGCCCTCCGAATCGGCGCGGAAGCGGCCACGTAGGTCCATCACCGACGCGTCCTTCGCCTGCAGGTCGTAGAGCCCGTGCGCATTGGTCTGCCAGACATCGACCGCGGCATGCGGCACCGGCCGGCCCGAGGCGTCCAGGATCTGGCCGAAGAGCAGGATCTCCGTCCCCGCCGTCTCGTGCACGGCGATGCTGTCGCCGGGCGCAAATTCCGGCGCCTTTTCGCGGAAGAAGGGGCCGAGCAGGCTGGTCTCGGTGCCCGCCGCCTCGCGCCCTTCCGCATCGTGCATCACGTTGACCAGGCGCGAGAGGCCGAGCACGTCGGAGAGCAGGATGAACTCCTGCCGGTAGGGCGTGCAGGCCTGGCCGACGGCGGTCAGGAAGCCGATGCCGGCCAGCCATTCCTCGGGCGTGAGCTCGACCTCGCGGGCGAAGGCGTGCAGGTGCCGCACCGCGGCATCCATGACCTCGCGCAGTCGCGCATCCGGCGTGGACGCCATCTGGGCGATCACTTCGCGGGTGACGCCCTCGCGGTCGAGGTCCTGCATGGCCGTTCTCTCCCGCAGCCCGCCGGGGTGGGCTGCCAGGTGAACGATGCGCGGACCGGCCCGCCCGGGTCAATCGGCCTGTTGCGGCCCCGGGCCCTGACGATGGGCGAAATTGGCGCGGTTCAGCGCGAGCCGGTGGTCGAGGTAGCGCAGCGGTGGGTAGCGCGGCGGGTTGTCGGGCCCGGTGCAGCTGGGGACGACGCGGATCACCGCGTCATTGTCCGGCCCGTAGAAGAAGGGGATGGCGTAGCGCGGCTCCCGCCCCGCATTGACCACGCGGTGCGGCGTCGGGGCGAAGCGATCGTTGGAATAGCGACCCAGCATCTCCGCGGTGTTCACCACGAAGGTGCCGGGGATGGCCGGCGGGCGCAGCCATTCGCCTTCGGGCGTGCGGACCTCGAGGCCCGGCAGGCGCGACTGCGCCAGGTAGGTGGTGAAGTTGGTGTCGATATGCGGCGCGAAGCCGAACTGGTCCGCCGCCTCCTCGGGCTGCGGGTCGTAGCGGATCAGGCGCAGCGTGCAGGAGGGGTCGCGGAAATCGGCGTTGAAGTAGTCCTCCGGCAGGTCGAGCGCGGCGGCGAAGACCGGCAGCATGCGATGCGCCAGGGCCTGCATGGCGGCGAAGTAGGCCAGGGTGGCGGCGCGGAATTCCGGCATGCCCGCCGGCCAGCGGTTGGGCGCGAGCATCGGCTTGCCGGCGAGGATGTCGGGATGGTCGGGCGCCAGGTCGCGGATGATGTAGAAGCTCTCGTTGAGGTTCGGCTTGCGGTTCTCGTGGACCTTGGAGGTGCGGATCACCTGCGCGCCCTGCGGCAGGTAGCCCACGTTGATGTCGCCCACCTTCAGCGCGAGCTTCGCCTCCATCGGCAGGGCGAAGACGGCGGCGGCGGCGGCGAAGCAGCCATCGGACAGCGCCTGCGGCACGCCGTGATTCGCCAGCACCAGGAAGCCGGTGTCCTGGCAGGTGCGCGCGACATGGCGTGCCACTGCGGCCAGCGCGCCCCGCTCGCCGGCGAGGAAGGGGCCGATGTCGAGCACGGGGATCCGCCCCAGCGTGCCCGCATCCTCCGTTGCCGCCGCGATCATGCCGCGCACTCCCTGCCGCCTGGTCCGAGGCGGGAAGCTTCGCGTGCCCCGCGCGCCGAGGCAATCCGCCGCGTCACGCGCCGCGGATCGCCCGCCAGACCCGCTCCGGCGTCGCCGGCATCTCGAGGTGCCGCACGCCGAGCGGGCGCAGCGCGTCGACGATGGCCCCGAGTACCGCCGGCAGCGCGCCGACAGTGCCGGCCTCGCCGGCGCCCTTGACGCCGAGCGGATTGGTCGCCGTCGGCACCGGATTGCTCTTCACCACCATGTCGCAGAAATCCGCCGCGCGGGGCATCGGATAGTCGGCGAAGCTCGCCGTCAGGATCTGCCCGGCGCCGTCGTAGCGCACATCCTCGCCCAGGATCTGCCCGAGGCCCTGCGCGATGCCGCCATGGATCTGGCCCTTCAGCAGCAGCGGGTTGATCACCGTGCCGACATCGTCCACCACCACGTAGTTCAGCAACGCCCATTGCCCGGTCTCGGGATCGACCTCCACCTCGCAGACATGGCTGCCATTGGGGAAGGTGGCGTCGCCGGGGCGGGTGACGAGCAGCGCGGAGAGGCCGAGCTCCTCGCCCATAGGCAGCGCGCCCGGCACGTAGCTGCGCCGCGCCAGCTCCTCGATGCCGATCGCGCGGTCCGTGCCGGCGACGCGGAACCGGCCGTCGGCGAACTCGATATCCTCCTCCGCCGCCTCCATCAGATGGGAGGCGATCCGCTTTCCCCTCTCGATGATGCGCCGCGCCGCGAAGACGAGCGCGCCGCCGCCCGCCATCATGGAGCGCGAGCCGATGGTGCCGCGGCCATGCGTCACCAGGTCCGTGTCGCCGCAGACGTAGCGGATGCGCTCCGGCGGGATGCCCAGCGTCTCGGCGGCGATCTGGCGGAACACCGTCTCGTGGCCTTGGCCGTGGTTGTGGCTGCCCATCAGAAGGGTCACGCTGCCGCCCGAATCGAACCGGATCTCGGCAGCCTCCTCCATCGGGCCGCGATGCGGGCCGCCGGCGCTCTCGATGGCGTTGGCCACCGCGATGCCGCGCAGCCTGCCGCGCGCCGCGCTTTCCGCCCGCCGTTGCGCGAAGCCGTCCCAGTCCGCTTCCTCCAGCGCCTTTGCCATGTTCGCGGGGAAGTCGCCGCTGTCATAGGTGTAGTCGAGACCGGTCCTGAACGGCATCTCCTCCGGCCGGATCATGTTGCGCCGGCGCAGCGCGATGCGATCGAGACCCATCTCGTCCGCGGCGAGGTCGATGCAGCGCTCGATGGCGTAGATCGCCTCCGGCCGTCCGGCGCCGCGATAGGGCGCGGTGGGCTGGGTATTGGTGAAGACGCCGCGCACCTCGGTGGCGATCGCCGGCGTGCGGTAGACGCCGGCGAGCCCGCCCACATTGTTCGTGGAGGAGACCGGGCCCTGCCAGGCGAGATAGGCGCCGAGGTTGCACAGGGTGCGCACCCGCAAGGCCAGGAAATTCCCCTCGGCGTCCAGCGCCAACTCCGCGGTCGAGACGTTGTCGCGCGCATGGGTGTCGCAGAGGAAGCTTTCCGTGCGCGTCGCCGTCCAGCGCACCGGCCGCCCGAGCAGCCGCGCGGCGTGCAGGCAGAGCACGTATTCCTGGAAGGGGCTCTCCTTCATGCCGAAGCCGCCGCCGACATCCGGCGAGACGATGCGCAGCCGATGCGTCTGCACCTTGAGCGCGTGCTCGGCGATCTCGTTGCGCATCACGTGCGGCAATTGCGTGCCCGTCACCAGGGTCCAGCGTTCCTCCACAGGATCCCAGGTGCCGAGCGCGTTTCGCGGCTCCATGGGGTTGGCGGAGACGCGGTTGATCCGGAAGTCGAGGTGCGTGACATGCGCCGCGCGGGCGAAGGCAGCGTCCACCGCGGCGACATCGCCGAGCCGGAACAGGAAGCTCTCGTTGTCCGCCGCGAGGTCGGGCCAGACGGCGGGCGCGCCCGGCA
>CAYNYQ010000005.1:0-43211 GCA_964401305.1 uncultured Acetobacteraceae bacterium | reverse complement strand
CCTCGTCCACCGTGCCGAGGATCGGGTGGCCCTGGATGCGCCGCCCGGCCTGGCGTGAGCGGAGCGAGAGGATGCCGGTCACGCGGAAGGCCGGGGCGCGGTCGGCCAGCAGGGCGCGGATGAAGAGGTCGGCGCCGTCGCCCGCGCCGACCACCAGCACGGGCTGCGGCTCGATGGTCGATTCGGGGTCGCGCCTTGCGTGGCGCAGCCGCCCGAGCACGCGCGGCGCGCCGAGCAGCGCCATCAGCGAAAGCGCGTGCACCACGGGGAAGGCGGCATTGCCCGGCCGCCAGGCGCCCACCAGGTGCAGCGTGCCCCAGAACAGCGCCGCGGCGCCGCAGGCGGCAAGGCCGATGCCGATCAGGTCCGGCAGCCCGGCATAGCGCCAGTATTGCTGCGGCAGCTTCACCGGCAGCCCGGCCAGCAGCAGGGCCAGCGCGCCGCCGGGCAGCGCCACCGCCCACCAGACGGGGCCGGGCGCGGCGCCCGGCGCGGCCAGCAGCACCGCCGCCGGCACCGCCAGCGCCGCGAGCAGCGAGTCGAGCGCAAGGTTCAGCAGGATCCGGTGCGGGGCGCGGCGGGCGAGGCGGGCGGCCATGGCACGGCTATACGCCCTGCCCCGCGGCCGGGCCAGTCGAGCACCCGGGCAGCGGCGCCAGGCGCCGGTAGAGCGCGGTCAGCCGCGCCGCCTCCCCCGCCCAGCCGAAGCGCCCCTGCGCCGCCGCGCGCCCGGCGGCGCCCAGCGCGGCGCGGCGCGCGGGGTCGGCTAGCCGCGCCACGGCGGCGGCGATGGCGGCGGGGTCGGCGGTGTCGACGCACTCGCCGCAGCCGGCCTCGCGCACCGCCGCCGCCACCTCGGTGGCGAAGTCCGGCACGATCACCGGCAGCCCGGCCAGCATGCAGTCGAACAGCTTGTGCGGCAAAGCGAGGGCGTGGTTGGTCTCGCCGCGCTGGAACAGCACCAGGCCGATATCGCATTCGGCGACCCGGGCCAGCGCCTCGGCCTGCGGCAGCCAGGGCGTGCGGTCGATGCAGTCGGTCAGGCCGAGCCGCGCCGCCTCGGCCTCGAACTCGGCCTCGCTGCCATCGGTGAAGCGCCCGACCAGGCGGAGCCGCGTGCCCTCGGGGCAGAGCGCCAGCGCCGCCAGCATCTGCGCCCAGCCGCGGCTGCGGCCGAGCGCGCCGCTATGCACCAGGGTCAGCGGCCCCGGGCCGTGCCGGCGCGGCGCCACCGGCAGGGCGGGGGCGTAGTTGCGCACGGCGATGGTGCGCCCGGGGGCCGAGAAATCCTCGGCCAGCCCGTCCTTCGCCACCACCACCGCATCCGCCGCGCGGCCGGCGAGGCGGCAGAGGCGGCGCATCACCGCATGCGCCGCCCCGTGCAGCCGCCGCGGCAGCCGGGGGTCGAGGCGCGAGGGGTAGTGCTCGTGCACGTCCAGCACCACGCGGGCGCCGGTGCGGCGCGCGGCGAGCAGGGCGGCGGCCCAGGCATCCGGCTCGCTGCCGTGCAGCACGGCCGCGCCGGAGGCCGCCGCGCGCCGCGCCAGGGCGGGGATGCCGAGGATGCGCCCCGACCAGCCGCGCCGGCGGGGGAAGGTCTCGATGGCGACGCCCGCGACCTCGGGCAGCGCCCCAGTGGAGGGGCCGGGGCAGAGGTGGCGCACCCGCCAGCCGGCCTCGGCCAGGGCCGCGCCCTCCTTGCGCACCACCCGGACGTCGTCCGGCGGATGCGCCGCCGAGAGCATGAGGACGAGCGGCGCGGTCATGCCAGGCGCTCCGCCAGGTGCGCGATCATGCGCGCGCCGGCCCGCCCGTCCCAGAGCGGGATCGGCCGGGCGCGCGGCCAGTCCCCGGCCAGCACCGCGGCCACCGCGCCGGGCAGGGCCGCGGCGGTGACCAGGCGGCTCGACCCGGCCTCCAGCGTGACGGGCCGCTCGGTGGAGGGACGGAGCGTCAGGCAGGGCAGGTCGAGCGCCGTCGCCTCCTCCTGCACCCCGCCGCTGTCGGAGGCGACCAGCCGCGCCCGGGCCAGCAGGCCGAGGAAGTCGAGATAGGGCAGCGGCGGCAGCACGGTGACGCCGGGCGGCACGGCGAGCCCGTGCTCGGCGAGGCGATTGCGCGCGCGCGGGTGCATCGGCCAGGCGAGCGGCAGCAGGGCGGCGGCCTCCGCCACCCCGCGCAGCAGGGCGGCGAAGGCGGACGGGTCGTCGACATTGGCGGCGCGGTGCAGCGTCAGCACGCCATAGCGGCCGGGGGCGAGGCCCTGGGGCAGCGGCCGGTCGCGCGCGGCGGGCAGGCTGCGGAGCGCGGTGTCCACCATGGCATTGCCCACGGCGCGCACCCGCGCCGGCGCATGGCCCTCGGCCAGCAGCAGGGCGGCGCTGGCCTCGTCCGGCGCCCAGAGCAGCTGCGCGACGGCGTCGACGGCGCGGCGGTTGATCTCCTCCGGCATGTCGGGCTCGGTCGGGTTGCGCAGCCCGGCCTCGAGATGCGCAACGGGAATGCCGAGCTTGCGGGCGGCCAAGGTCGCGGCCAGCGTGCCATCGACGTCGCCGGCGACGACGACGCAGGCGGGCCGCCGGGCGCGCCAGGCGGCCTCGGCGGCGATCATGGTGCGGCCGGTCAGCTCCGCATGGCTGCCGCCGGAGACGCCGAGCGCGATGGCCGGCGCCGGCAGGCCGAGATCGGCGAGATGCCCGCCGAACATCGCCGGGTCGTGGTGCTGGCCGGTATGCACCAGCACGGGGCGCCAGGGGAAATCCGCCGGGATCGCGTGCCAGAGCGCGGCGAGCTTCGGCAGGTTCGGCCGGGCGGCGGCGACCAGGTGGAGCTCGGAAGCTTGGGCCTCGGGCATCCGGTTCGTGTCCGATACGGAACGGATGCCCGCTACCACGCGGGCCGGCGCGGAGGCCAGCGGGAAATCGCGGGCCCGGGCCGCGCCGCGCCCGGCGCCCCGCCGGCGGGTCGCCCGCTGCTGCGGCGGATCAGTCGCCGAAGCCGACGAAGCGGGCGAAGCCGGCCACCGGCTCCCGCCGCGCCTTCACGCCGTTGGCCGGGAAGCCGTCATCCGGCCAGCCCAGGGCGACGCAGGTCATGATCACCTCGTCCTCGGGGATGCCCGCCACCTCGCGCACGATGTCGCTGCGCATGATGCCCTGGCCGTTGATCACCGTGCCGAGGCCGCGGTCCCAGGCCGCCAGCACGATGCCGTAGCAGAGCGCGCCGAGGTCGAAATGGCAGACCGCGCCGCCGTCCAGCGCCCGATCGTAGGTCAGCACCAGGGAGACGGGGGCGTCGAACTGGCGGAAGCCGCGCAGCACCCAGTCGTGGCGGCGCGCCGCATCCTCGCGCGCGATGCCCATGGCGGCGAAGAGGTCCTTGGCGATGCCGACCTGGCGCTCGCGGTGGATGCCCTCATAGGCGCCATGGCTGTGGATCTCGCGCTTGGGCGGGGCGCCGGCGGCCATCGCCTCCATGTTGCGCCGGCGCACCTCCTCGAGCGGCGCGCCGCTGAGCACATGCACGTGCCAGGGCTGGGTGTTCATGGAGGAGGGCGCGCCGCGCGCCACCTCCAGCACCTCCTCGATCAGCGCGCGGGGCACCGGGTCGGGGCGGTAGCCGCGCACGCTCCGGCGGGTCCTCACCAGCGTCTCGAACTCCATCCCGGCCTCTCCCCAAGCGGCCCCGATCACAGCCGCTGGAGCACCGCCCGGCAAGGGGTGGCGGCGATGCCCGCATGACCTGGCAGGTCATCGCCGGGCCGGGGCGCGGCACCGATCCTGCGCCCAGGCCGACGGCAGCCCGCCCCGGCCGCACGGCAGGAGAGAGGCCGATGACCAATGCCCATGACGACCTCGTCGAACGCTACCTCGCGGCCTGGAACGAGACCGACCCGGCGGCGCGGCAGGACCGCGTCGCCCGGGCCTGGGCCGAGCAGGGCAGCTACCGCGACCCCGCCCTCTCGGCCGATGGCCATGCCGCCATCGCCGGGATGGCGGCGGCGGTGCAGCAGCGCTTTCCGGACCACGCCTTCCGCCGCACCGGGCCGATCGACGCGCACAACGACCGGCTGCGCTTCGGCTGGGAGCTGGCGCCGCGGGCGGGCGGCCCGCCGGCGGTGCGCGGGGTGGATTTCGCCACCCTCGCCCCGGACGGGCGGCTGGCCAGCGTGACCGGCTTCTTCGACCACCTTGCCTGAAGGGAGACGCACGATGTCGATCCTGGAGACTCCGATCTTCCTGCGCCGCGTGCTGATCGCGGACGCGCTGGCCAGCGGCGCGATGGGCGCCCTGCTGGCGGCGGCAGCCGCGCCGCTGTCCGGCCTGCTCGGCCTGCCCGCGGGGCTGCTTCTGGGGGCCGGGCTGGTGCTGCTGCCCTGGGCGGCGGCGCTGGCCCGGCTCGGGCTGCGGCAGGCCCCGCCCTCGCGCGGGGCGGTGCGGACCGTGGTGGTGGTGAACGCCCTCTGGGTCCTGGACAGCCTGCTGCTGCCGCTGACCGGCTGGGTCGCGCCGACGGCGCTCGGCCTGGCTTTCCTTCTGGGCCAGGCGCTGGCGGTGGCCGGGCTCGCCGCGTTGCAGGCGCTGGCGCTGCGCGGCGGCGCCACGCAGCCGGCCGCCGCCTGAGCGGGGCCAGCCGGCGCGGCCGCCTCACCCCGCCCAGCGCAGGGCGGGGTCGAGGCGGCCCTCTTCCATCAGCCGGTTTAGCACCTGGAGCCGGATCCGGGCGGAGGCGCGGAAGTCCCGGTCGGCGAAGCCGATGGCGGCCAGCCCGTCGCGCAGGCCGCGCACCGCCTCCGCCAGGCTCACCTGCGGCTGGTGGCGCGGCGCGAGCCGCCGGAACAGGCCGAAATCCACGCGGTAGGAGCGCTGGTCGGGCGGCGCGGCGGTGTTGATCGAGACGCGCGTCCCCGGCAGCTGCTCGGCCACCGCCCCGGCGAGGTCGCGCACCTGCAGGTTCCAGGCATCGCTGCCGGCATTCACGGCGAGGAAGCCGCCGGGCGGCGCCGCCTCCTCGAACAGCGCCCATTCGATGGCGCGGGCCATGTCGCGCACCTCGATCAGCGGCCGCCAGGGCGTGCCGTCGGAGAGCACGGTCACCTCGCCGCCCGCCATGGCGCCGGCCACGAAATCGTTCAGCACCAGGTCGAGGCGGAGCCGCGGCGACATGCCGCAGGCCGTGGCGAAGCGCAGGCAGACCGCCGTCATGCCGCCGCGCTCCATCTGCCGCAGCCCCTCCTCCGTCGCGATCTTGGAGCGGGCATAGGCGGTCAGCGGGTTCAGCGGGTCGGTCTCGCGCCGCGCCGCGCCCTCGGCGAGCCCGTAGATCGAGCAGGAGGAGGCGAAGACGAAGCGCCCGACCCCGGCCTCCCGCGCGCGCTCGGCCAGGCCCAGGCTGGCGCGGTGGTTGATCGCGTCCGTCACCGCCTCGAAGCGCTTGCCCATGGGGTCGTTCGAGATGGCGGCGAGGTGCACCACGGCATCGACGCCCGAGAGGAGATCGCGCGGCGGGTCGCGCACGTCGCCGAAGCGCTGCGCGTCCAGCACGCGCTCCGGCAGCGGATCGGGCGTGGTCAGGCAATGGGCGAAGAAGCCGGTGTCGAAGCCGATCAGCTCGGCCTCCGGACGCACGGCGCGCAGATGCCGCGCCAGGACGGGGCCGACATAGCCGAGATTGCCGGTGATCAGGATGCGCAAGGCGGGACTCCCCGGGAGGCGAAGGACGACCCGGATAACGCGCGGGCGGCGCGCGGCGCCTTCAACACCGCGGCAGCCGGGGCGGCGCGGCCGATCATCACTGCGCGCGCGCCGCGGTTGCGCCCGGCCGGGCCTTGTTGCAGGAGGGCGCCGGCGCGGCCCCCCGCCGCGCCGCGCGGAGAGCCCCATGACCCTCGACCACTGGCTTGCCGAGGCCGGCCGCCTGATCGAGGCGACCCGCGCCCAGGGCCTCGACGCCGTGATGGACGGCGCGGTGGCGGCGACGGCGGCGGCGCTGGCGGCGGGGCGGCCGCTGCTGGTCTGCGGCAATGGCGGCTCGGCGGCCGATGCCGAGCACATCGCGGGCGAGCTGGTCGGGCGCTTCCTGCAGGAGCGGCGCGGCCTGCCGGTGATCTCCCTGGTCTCCAACGCGGCCGTGCTGACGGCCTGGAGCAACGACTACGGCTACGACACGGTGTTCAGCCGCCAGGTGGAGGCCTATGGGCAGCAGGGCGGCGTGCTGCTCGGCCTCTCCACCAGCGGCAATTCGCCGAACGTGGTGCTGGCGCTGGAGGCGGCGCGGGCGCGGGGGATGACGACGATCGGCATGACGGGCGAGGGCGGCGGGCGGATGGCGCCGCTCTGCGACCATCTGCTGGCGGTGCCGAGCCGCGCCACGCCGGCGATCCAGCAGGTGCATCTCTGCCTCTACCACTGCTTCTGCGCCGGCGTGGAGGCGGCGGTGCGGGCGCATGGCGGCTGAGGCGGCCCGCCCGGATTCCGAGGCGCCGCGGCCGGCAGCCTTCCTCGATCGCGACGGCGTGCTGATCGAGGATACCGGCTTCCCGCACGACCCCGCCGCGGTGCGCTGGGTGGCCGGCGCGGCCCCGGCCGTGCGCGCGCTGAACGCGGCGGGCTTCCTCGTCTTCGTCGTCACCAACCAGTCCGGCGTCGCGCGCGGCCTCTACCCGGAGGCGCAGGTGGGCGTGCTGCACCGCTGGATGGCGGCGCGCCTGGCCGAGGCCGGGGCGCGCATCGATGCCTTCGCCTATTGCCCGCACCATCCGGAGGCGCCGCTGGCCGCCTATCGCCGCGCCTGCCGCTGCCGCAAGCCGGCGCCGGGCATGATCGAGGACCTGCTGACGGCCTGGCCGGTCGACCCGGCGCGCTCCTTCCTGGTGGGGGACCGGGAGACGGATCTGGCCGCCGCCGCGGCGGCGGGGATCGCGGGGCACCTCTTCCCGGGCGGCGATCTGGCGGGCTTCGTGGCGCCGTTGCTGGCGCCGGGCGGCGGACCGGTGCGCGGCTAGTGCGGATCCTGCTCTGGTACTGGGGCCGCCGGGGCGGCGGCGCCCAGATGTGCCTCGCCCTCGCGGAGGCGCTGGCGCGGCAGCCCGGGGTCGACGTCGCGCTGTCGCTCTCGGCGCAGAACGAGCTGCGCCCCGCCTTCGCGGCCACCACCATCCCGGCCGACCACGTCCCGACCTATGCCGGGCCGCTCGGCTTCGTCCTCGGCACGCCGCGGGCGCCGCTGCTGGCGCGCCGCTTGGTGGCGCAGGCGCGGACCTTCCGGGCCGAGGTGGTGGTCTCGGTGATGACGCATCTCTGGACGCCGCTGGTGGCGCCGGCACTGCGCCGCGCGGGCGTGGCCTTCGTGCCGATCGTGCACGACGCGCGGCCGCATCCGGGGGACGCGGGCCTGCTGTGGTCCTGGCGGCTGCGGCGCGAGCTCGACGCGGCCAGCGCGGCCATCGCCCTCTCCGACGCCGTGGCGGCCGAGCTGCGGCGGCAGCATCCCGGGCTCGCGCTGCTGCGGCTGCCACTCGGGGCGCATCTGCCTGCCGCATTGCTGGCCGGGCAGGCGACGCCGCGCGCGGCCGACGGGACGGTGCGCTTCCTCTTCTTCGGACGGCTGCGCGCCTACAAGGGGCTCGACCTGCTGCGCGATGCCTTCCGCGTGATGCGGGAGGCGCATCCCGAGGCGCGGCTGCGGATCGTCGGCGAGGGCGATGCGGAGGCGCTGGCGCCGGGCCTCGGGGCGCTTGCCGGCACGCAGGTGGAAACGCGCTGGGTCGGCGAGGCGGAGATTCCGGCGCTGATCCGCGACGCGGACGTGCTCGTGCTGCCGTACCGCGAGGCGAGCCAGAGCGGCGTGATCCCGCTCGCCTTCGCGCTCGGCGTGCCGGCGGTGGTCACGCCCGTCGCGGGGCTGGTCGAGCAGGTGACCGACGGGGTCAGCGGCGCGGTTGCCGCCGCGGTGACGGCGGAGGCGCTGGCGGACGCGATGTCACGCGCCTGTGATGCGACGACGCGCGCGCGCCTTGCCGCGGGCGCCGCCGCGCGCGGGCAGGCGCTGGCCGACTGGGATGCGCAGGCGGCCATGCTTGTGGCGGCGCTGCGTCGCCGCGGCGCCACGGGTTGAGGGACGCGGCGCAGGGCGGCGCGGGCCGAGGGAAGCGCCGCACGGCGGGGCCGGCCGCCCTTGATTCGGCTGTCTGGACACGTCAAGCAACCGACACAGTCATGGCCGATCCAGAGTCGGGATGATCAGCGCAGGAGCGAGTCGCGGAGACATGGCAGCACAACGGAAGGTCGCGCTGATCACCGGCGTCACGGGGCAGGACGGCGCCTACCTGGCCGAGCTCCTGCTCGCGAAGGGCTATGTGGTGCACGGGATGAAGCGCCGGTCCTCCTCCTTCAACACCGCGCGCATCGATCACCTCTACGTCGACCCGCATGACGAGGCGGCGCGGCTGCGGCTGCACTACGGCGACATGACGGATTCGACCAACCTCATCCGCCTGCTGCAGGAGACGCAGCCCGACGAGATCTACAATCTCGCGGCGCAAAGCCATGTGCAGGTCAGCTTCGAGACGCCGGAATACACGGCGAATGCGGATGCGCTGGGCACGCTGCGGCTGCTGGAGGCGATCCGCATCCTCGGCCTGACGGAGCGCACGCGGTTCTACCAGGCATCCACCTCCGAGCTCTACGGCAAGGTGCAGGCCGTGCCGCAGACCGAGACCACGCCCTTCTACCCGCGGAGCCCCTATGGCGTCGCCAAGCTGTTCGGCTACTGGATCACGGTGAACTACCGCGAGGCCTACGGGATCTTCGGCTGCAACGGCATCCTGTTCAACCACGAGAGCCCGATCCGCGGCGAGACCTTCGTGACGCGCAAGATCACCCGCGCTGTCGCCGCCATACATCACGGGCTGCAGGAGCGGCTCTACATCGGCAACCTGGACGCACGGCGCGACTGGGGCCATGCGCGCGACTATGTCGAGGGCATGTGGCGCATCCTCCAGCACGCCGAGCCCGACGACTACGTGCTGGCGACGGGCGAGACGAGCTCGGTGCGCCACTTCATCGAGCTCGCCTTCGCCGAGGTCGGCGTGCGGGTCGCCTGGCGCGGCAAGGGCGTCGAGGAGCAGGGCGTCTGCGAGCGGACGGGCCGCGTGCTGGTCAGCGTCGACCCGCGCTACTTCCGCCCGACCGAGGTCGACCTGCTGGTGGGCGACGCGGAAAAGGCCAAGCGCACGCTCGGCTGGGAGCCGAAGGTCCGGCTGCAGGACCTGGTCGCCGAGATGGTCGCCTCCGACCTCAGGGAGATCGTCGCGCCGCAGCGGCCGGCGCATCGGGCCGAGGGCGGCTGACGGCGCACCGGTCCAAGGGGCGCCTCGCGGCGCGGGCCGCGCTATACTGCGGGCCGCGCCGGGCGGCCTCCCGGCGGGCGAACCGCGTCAGAGAGCAGCATCCATGTCCCTTCCCTACCGTCTCGCCGGCAAGCGGGTCTTCGTCGCGGGGCACCGCGGCATGGTGGGCTCGGCCATCCTGCGCCGGCTTCTCGAGGAAGGCGCGGAGGTGCTGGCGGCGGACCGCGCGACGCTCGACCTCCGGCGCCAGGCGGATGTCGAGGCCTGGTTCGACGCCGAGCGGCCGCAGGCGGTCTTCCTGGCCGCGGCGACGGTGGGCGGCATCCTGGCGAACGACACGCGGCCGGCCGAGTTCATCCAGGACAACCTGGCGATCCAGGGCAACGTCATCACCGCGGCGCACCGCAGTGGCGTCGAGAAGCTGATGTTCCTCGGCTCCTCCTGCATCTACCCGAAGTTCGCGCCGCAGCCGATGCCGGAGGAGGCGCTGCTGACCGGCCCGCTCGAGCCCACGAACCAGTGGTACGCGGTGGCGAAGATCGCGGGCATCATGAGCTGCGCCGCCTTCCGCCGGCAGTACGGCAGCGACTTCATCAGCGTGATGCCGACCAACCTCTACGGCCCGAACGACAATTTCGACCTCAAGAACAGCCATGTCATCCCGGCGCTGCTGGCCAAGGCGGACCGCGCGAAGGCCGAGAGCGCGGCGGCGATGGAGGTCTGGGGCACGGGTACGCCGCGGCGCGAGTTCCTGCACGTCGACGACCTCGCCGATGCCTGCGTGCACGTGATGCAGCACTACAGCGACGAGCCGCACCTCAACATCGGCACCGGGCAGGAGGTGACGATCCGCGAGCTGGCGGAGCTGATCTGCGACGTCGTCGGCTTCCGCGGGCGGCTGGATTTCGACACCTCGAAGCCGGACGGCACGCCGCGCAAGCTGCTCGATGTCGGGCGCCTCACGGCGCTCGGCTGGCAGCCGCGCATCCCGCTGCGCGAGGGGCTGGCCGCGACCTATGACAGCTTCCTCGCCGCGCGCGCCGAGAAGCGGGCCCGCGGCATCGCCTGATACGGCCCGACGGGGTCGGAGGGCAGCGCCCCGCGGTCAGGCGGCGCGCCGCTCCGCGCGATAGAGGAAATGGCCGAAGAGCGGCTCGCCGGAGGCAGCACTGAGCTGGTTCTTCACGCCGGCAAGCCGGAAGCCGAGATCGGCCAGCGGCGCGTGCACCTCCTCGAACAACGACTGCTCCTCGTAGAGCCGGCGGAACGACATCTCGACCATCACGAAATCGGCGCGCGAGAGCACGCGCGGCCCGCCGGCGATGACCCGGTCCTCCACGCCCTGCACGTCCATCTTCAGGAAGACGCCGTCGGGCAGCGCCTCGGCATCCACCACGTCGTCGAGCCGCGCAAGCTCGACCTCGATCCGCTCGGCGATGCGGCTCGTCTGCGGGAATTCCGTGCTGCTCAGCGCGGCAACCGGCAGCAGCGAGGAGGAGGGGCCGTAGGCGTTGACCTCGAAGCTGGCATGGCCGGGACGGTCGGAGAGCGCATAGGGGAAGAGCGTGAGGCCGGGGATGCCGCGACGCTCGAGCTCGGCGCGGGCGGCCGGCAGTGGCTCGAAGGCCAGGCACTGCTCGGCCTTGAAGAAGCGCTGCAGGAATTCAAGGAAGGCGCCGTCATTCGCGCCGATGTCGATGACGCAGCGCATCGGCCCGACGCTGCGGAGGTAGCGGAACATCCCCTCGCTCGCGTCGAGCGAGGTGCGCTCGTCCTGCAGGCGGCGGATGGCGTAGCCGCGGCGCCGCAGCGCCCCGGCGATGAACTCCTTCGCGGCCGCGCGGAGCCGTCCGGTCATGCGTCCTCTCCCGCGCGGCGCTGGGCGAGTTCCGCCTCGACCAGCGCCGCGACGATATCGGGCAGCCGCATGCGCGCCTGCCAGCCGAGTTCCCGCCGCGCCTTCTCCGGGCTGCCGGCGCTGCGGCCGATGTCGCTCGGCCGCAGGAGGCCGGCGTCGACCTCCACATGGTTCCGCCAGTCGAGCCCGAAGCAGGCGAAGGCCTCGGCGACGAAGCGGCCAAGCGGATGCGTCTCCCCGGTGGCGATGACGTAGTCGCTGGGCCCGGGGGACTGGAGCATCGCGTGCATCGCCACGACGTATTCCGGCGCCCAGCCCCAGTCGCGCGCCACGTCGAGGTTACCGAGCCGCAGGCGATCGGCCGAGCGCTCGGCGATGTCGGCGACGCCGGCGATGATCTTGCGCGTGACGAAGCGCCGCGGGCGCAGCGGCGATTCGTGGTTGAAGAGGATGCCCGAGCACGCGTAGAGCCCATAGGCCTCGCGGTAATTCGCCACTGCCCAGAAGGCCGCCGCCTTGCCCACGCCATAGGGGCTGCGCGGATGGAAGGGCGTGGTCTCGTCCGCCGCGCCCTCCGCGATGTGGCCGAAGCACTCGCTGGAGCAGGCGTTGTAGAGGCGCGCCGGCATCTTCAGCAGCCGCAGGCATTCGAGCACGTTGAGCGCGCCGAACATGGTGGAGTGCAGCGTCTCCACCGGCTGCTCGAAGGACAGACCGACGGAGGACTGGCCGGCGAGGTTGTAGACCTCGGCCGGCATCGTCGCCGCCATCACCTGCATGACGCTGCGGAAATCCGACAGGCTGCAGGAGTGCAGGCTCACCCGGTCACGAATGCCGAGCCGCACCAGGTTGGCGAAGTCCGACATTTCCCGGTCGCGCGAGGTGCCGTGCACCACATAGCCGCGCTCCAGCAGGTGCTGCGCGAGATAGGCGCCGTCCTGTCCCGAGATGCCGAAGATCAGGGCGACGGGCCCGGTGCTCATTCGCCGAGTCCCAGCCGCTCGGCCTCGTGGACGAAGGGGCTGCCGTCGAGGATGCCGTTGCAGACCACGTCGAGGCCGGGATGCCGCCCCTCGGCGAGATCGTCGAGCGCGTCGAGGCGGAGTGCGTAGATCTTGCCCTCGGCCGGCACGATGAAGGGCAGCGGGACCATGCGGCGGAAGAAGAAGTGGTAGGCGTAGCGCAGCGCCCTGCCGCGCTGCGCCTCGTCCAGGCGGCGACCCAGCGGCAGGCGGTCGAGCAGCGCGAAATACTCCTCCGCGCTGGCCGCATCCATCGTCAGTCCCTTGTTGCGGATCCACGCCTCGCCGGCGACGATGACAGGGATGCCGACGGCCGTCAGCTCCACCCCCGTCTTCGTGCCGTAGATCAGCACCGAATCGCAGAGCGCCATGGCGGCGTAGGTGGAGATGTTGCTCTCCGGCGCGATGACGAAGACGTTCGGCGGCAGCGTCGGGAAGCGGCGCGCGATCTCGGCATGCAACGGCTGCGCGGAGGGGACGGTGCCGCGGATCTCCGCCGGGTGGATGCGCAGCAGCAGCTGCAGCTCGGGCCGGCGGGCGAAGTGCTCGATCGTGCGGAACACCCAGTCGATCATGTCGGGAAAGGCGTTCGCCGGGTAGTGCAGCTGCGCGTCCCAGGCGACATTCGACAGCATGCCGATGATCGGGCGGGAAAGGTCGAGGCCGAGCTCCGCGGCGAAGACCCTGGTGTCGTGCTCGGGCTTCTCGTGGAACCAGATCCAGTCGCGCGTGCCGACGGCGCGGCTGCTCAGATAGGCGCGGATCTCCTCGGCCTGCGCCTCGCCCCAGGGCATCGCCTCCCAGGCGGCGGTCGGCTCGTCCATCAGCGTGTAGTGGTAGGTGTCGCCATGGCTGAAGATGAAGGTGCTGCGGCGATAGGACGGGTTCCAGTTCACCACGCGGACCCCGTAGCGGCGCAGCACGTCGCCGGCCGGACCCTGCGGCACGTAGATGCCGTGGTGGAAGACCGCCGCCGCATAGTCCCCGCCGCGCGCGAGCAGCGACTCATAGGCCTCGGTGGTTGCGATCGCGGCGGCGACGAAGCGCCGCAGCACCTCGGTGGCGGCCGCGTCCTCGGGCAGGTGGGCGCGCGCGTAGTAGCGCAGCGCGCCAGCCAGGCCATGCATGCCCACGCGGTCGCCCGCCGGCGTGACCATGGCGGACAGCCGCGCGCGGTCGAGGCCCTCGAGCGTCGCGGCGATCGCCCGCCGCCGCTCCGCCGGCACGAGCGCCGAGAGACGATGGACGCGCAGCCCGAGTTCGCCGAAATGCTGCGCGCCGACGGCCTGGCAGGGTCCGCAGATCGCCTGGTCGATGCGGCCATCGACGATGGTCCGCGGGTCGGGAATGGCGTGCGGCTCGACCTTCAGGCAGGCGGGCAGCGCCGCGTCGCAGAGCACGAGTTCCACCTCGGCGCCGCGCAGGGTCAGCGCGACGGCCAGCACGGATTCGAGCAGCGAGGCGTGCTGGAAGCCCGCGACATTGGTGGCCACCAGCACGCGCCGGCGCTTCGGCGCACGCAGCCGGTCCTGCCAGGCCGGGCCGTCGCGGCGCAGCAGCGGCAGGATCGCATCCAGCGTCTCCGGCGCCGCGGCCTTGTCGCGGGCCGCGCCGGTGTCCCGCCGCAGCCGGTCGATGATGCGCTGGAGGACCATGCCCTTCGATGCCCTTCAGGGCCGCTCGCCGAGCGCGGCGGGCGCCGGGGCGAGTGCGCGCTGGCGCAGGTGGTAGGGCGCGTCGCGATGGAGCATCTCGCCGGCCAGGCTGATGGACCGCGACGCGAGGATGTTGTGCCAGTCGCGCGCCAGCATCCCCGCGACGCGCCGGTGGCTGTCGAGCCGGATCCTCAGGCCGCGGTGCAGCAGCCGCCACAGTGCCCGTCGCGCCAGCAGCGTCGGGGGGCGCCCCAGCCGGTCGGCATAGGTGGAGCGGTAGAGCTCGTGATAGGCGCGCTGGCGTTCCTGCATGCGCGCGTACTCCGGCGAGGCGCTGTCCGTCTCCCAGTTGCGGTAGTGATGGATCGCGATGTCGCGGGTGTAGACCACGTCGTACCCGGCGAGCAGCACGCGCGCCGTCAGGTCCGCGTCGATGCCGTAGTCGCGGAACGCCTCGCTGAAGAAGCCGACCTCGCGCAGCACCGACATCGGCAGCACGCCCTGGTTGACGTTGAGGATGCCGAAGGTCGACACCCCGCCGATATAGGGCGCCTCGACGAAGGGGCCGACGACGTCGCGCACCTTGAGGCCGACCATTCCGATGCGCGGCTCCTTGCGCAGGATCTCCACCGCGCTGTCGAGCCCGCCCGGAACGACCTCGTTGTCGTCGGAGAGCCAGCACACATAGGGCGTGCGCACCTGCTCGAACACGTCGTTGTAGGCGCGCGCCTGCCCGAGCTTCGCGCCGACGAGCAGCGGCGTGATCGTCTCGCTGCGGAGGCTGTCGAGGTACTCCACCGTGCCGTCAGTCGACCCCGCATCCGTCACGAAGATGTGATGCGGGATCCTGGTACCGTCGACGATGCTGCGGATGGCGCGCTCGAGCTGGTCCCGTCGATTGTAGGTGCCAATCACGATCGAGAGCATCACGCGCCTTCTCTTGGCATCCCGGCCACGGTCGCTGTCTCGGGTCTCCCGCCTGGTTCCACGGGCCGCGACGCGCATCCGATTATGGAGTTCCGCCTCGTGCCGCTCCCGCCGGGCACAAGGCCCTTGGCTGCCGGAGCGCGCGGTGACGATCATCGTTCTGACAGGGTTTCCTCTAGCAGCGGCCGGTCGCTTGCGTCCAGGGGCTGGCCGGCCGCAGCACGATAGAGCGCATGGTAACGCGGCGCGGCGGCGTGCCAGCCGAAGCGCCCACGGCGACGGCGCCCGCGCTCGGCCAGCGTCTCGCGCAGGGCATCGTCGCGCCAGAGCCGGACCAGCGCATCGGCGATCGCGAGCGGATCCTCGGGGTCGAAGAGCAACGCGGAATCGCCCACGACTTCCGGGATGCAGGAGGCGCGCGAGGCCGCGATGGGCAGGCCGTACTGCATCGCCTCGAGCAGCGGCAGGCCGAGCCCCTCGAAGCGCGACGGGAAGGCGAGCAGACGCGCCTCGGCATAGAGCGTCGCCAGCGTCTCGATGGGCACCGAGCCGACGAGGCTCACCTGGTCGCGCAGGCCGAGACGGTCGAGCGCGGCCTCGAGGGCGGCGCCGCCGGCCGCATGCGGGCGGCCCGACAGCACGAGCGGGATGCGCAGCCCGTCGCGGTCGCGCGCCACGCCAAGCGCTTCCAGCAGTCGGAGGTGGTTCTTGTGCGGGTAGGGGATCGCGGGGAAGAAGGCGAAGGGCGGCGCGACGCCGAGCGCCGCGAGCAGCGCGGCACGCCGCTCCGGCGGCGGCGGCGGCGGCATCTCCCCGGCGTCGCGATGCACCACGGCGATGCGTTGCGGCGGCACGCCGAAGGCGGCCATGACGTCGCGCTTCGTCGCGGCGGTCGCGGTGACGACGAAGGTCGCGCGGCGGCAGGCGCGGCCGTAATGCGCGGTGCGCCAGGCGCGTTCGCCGGGCGAGAAGAGATCGGGCAGGTGCACGTGCTGCAGGTCCCAGGGCTCGTAGAGCGAGGGAAGCGCCGTGTCGAAGGCGAGCTGATAAGGGAAATGCACCACCTGGCAGCCGAGCCCGCGCAGCATCCGGTCATGCGCGGCCTGGCCCGGCGCGCGGAGCCGCGCAAGCAGGCGACGCAGCCGCGCCACGGGAGAGACGGTGCTGGTCTCGCGGTACCAGTGCAGCGGAAAGGGCCAGGCATGGACGCCGAAGGCGGGATCGGCGACGGCGCGCCAGGCCTCGCGGATATGCTCCGGCACCAGGAGGTCGAGGCCGACCGCGTCTCGATGATCCGCCATGGCATGGACGAGGGCGAGCAGGTTCGTCTGCACGCCACCCGAGGCACGCGGGTCGAGCGCCGCCTGCACCGCCACGGAGAGACGCTGCGGCGCGGCCCCTGTCGTCATGCGCCGCTCCGCGTGGCGGCCGCGCGGATGGCGCCGAAGACCTCCTCGGCCAGCCCGGCAGCGGATGGCTCCGCAGCCAATTCGTGCCGCCCCGGCCGCCCCGACAGATGCCCCCAGCGCCGCGTATAGGCCGCGCGGTCGCGCGCCAGGGTCTCGTTGTTCGACTGCCGGACCGCCTCGGCCTCATCCATGTGGTGCTCGACGACAGATCCTGGCGAATCGATGATGACGAAGCCCGCTTCCCAGATCCGCAACGCCAGGTCGCCATCGGCCTTGTAGAAGACGTAGGTCTCCTCATCGATGTAGCCGACGGCTTCCAGCGCCTCGCGGGCGAAGAGACCGTGGTTCACCATCAGCCGCCCGCCCGTGGTCTCCTGCACGTAGTAGCGCTGCTCGGCCGGCCAGTTGCGGAAGTAGAAGGCGACGCCGCCGACGCGGCTGCCCTCGGCGGACGCCGCCTCGGCCCGCGCCAGCGCGGCCGGGATGCAGCCGGGCAGCACCAGGACGTCGTCGCTGATCATCAGCACCCAGTCGCCCTGCGCCGCCTTGAAGGCGAGGTTCATGAAGTAGCCCCAGGACCGCCGGGCCACCGGCCGGCCGCGCACCTCGCCGCGGTTGTGCTGCACGATGGTGACGATGTCGCGCCGGGCGGTGAGCCATTCCAGCGAGCCGTCGGTCGAGCCGCCATCGACGACGATGATCTCGTGCGCGATGTCGTCCGCGTCGCGGCAGACGCTTTCGATCGCCGCCTCGAGGAAGGCGCGGCGGTTGTAGCTGCCGAGCACGATCGAGACCCTCGGCCGCGTCCGCGGCCCGATGGCGGTGCTCGACGGGGCACGCGGCAGGACAGGGCTTGACGCGACGCGGCGCAGCAGGCGGCGGATCATGCCGCGCGCTCCAGCTCCAGGCAGGCGACGGCCCGGGCTGCGGCGAGGCCGTCCTCCTCGAAGCGACCGCCGGTCTCGTGAATGTTGAAGTAGGAGAGGCCCGCGCAGTCCGCGGCGTCGGCGCGCGCCCAGCCGCCGTCGCGGTACCGGTAGTAGGTCTCCGCCACGGTCGCGCCGCCGAAGGCCTCCTTCACCCCCGCGATCATCGGGGCGTCGAATTGCTGCAGCCAGCCATGATCCTCGTAGGCGCCATAGGGCACGGTCAGCAGCAGCCGCCCGCCCGGGCGCAGCACGCGGCGGAATTCCCGCACTGCATCCATGTAGGATTGCGGCTGCGCTTGCGGCCAGGGATTGCGACGCGAATAGGTGGCGTATTCGTAGGTGAAGCCGACATGCTCGAGGGTCGAGATGCACACCAGCGCCTCGGCGCAGGCATCGCGCAGCAGCATCTGCCGCAGGTCGCCGAAGATGTAGGAGAGCCGCGGATCGTAGGTGATCCAGTCGGTCTCGAGCGTATAGACCAGGATGCGCCGCTGGCGCAGCTGCGGCGTCGCCAGCAGCGCGGCCTTGTTGAAGGTGGAGCCGGCATCGACGACCAGCCCGTCGCCCTGCGGCAGGCGGGCGAGCACCCAGGGGTATTCGACGATCCGCTCGTCGAGCCTGGCGCCGAAGCCCGCCGGAAGCGTAGCGCCGTCGCGGAACCGCGCCATGGCGGCGGGATCCTCGAGAATCTGCCGCAGCAGGTCCTCCTTGTACTCGGTGTAGCCGTCGGAGAAGGGCTCGCGGCGGCCGGCGCGGTAGCGGGCGATGGCGCGCGCGACGTGGTTGCCGTCGGGCTGCGCGGCGGCGACGGGTGCGCCGGCCGCCGGCCGCCGGCCACCGATGATCTGCCTGATCGAACCCAGCATCGCACTACCCGTCCGAAGGTCTGACGCGTCACCTAGCCCGGGGCGACGACACCACGCCAGTCCTCGCGATCCGCGGGCCGGGCGAAGAGGGCGTTGCGCACGCGCGAGGCAGGATCGGGGTGGTGCATGCCGATGAGGGCGAGCCCTGCGCCCTCCAGCACATCGCTGACGTTGCGCACGAATTCCGGCCGCTGCACGTCGAGTTCAACCAATACCGTCCGCAGTTCCGGCATCGCCAGGCTGCGCGCCGCGCCGCGGATAATGCCGTCCTCGAGCCCGTCGACATCGATCTTGAGGTGGTGTGGCGGCGCAAAGCCATGGCGCTGCACCAGGTCGTCGATGCTGAAACAGGCGGTCGCCTGGCGGAACTGCGGCTCGAAGGGTTCGCCGCGGTAGTCGAGGGCCACACCGTAGCTGTGCAGGGCGCTGCCGTCCTCGAGGTCCGCGAGCAGCATGTCGGCAAAACCGGACGTCTCGCCGATTGCCAGCGCGAAGGCGCGGATCCGGCCACCCAGCGCATTCGCGGCGATCGATCGGTTGAGAACGTAGTAGTTGAGGAAGACCGGCTCGAAGGCGGTTACCTCGCAGTCACGGGTCTTGGCGGCGTAGAGCGAATAGACGCCGACATTCGCGCCGATGTCCCAGAACCGGCAGCCGGTCTCGAAGCGATCGATCCAGCGGATGGTGGAGGGTTCCTTCGCCATGGCATGCACGGCCCGCCCCTCGGTGATGGGGCCGGTGACGAAGAAGTCGAGGCCGTGACAGGCGACGATACGGCCCGCGGCGGGCGGCGGCGGCCCGGCAGCGTCGCGGCGGAGCCGGTGCGGGTCGTTGTCGGCCGCTGCGGGCGCGGGCGCGGGCTGGACCGGCGGCGCCTCGGCGGCGGTCCCGCGCCTGCTCCAGGGCCAGGCCCGGCTCACGCCGCTCCAGCCCCCTTCGACACCCAGCTCGGCCGCCGCGGCGGCGGCGTGAAGGCGAGCGGGTCGACGCCGTCGATATAGACGACGAGGCTTGTGTTGCGCAGGCGGAAGACCGGCCGCTCCTCGGCGAAGTCGCGGATGTAGCGCATGACGCCCGGGCATTTCGGCATGTAGTCGTGCCAGACGATCATGCCGCCGGGCCGCAGCATGGTAAGCGCCTTCTCGGTATCGTTCTTCACCAGCTCGTAGGAGTGGTCGCCATCGACGAAGACGTAGTCCATCGACGCGGCGTGCGGGCCGGCATCGAACAGGCGCGAATCCTGCAGCAGCTGGGTGATGCGGTCCTCCCGGTCGGAGCCGCGGAACATGATGCCGAGGAAGGGCGCGACGGACGGGTCCTGCTCCGGCGGCAGGTTCAGCGTCGTCACCCGCGCATCCGGCGACGCGAAGGTCAGGAAATAGGTCGTCCGTCCCTGGTAGGTTCCGAACTCGAAGATGTTGCGGGCCTGGCGAAGCTGCGCGATCGCCGCGACATAAAGCAGGTCGGCGTGGTTCACATGCCCGCTCTCCTCGTTCATCGAGGCGATCGGCAGCGCGATGCCATCGAGACCGGGGAAGAGGTCGGTCGGGTAGACCTCCTTCATCCGGGTCCCGGCGACGTAGTCGCGGAGGATCTGCGGCTCCCCGTCGGTCGCGGCCGCGGTCGGCGTGCCGGCCGGCCGCTCGTAGACCAGCAGCAATTCCTGGCGAACGATGTTCAGCGTCCGTCCGAGCTCCACCAGGCTCTTGAGCATCAGCTTGTCGCGCGACTCCAGGTCCGAACGGGATTCGCCTAGCCTCGTCGCAAGGATCCTCTCCACCATCGCGCCGAGCCTGTGCTCGCGCGTCGCCGCCTCGGCGCGGTCCTCGGCGCGCAGCGCGTCCAGCGCCCGCATCTGGGTGCCCAGCGCCTGCTCGAGCTGCGCCTTGTACCCGTCGCCCCGCCGCAGGCCCAGCGCCTGGCGAAGGCGGTCCCGCAGCCGCGGGCCGCCTCCGGACGACATGCCTGAACTACCCTCCAAACTCGCCTCCAACCATCGCGTCAGGCCGCCAGCGAAAGCTGCGGCTCGTAGGACCATCCATAGCGCAGGACGACATCACCGAAGGTCGGATGCGGCAGCGCGCCCGTGCCGAGCGGATCGCCCTCCACCACGGTCACCGCGGCGGCCGACATCACCTTGTCGGCCAGCTCGCGGTTCCGGAGGATGGCGATGTCGACCTCGTAGACCCCGGGCCGCAACGGCAGCTCGGGGAGGCGGCAGACGAAGCGGCCGCGCGGATGCAGCATGCCGTCCATGTTGCGGCTGGCATCCGAGGGCAGGCCGAAGAGGCGAACGCCCTTCGAGTTCGAGAACACGATGTTGACCAGGGCCTCGGCCGGGCCGAGCGCAGCGGGCTCGCACTCGTACTCGAGCACGAGGGTGATCGGGTCCCCGGTGCGCACATGCCCCACGGGGCGCCCCGCCGCATCCTCCATCAGGAACCGCGTGAAGCGGAGCAGGCCGCTGCCGAGCCGGTCGCGGCGGGTCAGCAGATCGGTGCCGGTGCCGGCGTGCTCGGCCCCGTGGTAGCGGTTGATGACGTCGCCGGAAGGGCCCTCGTCGACGATCCGCCCACCCTCCATGCGGATCGCGCGCGGGCAGAAGCTGGCGACCGAGGACATGGAATGGCTGACGAACAGCACGGTGCGCGCCATCTCGCTGGTCAGCGAGTCCATCTTCTGCAGGCACTTCTCCTGAAAGGCGAGGTCGCCGACGGCGAGGACCTCGTCGATCACGAGGATGTCCGGCTCGACATGCGCAGCGACCGAGAAGCCGAGCCGGACGCGCATGCCCGAGGAGTAGTGCTTGACCGGCGTGTCGAGGAAGCGCTCGACGCCGGAGAAGGCGATGATCTCGTCGAACTTCCGATCGATCTCGGTGCGCCGCATGCCGAGCATGGTGGCGTTGAGATAGATGTTCTCGCGCCCGGTCAGCTCGTCGTGGAAGCCGGTGCCGACCTCGAGCAGGCTGACCATGCTGCCGCGCACCACGGCGCGGCCCGAGGTCGGGGTAGTGATGCGGCTGAGGATCTTCAGCAGCGTGCTCTTGCCCGCGCCGTTGCGGCCGATGATGCCGAGCACGTCGCCGCGGCGCAGCTGCAGGTTCACGTCGCGCACCGCCCAGAAGGCGCGGCCGGCCTCGACCTCGGCCTCGAGCGCGCGGATGTCCTCGCCGCCGCGCAGCAGCTGCGCGAGGCCAGAGCGCCAGGAGCGGCTCAGGCCGCGGCGGCCGCCCAGGAAATAGGCCTTGGAGAGATCCTCGATCTCGACGGCTAGGTCGGACATGCTGGCCGCCGCTTCAGAGGAAATCGGCCATCTGGCGCTCGGTGCGCAGGAACGCGAGCGTCCCGACCGCCAGCGTGCCGGCGACCACCGCGCAGGCGAAGAAAAGCTCGACCGGCCCCGGGGCGACGGCCGATCCGAGCGACCAGCGCACGCCGGTGAGGATCGCCGCGATCGGATTCAGATCGTAGACGGGAAGCCATTCGGCGGGCACCAGGCTGCGCGGATAGACGACGGGCGAGAGGTACATCAGCACCCGCAGCGCCACCGGCACGCCCACCGCGACATCGGGGCTCGAGACCGAGGCCGCCGCGATGATGAGCGACACCCCGAAGGCGAGCAGCACGAGGAGGCCGAGGAAGAGCGGCAGCGCCAGCAGCGGCAGCCCGAGCGGCATGCCGTAGGCGAGCGCCAGCACGAGGACGACGCCGCTCAGCACGACGAGGTCCACCAGCGCAAGCCCCATGTTCGAAAGCGGCACGACGAGGCGCGGGAAATGCACCTTCGACATGATGTGCCGCGCGCTGGCCAGCGAATCGGCCGAGCCGCTGACGGTCTGCGCGAAGAACAGCCAGGGCACCAGCCCGGCGGCGAGGAACAGCGCGTAGGGCATGTCCGCCGTGCGGACCTTCAGGATGAACCCGAAGACGAGCACGTAGGTCAGCAGCTCGGCGGCGGGACGCAGGAAGACCCAGGCACGCCCGAGCGATGTCGGGCGGTAGCGCCCGACCAGGTCGCGCCGCACGAAGTAGGCGACCAGCGCGCGGGCGTCCCAAACGGCCCGCAGCCGCCGGAATACCGCGGCTTCCTGCGCGTCGATGACGACGTCCGTGGGGGCCAACTGCATCTCCCGGGGGCGGGTTCGAGGCGGCGAGCGGCGCATCCGGGACAGCGGCTCCGGGACGGCGGCCGATGCGACGCCGGGACAGGCCGGCGCAGCGGACATGCCCGGCCGCGCGGAGCCTGCCGGTGCCCCAACCCAAATTGTTTATGGCGCTTGCCGGCCCGGCATGCAATACCCTGGCCGTCAGCGTCGGGAATCGGCCAACGTCACGGCGACGCGCTTGCCGCCATCGCATGTGGCCGAAGTGCACCGGGCAATGCCCGGTTGGGCCTCCCGCCGCCTCCCAGCCACACCGGGGCCCCGGATCATGAAGCGCGAACTGATCATCGACAACACAAGGATCGCCGACGATTCGGGCTGCTTCGTCATCGCCGAGATCGGGCACAACCATCAGGGCGATGTGCAGAAGTGCAAGGACCTGTTCAAGGCGGCCAAGGAGTCCGGCGCCACCGCGGTGAAGCTGCAGAAGCGCGACAACCGCTCGCTCTTCACCCGCGCGATGTACGAGGGCGCCTACAACAGCGAGAACGCCTTCGGCGAGACCTACGGCAGCCACCGCGAGTTCCTCGAATTCGGTGAGGCCGAGTACCGCGAGCTGCAGGACTACGC
Source organism: uncultured Acetobacteraceae bacterium (assembly GCA_964401305.1). Lineage (GTDB taxonomy): Bacteria > Pseudomonadota > Alphaproteobacteria > Acetobacterales > Acetobacteraceae > JAIEOP01. The sequence goes on along the minus strand of CAYNYQ010000005.1, from coordinate 20,461 downwards.
GCGCGGGATCGGCGTCGTGTTCTTCTCGACCGCCTTCGACATGCCCAGCGCGGACTTCCTCGCGAAGCTCGACATGCCGGCGTACAAGATGGCGTCGGGCGACCTCACCAACATTCCGCTGCTGCGCCATGTCGCGCGCATCGGCAAGCCGATGATCATCTCCACCGGCGGCGCCGAGATGGCCGATGTGCGCCGCGCCTACGAGACCATCATGCCGATCAACCCGCGGCTCTGCATCCTGCAGTGCACCGCGGGCTATCCGCCGGCCTGGGAGGAGATGAACCTCCGGGTGATCGAGACCTTCCGGCGCGAATTCCCCGATGTCGTGATCGGCCTCTCCTCGCACGACAGCGGCATCGCCATGCCGGTGGTGGCCTATGTGCTCGGCGCCCGCGTGATCGAGAAGCACTTCACGCTGAACCGCGCCTGGAAGGGCACCGACCACGCCTTCTCGCTGGAGCCGGTCGGCATGCGCAAGCTGGTGCGCGACCTCGGCCGCACGCAGATCGCGCTCGGGGACGGCGTGAAGCGCACCTACCCGAGCGAGGAGAAGCCGATCCACAAGATGGCCAAGAAGCTCGTCGCCGCGCGCGACCTGCCGGCGGGCCACGTGCTGCAGGCCGGCGACCTCGCCTCGAAGTCGCCCGGCGACGGGCTGCGGCCCTTCCACCTCGATTCGGTGGTCGGCCAGCGCCTGGTCCGCCCGCTGGTCGAGGACGAGCCGCTCGCGCTCGCCGACCTCGAGGCCGTGGCGCCGGTGCGGCAGACGGCCTCGGCATGACCCTGCAGCGGCAGGGGGTGGACCTCGCCGGGGTCCGCCTCCTCCTGCTCGATTTCGACGGCGTGCTGACCGACAATCGGGTCTGGATTTCCGACGACGGCCGCGAATCGGTCGCGTGCACGCGGGCGGACGGGATCGGGCTCTCTCGGCTGCGGCGGCTCGGCATCCCCTGCGCCATCGTCTCGACCGAGACCAACCCGGTGGTGGGGCACCGCGCCCGCAAGCTCGGCCTGGCCTTCCGCCAGGCGGTCGAGGACAAGGGCGTGGTCGTGCGCGATCTCGCCGCCGAGCATGGCGTGCCGCTCCCGCAGGTGGCCTTCATGGGCAACGACGTGAACGACCTGCCGGCCTTCGCCGAAGTCGGGCTGCGCCTCTGCCCGGCCGATGCCCACCCGCGCATCCGCGGCCTTGCCGACCTCGTCACCACCCTGCCCGGCGGCCAGGGCTGCGTGCGCGAGATCTGCGACCTCATCGCCGACGCGATCGAGGCCACGGCGACCGCACCGCAGGCGGCGAGTACTCCCGCGTCGCAGGCGGTGGCCACTCCCACGCCGCAGGCGGCGACGGCATGACCGCCCCCGACCCACTCTTCGACCTCGGCGGGCGCATTGCCGTGGTCACCGGCGGCACGGGCCAGCTCGGCGCTTCCTATGTGCGCGCGTTGCTCGCGCGTGGCGCGCACGTCGCCGTGCTCGACCTCGCGGTGGACCGCGAGGCGCTGGCGCGCCGGCTCGGAGATGTCGCCGACCACCCGGACCTCGCCGGCATCGCCGCCGACGTCACGCGCCGCGACTCGCTCGAGGCCGCGCTCGACGCCATCCGCGCCCGCTGGGGCAAGGCGCCGCACGTGCTGGTCAACAACGCTGCGCTCGACAGCCCGCCCGATGCGCCGCCGGCCGAGAACGGACCCTTCGAGACCTACCCGGAGGCGTCCTGGGACCGGGTGATGGCGGTGAACGCCAAGGGCGTCTTCCTCTGCTGCCAGGTCTTCGGCGGCGCCATGGCGGCGGCGGGGCGCGGCAGCATCATCAACATCGCCTCCATCTACGGCGTCGTCTCGCCCGACCAGTCGCTCTACGAATACCGCCGCCGGGCCGGCGAGGAATTCTACAAGCCGGTGGCCTATTCCGCCTCGAAGTCGGCGGTGCTCAACCTCACGCGCTACCTGGCCACCTACTGGGCGCGGCAGGGCGTGCGGGTGAACACCCTCACCCTCGCCGGCGTCTTCAACGACCAGCCCGCCCCCTTCCTCGAGGCCTATACCGCGCGCATCCCGGTCGGGCGCATGGCCGCCCCGGACGAGTACGACGGCGCGGTGCTGTTCCTCGCCAGCGACGCCTCGCGCTATATGACGGGTGCGAATCTGGTCGTGGACGGCGGCTGGACGGCCATCTAGACCACGATCGGCGAGCGGACTCGCGGATCCTGGTCCCGCTCGATGTTGGTCCGCGTGATCGACGCCCGCGGGCGCTGTGCCCCCCGGCGGTCACGCTCTAGAGGGAGCGCCCGATGAGCGCGCGCGAGGTCAGGGCGAGCGCGGTGGCAATGATCCCGGCCAGGTCCGGCTCGAAGCGCCTCGCCCACAAGAACATCCGCCCCCTCGCGGGGCATCCGGTGATCGCCTACTCGATCGCGGCGGCGCTCGATTCCGGCGTCTTCGACGCCGTCGTCGTGGCGACGGACAGCGAGCACTACGCCGAGATCGCCCGCCACTACGGCGCCGAGGTGCCCTTCCTGCGCGGGCCGGAGATCTCGGGCGACACCTCGCCGGACATCGAGTGGGTGGAGGCCTTCCTGGCGCGCCTGAAGCAGGAGGGCCGCCCCTATGACGCCTTCAGCATCCTGCGCCCGACCAGCCCGTTCCGCCTGCCGGAGACGATCCGCCGCGCCTGGGCCGCCTTCCTCGGTGCCGAGGGCGCGGATTCGCTCCGCGCGGTCGAGCTCTGCAAGCAGCACCCGGGCAAGATGTGGGTGGTGCGCGGCGACCGGATGACCCCGCTGCTGCCGCTGACCCCGGCCGAGCAGCCCTGGCACAGCTCGCAATACGCGGCGCTGCCGCCGGTCTATGCGCAGAACGCCAGCCTCGAGATCGCCTGGACCCGCGTGGTCGAGCAGGGGCGGACCATTGCCGGCAACGTCCTCGTGCCCTTCCTCACCCAGGGCTCCGAGGGCCTCGACGTGAACGATGAATTCGACTGGTGGCGGGCGGAACGGCTGCTCGATCAGGGCCGCGCCGTGCTTCCCCGCATCGCCGCGCCGCCCTATCCGGGCTGAGCGGGCGCCCAGGGGCGGCGTGCAGCCGCGCGGAGGCCGCTCCGCGCGCATGGTTTGACGAGCATCCTCGCCCGGTCCGGTGGTTCCACCCGGTCGGGCCCTGCTCCGGGAGGTCTGACTTGGGCGATCAGGTGCGGGATGCGGTCGAGGGCGAGCTGTTCTTCGCCCCCGCCGCGGAATTCGAGCGGATCCGCCGGCTGAACGCGCCGGCCGAGCGGCGGGCGGAGGCCTTCGCGGACCTGGTGCGGCTGAACGCGCTCTTCATGATCGCGCGCGCCGGCTCGGGGCATATCGGCAGCTCCTTCTCGAGCATGGACATCGTCGCCTGGCTGCACCTGCAGGTGCTGCAGCCCGGGCGCGACCTCTTCTTCTCCTCGAAGGGGCACGACGTGCCCGGCCTCTACGCCGTGCTGATCGCGCTCGGCCGCCTGCCCGAGAGCGGGCTCTCCGCGCTGCGTCGCCTCGGCGGCCTGCCAGGCCACCCGGATGTCGGCACGCCCGGCATCGTGGCGAACACCGGCTCGCTCGGCATGGGCATCTCGAAGGCCAAGGGCATGGTGGCGGCAGCCCGCCTGAAGGGCGAGGCGCGGCGCGTCTTCGTGCTCACCGGCGACGGCGAGCTGCAGGAGGGGCAGATCTGGGAATCCCTCGGCGGCGCCGCCCGCCGCGGCCTGCACGAGATCACCGTCATCGTCGACCACAACAAGCTGCAGTCCGACAGCTTCGTCGCCCGCGTCGCCGATCTCGGCGACCTCGAGGCGAAGTTCCGCGCCTTCGGCTGGCACGTGGCGCGCTGCGACGGCAACGACATCGACGCGCTCTCAACAAGCCTGGCCGCGCTGGATGCGGTGCAGGACCGCCCGAAGGTGCTGATCGCCGACACGGTGAAGGGCCGCGGCGTCTCCTTCATGGAGCACACCGCCCTGCCCGAGGGCGAGGAGTTCTACCGCTTCCACAGCGGCGCCCCCTCGGCCGCCGACTACCGCCGCGCCGCGCTCGAGCTCTCCGACCGGATCGACGCGCGCCTCGCCGGCCTCGGCGCCGCGGCGGCGGAGCTGGTGAAGGTGCAGGTGCCCCCCGCCGCGCCGGCCGCCGGCGAGATGCAGCGCATGGTGCCGGCCTATACGGAGGCGCTGCTCGCCGCCGCGGCCGTGCGCCCCGAGGTGGTGGCGCTGGACGCCGACCTCATCCTCGACACCGGCCTGATCCCGTTCCGCGACCGCTTCCCCGACCGCTTCTTCGAATGCGGCATCGCCGAGCAGGACATGGTCTCCCAGGCCAGCGGCATGGCGCTCTCCGGGCTCGTGCCGGTCGTGCACTCCTTCGCCTGCTTCATGACCCAGCGCGCCAACGAGCAGATCTACAACCTCTGCTCCGAGCGGCGGCGCGCGGTGTTCGTCGGCACCCTGGCGGGGCTGGTGCCGGCCGGGCCCGGCCATTCGCACCAGGGCATCCGCGACCTCTCGGCCATGGGCGCCATGCCGGGCATGACGCTGGTCGAGCCGGGCAGCGCCGCCGAGGTCGGGCCGCTGCTCGACTGGTGCCTCGGCGAGGCGGAGGGGCCCGCCTACATGCGCCTCGTCTCCATCCCCTGCCGCGTGCCCTATGCCGCGCCGGCCGGGCTCCGGGCGCGGCCGGGGATCGGCTGGCGCATCCACGGCCCTGCCTCCGGCGCCGCAGTGGTGCTGGTCGGCTACGGGCCGGTGCTGCTGCCCCAGGCGGTGCGCGCCGCCGAGGCGCTGGCCGCGGAGGACGGCATCGCCGCCGCGGTGCTGAACCTGCCCTGGCTGAACCGGCTCGATGGCGCCTGGCTGCGCGGCGAGCTGGCGGGGGCGCGGCTGCTGGTCACCCTCGACAACCATCTCGAGGAAGGCGGCCAGGGCCGGCTGATCGCGCAGCGCCTGGCCGAGGACATGCCGCCCGGCCTCCGCCTCCGCGCCGTCGCGCTGGACGGGCTGCCGGAATGCGGCGGCGTCGACGAGGTGCTGGCGCATCACGGCATGGATGCCGCCGGCATGCTGCGGGTGATCCGCGCCGCGCTGCGCGAGGGACAGTCCGCGCGGTGAGTCGCCTGCGCCTCTGGCTGCGGGAGACCCTGGCACGCCACGATGCCCTGGTGCCGCTGCGGCGCCTGCGCCTCGGGCGCGAGGCGCGGGCCCGGCATGCGGACTGGGCGCCGCTGATCGGCGGCGACCAGGCGGCCTGGCAGGCGGCGCTGGCGCGTGCGGCCGGCGGCCCGCGCATCCTGCTGCCGACCAGCGTCGGCCTGCACTTCGCCGCCAATGCGCTGGAATCGCTGCTCGCCGTCGCGCTCACGCTGCGCGGCTGCCGGGTGGAGACGCTGCTCTGCGACGCCGCCCTGCCCGCCTGCATGGCCTGCCAGATCGACTGGTTCCCGAAGCCGGAGGACTTCCCTGCGGAAGGGCCGCAGCGTCGCCTCTGCGGCGCCTGCCACGCACCCGCCGCGGCGATGTGGGAGGGCCTCGGCATCAAGGTGAACCGCTACGGCGACTGGCTGACCCCGGCCGACGCCGCCGAGGCCGAGGCGCTGGCCCGCGGCTGGGCCGAACGCCCGGACCGGCTGGCGGAGGCGATGGATGGCGGCATCCGCATCGGCGAGCAGTCCCTCGCCGGCGCGCTGCGCTTCGTCGCGCGCGGCGAGCTGGCCGAGGGGCCGCTCGAGCGCCGCATCCTCGAGCGCTACCTGGCCGCCGGGGTGCTGACCGCGCGCGCCGCGCACCGGCTGTTCCGCGCCGCCGACTGGCGCCGCGCCGTCTTCCACCACGGCATCTACGTGCCGCAGGGGCTGATCGCCGAGGCCGCGCGCACGGCCGGCGTGGCGCTGGTCAATTGGGTGCCTTCCTACCGCGCCGGCACCTTCATCTTCAGCCATGGCGACACCTATCACCGCGAGCTGATGACCGAGCCCTGCGCGGGCTGGGAGGCCATGCCCTGGGGGCCGGCGCGCGAGAAGGCGCTGCTCGACTACCTCGAGAGCCGCGGCGCCGGCACCGGCGACTGGATCAGCTTCCACGACCACCGCGAGGCCGACGCCGCGCGGATCTTCGCCGCCGCGGGGCTCGACCCCGCCAAGCCGACGATCGGGCTGCTGACCAACGTCGCCTGGGACGCGCAGATCCACTATCCGCAGAACGCCTTCCCGACGATGCTGGACTGGGTGATGCGCACGGTCACCTGGTTCGCCGGGCGGCCGGACCTGCAGCTGCTGATCCGCGTCCATCCCGCCGAGCTTTCGGGCAACGTCGTCTCGCGCCAGCGCGTCGCGGACGAGCTCGCGCGGCGCTTCCCCGCGCTGCCGGCGAATGTCGGCGTGGTCGGGCCGGAGAGCCCGGTCAGCACCTATGCCGCCATGCGGCTCTGCGACAGCGTGCTGATCTATGCGACCAAGACGGGGCTGGAGCTGGCTGCCGCCGGCATCCCGGTGATCGTCGCCGGCGAGGCCTGGAGCCGCGGCAAGGGCTTCACGCAGGACGTGCGCTCGGCCGCGGAGTACGAGGCCATGCTGGCGGCGCTGCCGCTCGGCCGCCGCCTGCCGCCGGACCAGGTCGCGCGGGCCCGGCGCTACGCCTACCACTTCTTCTTCCGGCGCATGATCCCGCTCGGCCTGACGCGGCCCCGGGCGGGCTTCCCGCCCTTCGACATCGCCTTCGAGGGCGGCCTGGACGCGCTGCGTCCGGGGCGCAGCCCGGGGCTCGACACCGTCTGCGACGCCATCATCCATGGCGCGCCTTTCGTCTTCGATCCGCCACTGGAAGACGAAGTCTGTCGGCAGCCGGACATGATTGACGCGAACGTGATGGGCGGCGGTGCCTGAGCCCGTGACTGCCCCCGCCGTCGCGCTTCTGTTTCCGGTATCCCTGACGCAGACAGCGCTTCCCTCTGGCCCGCGATCCGATCCTCGATGCAGGCGCACCTCCAGGACCCTCGAGGCTGGCCGGCATGAGCGGCAGCGATCGACCGTGGCCCAACCGGCCTGCCGCCGATGACCCCATGATGACGGAGACCGCGTGTGATCAAGCGTCTTGTGCTTCGCGGCCCGGTCAGGACGACGGTCGCCAGGGCCATCGGCGGTCTCAGCCAGGTCAAGGCGCTGCAGTCGGAACTCGCTGCGGCGCATGAGCGGGCGGTCGCGCTGGAAGCGGAAGCCGAGCGGCTGCGGCGGCATCTCGCCGCGCCACCCGCGGCACCGGTCGAGGTCGAGCGCCCGGCGCCAACGAGCGATCCCGCCGCCGAGGCCGAGCACCGCGCCGTGCGCGTCTTCGCCGGGCTCGAGCCACCGCCGAGCCGCGCCCCCGGCCCCGTCACCTGCCGCATGGCGGAGGGGCTCTACATCCAGGCCGACGGGTCGCTGCCCTGCTATTGCTCGGCCGGAATCACCCGCAAGCTCGGCCAGGTGGACGGCGCGGAGCTGATGGACTTCTACCGCGGCCCGACCATGACGGCGCTGCGCGCGCACCTCGCCCAGGGCGTCTTCCCCTGGCCGGAATGCGAGGGCTGCCACGTCAAGTCGACCGAGGCGAAGACCCCGCCGGCGCTGCTGCCGGAGACGATCTCCGTCATCCATGTCGAGCCGACCTCGATCTGCAACCTGCGCTGCCCGGGCTGCCGCGCGACCGACGTGATGGAAGGGCGGGAGCCGCGGCGCCGCGCCTTCCTGCCCTTCGACAAGTTCAAGGCGATGATCGACAGCATCGACCGGCCGGTGCGGCTGGTCGGCTTCTGCGGCTATGGCGAGCCGCTGCTGAACCCCGAGCTGCCGAAGATGATCGCCTATGCGAAGGCGCGCATCCCGGGCGTGAGCTGCAGCATCGACACCAACGCCAACATTCGCCGCATCGATGCGGCGGAGCTGATCGCCTCGGGCGTCGACCTCATCCGCTTCGCGCTCGACGGCGCCTTCCAGGAGAACTACGTGCAGTACCGCCGGCGCGGCAACATCGAGCTCGCGCTGCGCTTCGTGCGTGCCGTCGCCGCCGAGCGCGACCGCCAGCAGGCGAAGACCAAGCTGGTCTGGAAATACGTGATCTTCGACCACGCCTCCTCGGTCGAGGAGCTGGAGCACGCGATCCGCTTCTGCGGCGAGGTCGGGATCGGCTTCGACTATTCGCGGGCGGCCGGGGTGCTGCCGGGCGCCGACAACCGCGACGAGCTTGTGCCGCGGATCGAGGCGCTGCTGCGCCAGTACCGCGTCGGCGACTATGTCGGCGGCGACCTGCGCCATTCCGACCGGCCGGCGATCGGCCAGGAGGATGCCTGGAAATTCGCCTCGCCCTGATGGGCGCGCGGGCGGGACCTCGCCCCGCCGCGCCCGTCGCCGCGGGCGCGGATTGCGGATGGCCGGCCGGCGCGGCCGGCGACGTCGGCGAGCGCCTTGACGCACACGGCCGCTTCGCACCGCATACGACGTGCCCTTGAGCGTGATCGCCGAAGGGCGTAACGCCCGCAGGCGTGAATCACGCGACGAAACAACGAGCTGGACGACGCCCCGCGATTCAGTCCCTGCGGATCGTGGTCTACCGCTTGAGGCTCGCCGGCGCCGCGTAGCCCTGCGGCGCATAGGCCGCCGGTCCCCCGGCCACGCGCTGCAGCCGCGCGCGGTCGCCGAAGGAGACCGCGACCCGCTCGCCGACCTGCAGGCCGATCTCGTTGGTCTGCACCACGGTGTAGTCCGGCCCGCCGCCATCGGGCCGGATGGTGAACTGCACGGCGGTTCCCTGGGTCACGCCCTGCTCCACCAGGGAACCCGCACCGGCACCCAGCAGCGCGCCGCCGACTCCCGCCAGGGTGCGCGCGCGCCAGTCGCCGCCGATGGTGCTGCCGGCGACGCCACCCGCCAGGCCGCCGATGGCCGCGCCGGCGCCGCTGCGGCTGCCCTGGATCTGCACAGGCTGCATGCCGACGATCGTGCCGTAGCGGACCTGCGCGGCGACGCCGATGCTGCCGGCGGTGAAGGTGGTATTGGTATTCGTCGGTGCGCAGGCGACGAGGCCGGAAGCGAGCAGGGCGGCCAGGGCGGCGCCGCCAAGGGCGGCCGGACGGGACGGCATGGCAGTTCCTCTCCTCAGGGCAGGTCCCGATCGGGTGGGTCCACCGCGTCGGGTGAAGGTGCTCGTCGATTCACGCACCGGGCGCGGCCTGCCTGCGCGGATGCGACAGGCTCCCGCTGCAGCGACAGGGCCGAAGGGCCGGCGTGCGCCCGATGCATCCCGATAGCGGACGGCGCCACGGCGCGACAAGCCCGTCGGGCCCGGCGACGGCGCCGCCCGGGCAGGCCGGCGGCCAGGGACAACTCAGCCTTGCGCGGTAGGCTGTCCAGCGTGTACCGCTTGACGGATAGGGCGGTCCACCGTCCGCCGGAGCACCGGATGGTCCGGGATCTTCGCCACGAAGGGGGTGGCGCGGGATCCAGGATCGGCCTGTGCGGTGCTGCGGTCCTTCCCAGACCCGAGGAGCGATAGGGGATGCCCCAGGGGAGCTGGTCTGTGTTTCGTGGTGCCCGGGGGGTGGGTGCCACGAGCGGGAATGGCGGGCCCTTGCCCGTGCCCGGCGCCAATGACAGGGGCCTGGTGGCGGGCGACCGCGCCGTATGCCTGGCCGGGGCCGCGCCGCCGCGTCCGGCGACATCGCGCCCGCGGCTGCCGCGTCCTGCCCTCGCCATGGCCCTGGTCGCCGTGCTCGCCGCGGCGGGGTGCGCGCAGCAGCAGGCCACGGCGCCGGTCCAGGCCCAGGGCTGGAGCCGCCCGACGAGCTACGACCCGCCCGGCCCGCCGCATGATCCCTGGGGCCCCTGGATCCGCGACGCCGCGCGCCGCTTCGACGTGCCGGAGCGCTGGATCCGCGAGGTCATGCGCCAGGAATCGGGCGGCAGGGTCGGGGCGACCAGCCGCGTCGGCGCTATGGGGCTGATGCAGGTGATGCCCGGCACCTACCGCGAGCTGCGCGGCCGCTACGGGCTCGGCGACGACCCCTACCACCCCTACGACAGCATCATGGCCGGCACGGCCTACATCCGGGAGATGTACGACCTCTACGGCTCGCCGGCCTTCCTGGCGGCCTACAATGCCGGCCCGCGGCGGCTCGAGGATTATCTCTGGAACAACCGCGGCCTGCCGACCGAGACGCGCAACTACGTGCGCAAGATCGGCCCCAACATCACCAGCCACCACCCGCGCCGCCGCGCCGCGCCCGAGGTCTATGCGGCGGCGGAGATCCCGCTGGACATCGCCCCCGGCCCGCGCCGGATGAGCCAGTCCACCATGCTGGCGCTGCGCCAGCAGCGCGACGCGGTCGATCCGGGCATCCAGGTGGCGCAGCTGCCGCCCGGCCCGGTGGTGCGCATGGACCCGATCCCGGACGGCTCCACCACCCCCGCGCCCGAGCCCTACCAGGTCGCGGCGCTCGGCGGCACGGTGGTGCGCATGGACCCGATCCCGGACGGCTCGACCTACGCCGAGCCGCCGCCGGCGCTGGCCGAGCCCGCCTCGCCGGTGCGCGCGGCGGAGCCTCCGCCGCAGCGTGGCTCGAACCTGGCGACCGCCGCCCTGCCGCCGCCCGCACCTTCGGGCCGGGGCCGGGCGCCCGCCGCGCTGGCAACGGTCGCGGTGCCGACCCCCTCCCGCGTGGCGAGCGAGAATCCGGCGCCGCGCATCGCGCCGCGCCCGGCGGCAACGGCAACGCCGGCGCGGACGGGCTTCGGCCTGGTGGGTACGGCGCAGGCCGCCACGCTGCGTGCACCGGTGGCCAGGCCTGCCCAGGCCGGCGGCTGGGGCGTGCAGGTCGGCGCCTTCTCCTCCGAGGCGCAGGCGCGCAGCGCCGCCACCGCCGCCCGCACGGCAGGCCATGGCGGGCGCGCCGTGGTGCAGCCGGTGGCGCAGGGGCGCGGCAAGCTCTACCGGGCGCGCGTCCTGGATCTCAGCCGCCCGGCGGCGGAGCAGCTCTGCGGCCAGCTGCGCAGCCGCGGCGCCTGCACCCTCCTTTCGCCGGAGCAGCTGGGCTAGAGGCGTGATCGCCGAGGGGCATGACGCCCGAAATTGCGGATCATGCGCACGAAGGACGAGCCAGACCGCGATCCCGCGGTCGAAGGACGTCGTGCAGGCCCATATCCGCCCTCCCCGCACCGGTCCGGTCGGGTGTCCTGCCCTGGACGACCTGCGGTCCGGCGCGGGTCCTCTCGATCCTGGCGGCGGCCGCCAACCGCATCGGCATGTTTGCGCCCGGCACCGCGGGCCTTGGCTGAAACATCGCCGGCGGCGGGGCTTCCGGAACCGCTCGGCCTTGCCCTGCTCGACTCGGGCATCCTGAAACCCGCGCTTCTGCGCCAGGGGCGACGGGCCGTTCAGGTGTCCGGCTGGCTACCGCAACCGCCGCGAAGCTGCAGCCGCGCGGCGACGATGGAGGGCTCGTCCCGGGACGGAGTGGATCACCAGGCCACCGAAGGCCATGGAAGACGCCCCCGGGACGAAGCCCGCGGGATTCCGGAACCGGGCCGTTGGGGGCGCGCGCAGGTGCAATCCACTCCGGAGCAGCGGCGGCGGCGCGACGCTCCGCCGGCCGGGACGCAACCAGGGCCTGCCTCGCGCGAAATGGCGCGGGGCAATCCCGCAACGGGCAACTTTGCTCTAGAAGGCCCTTCCAGCGACCGTCCGCCGGCCGTCCAGCGGCTTCTCCGGCACGCTCCGGCGGCGCGCAACAGGAGAGATTCCATGAGGTTGAGCGACGTGATGGGCTTGGGCGAGGAGGACCCCATCCTCCTCCCGGTCGCGCTCGTCCCGGGCGGCCCCTCCGCCACGCTGCCCGGCCTCGCCGCGGGCCCGGAGGACGAGGAGGACGACGAGGACGAGGAGTTCGACGACGAGGACGACGTCGAGGACGACGAAGACGAGGGCGACGAAGAGTTCGACGACGAGGACGAAGACGACGACGACGAGGACGACGAAGACGAAGACGACGAGGACGACGATCTCGACGAGGAGTTCGAGGACGACGAGGAGGAGGAGGGCGAGGACACGCCCGGCTAGAGCGTGATCGCCGGACCGGCTGACGCGCGACGCCGTCCATCACGCGAATGAACGGGGATCCAGACCACGATCCATGATCCTTCCGGCGCGGATCGTGGGCTGGAGCAGACTTCACCCTAACGGCGGGCCTGCCTCCTGGACGCGGACGGGTTGCGCCAGGCGACCTGTCTGCTGGACCAGGGACTCCGATCGGATGCTTCCATCTGATCGGATCCGGCGCTGGTGCCCTGTCCGCGGCGTTCGGGGATCCGCCACGGACGGAGGGTATCGGCGGGCCTCGCCCGGCAAGGGCCGGCGGCCCGGAAGGACGGCACGGATCCCGAGCGGCCGGGGTCGCCCTATCGCGCGCGGCCGCTCCGGCCCGGCGGCCGCGCCGCGGGTCAGAGGGCGCGTCGCAGCGTTCTCCCGCGCGCCAGGCCGCCCTGCCGCCCCCCAGGGCCCGGGCGCCGCGCCGCCAGCGCACCCGCCGCGAGCGTGCCAAGCCCGACGAGCGCCGCCACGGCACCCCAGGGATGCAACTGCGCCTCCAGCAGCAGGCTCGTGCGGCGCAGCGGGCTGACCGGCCGGGTCAGGCTCCGCTCCGTCCCGCCTTCCCGCGGGGCATACAGGTTGTCGGCCCGCGCCGGCGCCGGCGCCTTCGGCGTGGTCTGCGCCGACTCGCCGATCGCCTCCATCGCCAGGTCCGTCATGCGCGGGAAGAGGCTGCCCATCAGCGCGATGGCGTGGCCGCCGAAGCCCACCACCAGGTCCCGGCGCGGATGCGCGCAGGCATGCAGGATCGCCCGCGCCACCAGGCGGGGATCATAGGCGGGCGGCGGCACCCGCGTTCCGGCGGCAGCGAGGTAGCTGCGGGCATGCTCCTGGAAGGGCGTCTCGATGCCGGAGGGCTTGATGAGCGTGACGCTGACCGGCACGCCGTCGCGCTCGAGCTCCATCCGCAGCGCATCGGTGAAGGCCTTCACCGCGTGCTTGGTCGCCGAATAGGTGCCCTGCAGGATCATCGCCCGGTCGGACAGCACGCTGCCGAGATTGACGATGGCGCCGCCACCCTGCCGGCGCAACGCCTCGGCGGCGATCAGCGACCCGTTCACCACGCCCCAGTAGTTCGTCTCGAAGAGCCGGCGCTGGTCCTCGATCGGCGTCTGCTCGAGCGTGCCGTAGACCGAGGCGCCGGCGTCGTTCACCCAGGAATCGATGCCGCCGAAGGCCGTCTCGGCCTTGCGCGCGGCGGCCTCCAATGCGCCGCGATCGGCGACGTCGGCCGCTGCCCATTCCGCCTGGCCCCCGCGGGCACGCAAGTCCCCGGCGATGCCGCTCAGCGCCTCGGCATTGCGCGAGACAAGCATCACCCTAGCGCCCTGCGCCGCCGCCATGCGCGCCGTGGCGAGGCCGATGCCCGAACTCGCACCGGTGATGAGGATGACCTGCCGGTCGAGCGGCTTCAGGCGGGGCGTCGGCATGGGGCGGGGGGTCCGGTCCGGAGGGGGGGCGGCCGTGCAACCCGGCCGCCCGCCGGCGGTTCCCGCGCGGCGTTGTGTCTCGGGCGGGCCGGTTCAGCCCTCCGCGCCTCGCGGCGCTCCGCCTCAGACCCCCAGCGTACCGGCCTTCGCAGCGGCGTAGCGCGCCTCGATCCGCGGCCAGTCGAGCACGTTCCACCAATTGCGCACGTACTCCGCGCGGCGGTTCTGGTAGCGCAGGTAGTAGGCGTGCTCCCACACGTCGTTGCCCATCAGCACGCGGTTGCCGTCCATCAGCGGGCTGTCTTGGTTGGGCTTCTGCACGATCGCCAGCCGCCCCTCCCGCGTCACGGTCACGAAGGCCCAGCCGGAGCCGAAGAGCGTGTTGGAGGCGCGCTCGAAGGCGGTGCGGAACCCCTCCCAGCCGCCGAGGTCGCGCTCGATCGCGGCCATCAGCTCGCCGCCCGGCTGGCCGCCCTGCCCGCCCATGATCTGCCAGAACATCGTGTGGTTGGCGTGGCCGCCGCCATTGTTGCGCACCGCCGTGCGCTGGCCCTCGGGCACCTCGTTCAGCGCCATCAGCAGCGCGTCCAGGCTGCGGCCGGCGAGCTGCGGCGCCTGGGCGATGGCGGCGTTCAGGTTGTTGACCTGGCCGCCATGGTGGAATCGGTGGTGCAGCTCCATCGTGCGGGCGTCGATCGCCGCCTCGTTGGCGCCGGGCGCATAGGGCAGCGGCGGCAGGGTGAAGGGGCCGGCGGGCGGGCTCGCCGCGGCCTGCGCCCAGGCGCCGCGCGGCGCAGCAAGCCCGAGTGCGGCGAGCGTGCCCGCCCCGTGCAGCAGCGCGCGGCGATCGATGGTCCGGTGCATGGCATTCCCTTCGTGGCGTTGGCCCTGGGCCGGTCGGCAGATGGGGGCGCAGGTGGCGATACCAAGCGCCGCGCGCGGCCTCTCCCGCCGGCGTGTCGCACCGCGCCGGAACCGTCGTCGGATACCCGCGTTGCCCTGCCAACGTTTCCGCACGGGAAGGAGGGACCCTGCCATGGGCAGCGCCGCCAACGACCACGCCAACGACCCCCGCAACCAGGCCTCCGCCGCCGCGGCGCGCATGGCCGAGGATGCCCGCGTCGCCGCGAACCGCACCGGCGCCGAGGCGCGCGCCGGCGCCGAGCGCGTCGGCGAGGATGCGCGCGAGGAACTCGCGCGGCTGCGCGCCCAGGTCGAGCGGCTGATGCAGGAGCGCGTGACCCCCGCGCTCGCCGGCGCCGCCGACCAGGTGCAGGACTATGCGCACCGCGCGCGCGAGGCGGTGGAGGACCAGGCCGACGCGCTCTCCGACACGGTGCGCGAGCGGCCGCTGGTCGCGGTCGCCGTGGCCGCCGTCGGCGGCTACCTGCTGGGCCGGCTGATCGGCGGCAACACCTACGTCTATCACGACCGCTGACCCCCCGGGCGCCGCAGCACCGGGGACGCGATCGGGGCGTCCGGGAGACGAGGCATGCGGAAGGATGACGAGGCCCGCGGCCGGGCGGGACGGCGCCCATGATGCGCGGCCTGCGGCTGCTGCGGCTCGCCGCCGAGGCGGAAGGCCTGCGTTGGCGCCGGACCGCGCGCGGCTACGGCATCCGCGCCGGGCTCGCGGCCGGCGGGGCGGCCTTCGCGCTTCTGCTGCTGCTGATGCTGCACATGGCGGCCTTTGCCTGGCTCATCGAGGGCATGGGCCCGGTCGGCGCCGCGCTGCTGCTCGCCGCCTGCGACCTGGTGCTGGCGGGGCTGCTGCTCTGGCTGGCCGCGCGCGACGCGCCCGACCCGGTGGCGATCGAGGCCGAGCGCGTGCGCAACGATGCGCTGCGCCAGGTCGGCGACCAGGCGGCGCGCGCCGCCGTGCTGGTGCCGGTGATGCGCAGCGGCAGCATGAAGAAGGGGCTGATCGGCGCCGCGCTGACCGCGGCTGTCGTCGGGTTGATCGCGCGACGCTGAGAGGCGACGGCGCGGCGGTCCCGATGCCAGCCCGGCGCGGCGGCGCCGCCGGCATCGCCGACCGATGATGGACCTCCTAGACGCCGCCCTCGCCTCCTCCACGCTGTCGCATCTGCGCGATGTCGGCATCGCCTATGCGCTGGCCTTCGTCATCGGCTGGAACCGCGAGCGCGAGGACCGCAGCGCCGGGCTGCGCACCTTCCCGCTGGTCGCGGTGGCGGCCTGCGGCTTCATCCAGGCGACCGAGCGGCTGATGGCCACGGAGCCGGAAGCGCTGGCGCGCATCGCCGAAGGCATCATCACCGGCATCGGCTTCATCGGCGGCGGCGCCATCCTCAAGGGCGGCGGCGAGGTGCACGGCACCGCGACGGCCGCCGCGCTCTGGGCCACGGGGGCGATCGGGCTCGCCACCGGCCTCGGCGCCTATGATGTCGCGGTGACGCTCTGCGGCTTCACTGCGCTGACGCTCTACGTGCTGAGCCGCCTGAAGCCGCAGGCGCCGGGCGAGAGGGGCGAGGTTGATCCGCCGGCATCGAGCGGCTAACCGCGGCGGCCGAGGGGGCCCGCCGACAGGGCCAGCCGAGAGGGCCAGCCGAGAGGGAATGCGCCGCGATGTCCGAGAGCCCCGCCGCCGAGCCGACCATCATCGCCCGCCGCGAGGGCGCGGCCGGGACGCTGCTGATGAACCGGCCGCGCGCGCTGAACGCGCTCGACCTCGCCATGATCCGCGAATTCCAGGCCGCGCTGGATGCCTGGAAGCCGGACGCGGCGGTGAAGCTCGTGATCCTGGAAGGCGCCGGCGGCCGCGCCTTCTGCGCCGGCGGCGACGTCCGCCGCATCCGCGAGCTGGCGATCGCCGGCGACACCGCGGGCGTCGAGAGCTTCTTTGCCGAGGAATACGCGGTGAACCGCGGCATCGCCACCTTCGGCAAGCCTTGGGTCTCGCTCATCGACGGCGTCTGCATGGGCGGCGGCATCGGGCTTTCCGTGCACAACGGCCCGCGCGTGGTGACCGAGAACGCGCTGCTGGCCATGCCGGAGACGGCGATCGCGCTCTTTCCCGATGTCGGCACCTCCTACGTGCTGCCGCGGCTGCCGGGCGCGGTCGGCACCTGGCTGGCGCTGACCGGGGCGCGGCTGAAGGGCGCGGATGCGGTGCATGCGGGCCTGGCCGACCACTACGTGCCGAAGGCGCGGCTCGAGGCGCTGCGGGCGGCGCTGGTCGAGGGCGGCGATGCCGGCGCGGTGGCGCGCTTCGCCGAAGCCCCGCCCGAGGCGAGCTTCGCGCCGCACCGCGCCGCCATCGACCGCTGCTTCGGCCGCGACACGATGCCGGAGATCCTGGCCGCGCTCGCCGCCGAGGGCACGGAGTGGGCGGCCGAGCAGGCGAAGGTGCTGCGGCGCATGTCGCCGACCTCGATGTTCGCCTCGCTCGCGCTGATCCGGCGCGGCGCGGGGGCGACGCTCGACGAATGCCTCGAGATGGAGCTGGCGCTGACCCGCGTGGTGGTACACCGCCACCCGGATTTCCGCGAGGGCGTGCGCAGCGTGCTGGTGGACAAGGACGGCACGCCGCACTGGTCCCCCGCCACCATCGAGGCGGTGGACCCGGCCGCGATCAGCGCCATGTTCGCCGGATGAATGCCGGGCCGCAGCCGGGCCCGCGCGGCGAGCTCGCCGTGCGCACCCTGGCGATGCCGGCCGACACCAACCCGGCCGGCGACATCTTCGGCGGCTGGATCATGTCGCTGATGGACGTCGCCGGCGGCATCAGCGCCGCGGCGCTGGCCGGCGGGCGGGTGGCCACCGTCGCGGCCACCGACATGGCCTTCCTACGCCCCGTCAAGGTCGGCGACGTGGTCTGCGTCTACACCGACCTCGCGCGGCAGGGCCGGACCTCCGTCACCTACCGCGTCGAGGTCTGGGTGCTGCGCCAGGGCCAGGCGGAACGGGTGCGCGTCACCTCGGCCGACTTCACCTATGTGGCGCTGGACGAGCAGGGGCGGCCGCGGCCGATCGCCCGCACCGGTTGACAGCGGGGCGCCGACGCGGTGCGGTGCCCGGAAAGGCTCCCGCGGGAGCCAGCAGCGGAACGGAAACGGAGAACGCGAGATGCCCGACGCCACCCCGGCCTCCCTGCCCAGCCCGCAGCCGCCGACCGTGGATGCCGTGATCGTCGGCGCCGGCTTCGCGGGCATGTACCTGCTGCACCGGCTGCGCGCCCTCGGCATGACCACCCGCGTCTTCGAGCAGGCGGCCGGTGTCGGCGGCACCTGGTGGTGGAACCGCTATCCCGGCGCGCGCTGCGACGTGGAGAGCATGCAGTACTCCTACGGCTTCTCCGAGGCGATCCAGCAGGAATGGCGCTGGTCCGAGCGCTTCGCGGCGCAGCCCGAGATCCTTGCCTATGCCAATTGGGTCGCGGACCGGCTCGACCTCCGGCGCGACATCACCTTCGAGACGAAGGTGGCCGCCGCCGCGTGGGACGAGGCGGCGGACCGCTGGGTGGTGCGCACCGACCGGGGCGAGACGGTCGCCGCCCGCGTCCTGGTGATGGCGACGGGCTGCCTCTCCACGGCCAAGCTGCCGGAGATCCCGGGCATCGAGAGCTTCCGGGGCCGCACCTTCCACACCGGCCACTGGCCGCACGAGGGCGTGGACTTCGCCGGGCGCAGCGTCGCCGTCATCGGCACCGGCTCCTCGGCGATCCAGGCGATTCCCGTCATCGCCGAGCAGGCGCGGCAGGTCACGGTGTTCCAGCGCACGCCGAACTTCAGCATCCCCTCGCGCAACAAGCCGATGGACGAGGCCTATGAGGGGATGTGGAAGTCGGACTACGCCAACCGCCGGGCGCAGGCGCGCACCATGCGAACGGGCATCCTCTACGGCATCAACGACACCTCCGCGCTCGAGGTGAGCGAGGCCGAGCGGCTGGCGGAGTACGAGCGCCGCTGGGAGGCCGGCGGCACCGCCTTCATGGCCGCCTTCAACGACCTGATCACCAACCCGGACGCCAACCACACCGCCGCCGAGTTCGTGCGCAACAAGATCCGCCAGATCGTCAAGGACCCGAAGGTGGCGGAGATCCTGGCGCCGAAGGACCACCCGATCGGCACCAAGCGCATCTGCGTCGACACGCGCTACTACGAGACCTTCAACCGCGACACCGTGACGCTGGTCGATGTGCGCGCCAACGCCATCGCCGCCGTCACGCCCACCGGTGTGCGGCTGGCCGACGGCACCGAATACGCGGCCGACGACCTGGTCTTCGCCACCGGCTTCGACGCCATGACCGGCGCGCTGACCCGCATCGAGATCACCGGCGCCACCGGCGAGACGCTGAAGCGGAAGTGGGAGGCCGGGCCGCGCACCTATCTCGGCCTCTGCACCGCGGGCTTCCCCAACATGATCATGATCACCGGGCCCGGCAGCCCCTCCGTGCTGTCGAACATGATCGTCTCCATCGAGCAGCACGTGGACTGGACGGTGGACCTGCTGGCGCACATGCGCGCCCGCGGCATCACCCGCGTCGAGGCGACGCAGGAGGCCGAGGACGGCTGGGTCGCGCACAACAACGAGGTGGCCGACCGCACGCTCTATCCCCGCGCGGCGAGCTGGTACATGGGCGCCAACGTGCCGGGCAAGCCGCGGGTCTTCATGCCCTATATCGGCGGCGTCGGCGTCTACCGGCAGCTCTGCGACGAGGTGGTGCAGAAGGGCTACGAGGGCTTCCGGATGGAGGGCGCCGCGGCGCGCGCCGCGGCGGAGTAGCCCCGCCGACCCTACCCCGGGCCCAGCACGCGCAGCAGCAGCGCGTGGACGGCGGCGTGGATCCGCGCATCCTCGCTCGCCCGGGGCCCGGCGACGTTCAGCGTGCCGACCGGGTTCGCCGCCAGCCACTCCGCCAGCAGCCGCGCCGCCGCGCCCGCCTCGAGCACGCCGAGGTCGAGGTGCAGCCAGGGCTTGCCCGAACGCCGCGCCAGCGCGGCGGTCAGCGCCGTGCCGCCGCGCGGCGCGCCATGCGTGACGATCAGCGTCGCATCGGCGTGGCGCACATTGGCCGCCGTGCGCATGGCGGGCTCGGGGCTCTCCAGCTCCCACACCGCGTAGCCGGGCGGGATCGGGCCGTCCTCCGCCCAGCGTCCCTTGGGCACGAAGCCGCCATGCGGCAGGCCGAGCGCCCGCGCGACGTCGAGCGCCGCGCGATCGGCCCCGGACTGGCCGCCGGAGATGATGCAGAGCGCGCCGCCCGACCCGGTCCGCACCGGCCTAGCGCCCGAGCAGCACCAGCACCACGCCGCAGACCACCGTCAGCGCGCCCATCACCTCGGCACGGCTCGGGCTCTCGCGCAGGAAGAAGCGGCTGAACAGCAGGGTGAACAGGATCTCCACCTGCCCCACCGCGCGCACCAGCGCGACCGGGGCGAGCGCGAAGCCGGTGAACCAGCAGGCCGAGCCGCAGGCCGAGAGCGCGCCGACCTGCGCCGAGCTCCGCCAGGTGCGGAACACCGCGCGCGCCTGGTCCGGCTCCCGCCACAAGAGCCAGCCGCCCTGCATCCCGGTCTGCAGCATGTTCGTCACCACCAGCGTCACCAGCGCCCGCAGGATCGGGTCCTCGCCCGGCAGGGCCTGGTTCGCCGCCTTGATCAGCACGCTGGTCAGCGCGAAGAAGAAGCCAGAGGCGATGCCGAGCAGCGCCGCCGGCTGCACCGTGGCGCGCAGCAGCTCGCCGGCGTTGCGCGCCTTGCCGGCCAGCGAGAGCCAGAGCACCCCCGTCACCCCGATGCCGATGCCGAACCAGGCGAGCGCCGAGATCCGCTCGCCCAGGAGCACCAGGGCCAGGATCGCGCCCTGCACCGCCTCGGTCTTCGCGTAGGCCGTGCCGACGGCGAAGCCGCGATGGCCGAAGGCCATGATGAGCAGGTTGGTGCCGA
>CAYNYQ010000004.1:26364-44204 GCA_964401305.1 uncultured Acetobacteraceae bacterium | reverse complement strand
CGCTGGCGGATTTCGCCGCCGCCCTCGCCGTGCTGGAGGCGGCGATCGGCGCCATTGCCGCCTAGAGCCTGATCGCCGAAGTGCGTAACGCCCGCAGGCGTGAATCACGCGACGAAACAACGAGCTGGACCACGATCCGCGATTCAGTCCTCGCGGATCGTGGTCTAGGCGCCGGGGCACGCCATGCGCTCGCCTCGCGGGCGGTTCGGGCGGCGGCCGCCCAGCGGCGAGGCAATACGCGTCGCCGGCCGGCCCGGGGCATGGCGCGACGACCCTTCCGCCCCGCCCCGCGCGGGTGGAAGCTCGGGGGACGCCGAGCGGAGACCGCCCCATGCCCATGCATCGCCGCCCCCTCCTCGCCGCGGCGCTGGCGCTGCCGGCGCTGCACCGGCCCGCCGGCGCGCAGGCCGGCTTCCCGGACCGGCCGATCCGCGTCGTCATCGGCTACCCGCCGGGCGGCGGCGTGGACACGGTCGGGCGCCCCATCATGCAGCGGCTGCAGGAGCGGCTCGGCCAGCCCGTCGTCGTCGAGAACCGCGCCGGGGCGAACGGCAACATCGCCATGGAGCACGTCGCGCGCGCCGAGCCCGACGGCCACACGCTCTTCCTCGGCGATTCGGGCAACCTGGCGATCACCCATGCGCTGCACCCGAACCTCGCCTTCGACACGCAGCGCGACTTCGCCGGCGTGGCGCAGCTCACCGCCGGGCCGGTGGTGCTGGTGATCCCGGCGAGCCTGCCGGCGACGAGCCTCGGCGAATTCGTGGCGCTGCTGCGCGCCCGGCCCGGGCACTACAATTTCGGCTCGGCCGGCATCGGCAGCGGGCCGCACCTCTTCTACGAGAGCTGGCGCCGCGCCGCGGGCGTGGAGATGCTGCACGTGCCCTATCGCGGCACCGGCCCGGCGCTGCAGGGCATGCTCGCGGGCGACGTGCAGCTGATGATCGGCAATTACGGCGTGTTCCGCGGCGCCGCCGAGGGCGGGCGGGTGCGCGTGCTGGCGATCTCGACGCCGACGCGCCACCCCGCCCTGCCCGAGGTGCCGACGGCGCAGGAGGCCGGGGTGGACTGGACCATGGTCGGCTTCAACGCCGTGGTTGCGCCGGCGCGCATCCCGCCCGAGCGGCGCCAGGCGCTGGAGGACGCCTTCCGCGCCGTCATGGCGATGCCCGAGACGATGGCGCAGATGATCGGCTTCGGCTCGATCGTCGCCTTCACCCCCGGCGCCGAGCTCGACCGCCGCATGCGCGAGGACCGCGCGGCCTGGACCCGCCTGGTGCAGGCGGCCAACATCAAGGCGGAGTGATGCCGGTGCCCATGACCACCAGCAAGGCGGAGTGATGCCGATGCCCAGGATTACCAGGGAGGCGGAGTGACGCGCATGGCCATGATCATCGCGGGCGCCACCATCGTGACGGGCGATGCGGCAGGCACCATCCACCATCGCGGCGCGCTCGCCGTCGAGGGCAACCGCATCGCCGCCATCGGCCCCGTGGAGCAGGTGACGGCGCGCTTCCCCGGCGCCGAGGTGGTGGACGCCACCGGGCGCTGCGTGCTGCCCGGCTTCGCCAACATCCACACCCACCTGGTGATGACGCTGGCGCGCGGCGTCTTCGAGGACCTCTCGCCGCCGCACAAGCCGCCCTTCGACGGCGGCCTCTCGCCCATCCCGCTGCCGCCGATGACGCCGGAGGAGCAGCGGGTGATGTGCGAACTGGGCGCGCTGGAGGCGCTGCGCTCCGGCACCACGGCGCTGCTGGAGGACGCGGCGCATATCCAGAACTACGCCCAGGCCATGGTGGATACCGGGCTGCGCATGGTGCTGGCGGAGCGCACCTGGGACCGCGTCGGCGCCTCCATCGGCGACCCGCGGGAATTCCGCAGCGACCCGGCGGTCGGCCGCGCCGGCCTCGCGCGGATCGAGGCGCTGCATGCGGCCTGGCATGGCGCGGGCGGGGGGCGGATCCGCGTCGGCGTCTCCGCCTGGTCGCCCGATACCTGCTCGCCCGGGCTGCTCGGGGAGGTGCGCGCGCTGCAGCAGCGGCTCGACACCATCTGCACCATCCACCTCAACCAGATCTGGGGCGAGGTCGCGGCGGTGCAGGCGCACCACAACATGCTGCCCTGCGAATTCCTCGAGAGCATCGGCTTCCTGCACGAGCGCATGATCGCCGCGCATTGCCGCTGCATGGCGCCGCTCGAGGAGAAGATCCTGGGCAAGCACCGGGTGAAGGTCGCCTTCAACTCCGCCATCGCGGCGCGGCGCGGCCTCAGCCCCCGCGTCTCGGAGCTGGAGGCGGCGGGCTGCACCATCGGCATGGGCAGCGACAACATGGCCGAGGACATGGTGGAGGTGATGCGCACCGGCCTCTTCATGGAGCGCGTCCGGCGCGAGGACGGGCGCGAGCCGACGCCCGAGCAGGCGCTGCGCTGGGCGACGCGCAACGGCTACCAGGCCATGGGTGTGGCGGATGGCGGCTGGCTGGCCGAAGGCAACCTCGCCGACCTGATCATGGTGAAGACGGCGCGCGCCCATCTCGCGCCCTTCCTGCGGCCGGTCTCCGTTTGGGTTCACCAGGGCCAGGCACGCGACGTGGACGACGTGATGGTGGACGGACGCTGGCTGATGCGCGACGGCCAGGTGCTGACCATGGACGAGGCACGCATCCTGCGCGAGGCGGAGGAGGTGGCGGACCGCTGCTGGGCCCGGCTCTTCGCCGCCAACCCGGGCATCGCGCGGCCGGAGGGGCTCAGGCCGCTGCCCGAGGCGCAGGGCGGCATCGCCGCCGTGCCGCTGCATCCGGTGGGCCCCGGCCGCGGCGCCTGAGCGCGCGACGCGGGGCCCATCGGCCCGGGGGCTCAGGGAATGGCGAAGCCCCGCGCCTTGCCGACCGTGCCGTTCCAGACCTGCGCGCACTCGCCCCAGACCCGGTTGCAGCTGTCGCGGAAGGTCGGCAGCACGGCGGTGGAGACGGCGTCGCGCACCTTCGTCGCGTCCTCGGCCGGCACGGTGGCGATGGTCGCGGTGAAGCGGCGGCCCTGGCACTCCGCCGCGCCGCCGAGGCAGGCGAGCGCCTGCGCGTCGGAGGTGCGGGCCAGCTGCCACAGCATCCCCTCGAGCCGGCCGAAGGCCTTGGCCATGGCCTGCTGCTGCTCGGGCGAGAAGCGGCGCCAGGCCTGGCCGCTCATGAAGTGGCCCTGCACGCCGCCGGCGAGCGAGAGCGGCAGCACATGGGTGATCACCTCGCCCCAGTTGCCGGCATGGGCCGAGACCGCGGAGGTGATGCCGCAATCGACCACGCCGCGCTGCAGCGCCGGGTAGACCTCGCTGAACTGCAGGCTGACCGGGCTTGCGCCGAGATGCGTCAGCAGCGCCGTCATCGAGGGCGTGTAGCTCCGCACCTTCAGCCCGCGCAGGTCGGCGACGCCGCGCACCGCGGGCTTGCAGAAGAAGTATTGCGGGCCGAAGGGCCAGAGCGCCATGGCGCGCGCCTGGAAGCGCTCCTCCAGGCGGCGGTCGAGGGCGGCGCGGCCGGCCTCCACCGCGAGCTTGAGCTCGTCCACCGTCGGGCTCACGCCGATCAGGTCCATGCCGTCGAGGAAGGGCTCGTCGCGCGCGACATTGCCCATGACCACCGACATCACGTCGAAGGCGCCGCTGCGCAGATGCCGCAGCGCATCGGCGGCCTGCACGCCGACCTGGTCCATCGGGTTGTAGGTGATCTGCAGGTTGATCCCCGTCTCGGCGGGCAGCCCGGCGTAGAAGGCGCGCTCGATGGCGACATGCTTGTCGTTCTGCGAGAAATGCCCGGTGACGCGCAGCGGGATGGCGGGACCCGCTTGCTGGGCGGCGGCGGGCAGCGCGGCGGCGGCAAGCCCGAGAAGGCCGAGCAGGGCCTGGCGGAAGGGGCGCATCATCGGCGGCGGGACTCCAGAGGGCGGTGGTCGCTGGCCCCGGGCTTGCAAGTCCCGTGCCTCCCCCGCCCCGGAGCACCCTGATGCAACGCGATCTCGTCGGCTACGGCCTGGCACCGCCGGCGATCACCTGGCCGAACGGCGCGCGCGTCGCCGTCTCGCTGGTGGTCAACTACGAGGAAGGCGCCGAGATGGCCGTGGAGGCCGGCGACCCGGAGAACGAGAAGGTGGGCGAGTTCGCCTCCGTCGTGGGCCCCGGCCGCCGGGATCTCGGGCAGGAGCAGATCTTCGCCTATGGCACGCGCGTCGGCCTGCGCCGCTTCCTCGACGGCTTCGACCGGCACGGCCTGACCAGCACCTGGTGGATGTGCGGCCGGGCCGTCGCGCGCTCCCCCGCGCTGGCGGCCGAGGTGACGCGGCGCGGGCACGAGGCGGCCTGCCATGGCTGGCGCTGGCGCCCGCAGGCCGACTACACGGACCGCGCCGCCGAGGCCGCCGACCTCGACCGCGCCATCGCCGCCATCGAGCAGGCGACGGGCGCGCGGCCGGTCGGCTTCTTCTGCCGCGGCGGCCAGAGCCCCTGGACCCGCGCGCTGCTGGTCGAGCGCGGCTTCGCCTATTGCAGCAACGGCTTCGACGACGACCTGCCCTATTGGGACCGCGCCGTGCCGGGCGGCGGGCTGCTGGTCGTGCCCTATGCGCTCGACACCAACGACGCGAAGTACTTCCACCCGAACGGCTTCGTGACGCCGCAGGAGTTCGTCGACTATGTCGAGGCGGCGCTGGACCAGGCGCTGGAGGAAGCGGCGCGCGGCCTCTCCTGCCTGCTCAACATCGGCTTCCACCTGCGCATCTCCGGCCGGCCGGCGCGCTTCCGGGCGGTGGAGCGGATCCTCGGCGGCATCGCGGCGCGCGGCGGGGCGCTGTGGGTGGCGCAGCGCCGCGCCATCGCCGCGCATGCGGCGCGCGTGCTGCCGCCGGCCTGACCGGCGGGCACCGGAGGCAGCGCCCGGAGCGTGATCGCCGAAGGGCGTGCTGCCCGCAGGCGTCAATCGCGCGAACAGGCAACGCGCTGGACCAAGATCCGCATTTCCGTGCTCGCGGTCAGGGTCCAGCGCCCGTCACGGGCCATAGGCCAGCCGCGGCAGCCAGAGCGCCATGCCGGGGAAGGCGATCATCAGCCCCGTCATCACCACCATCGCCAGGAAGAAGGGCACGGTGCCCTGGAAGACCTGGGCGATGGTGCCCTCCCGCCGCACCGCCTGGATGACGTAGAGCGTCATGCCGACGGGCGGGCTCAGCAGCGAGATCTCGCCCATCAGCACGACGAAGACGCCGAACCAGACGGGGTCGATGCCGGCGGCGACCACCACGGGGAAGACCACCGGCACGGTGCCGACCAGCATCGGCAGCGTCTCGAAGAAGATGCCGAGCAGCAGGTAGAAGACCGTCAGCGCCAGGATCAGCTCGAGCGGCCCGACGCCGAGGCCGGTGACGAAGGCGCCGAGCGCCGGCGTCACGCCGAGCAGCCCCATGACGAAGTTCAGGTAGAAGGCGGCGGAGAGGATCAGCAGGCTCATCGCCGTCAGGCTTGCCGTCGCCAGGAAGCAGTCGTGCAGCATGCGCACCGAGAGCCGGCCGTAGAGCGCGGCGATCGGCAGCGCCGCCACCACGGCGAGTGCCGCGCTTTCGGTCACCGTCGCCCAGCCCGTGTAGATCGAGCCCATGATGATGGTGAAGATCACCAGCGGCGGCAGCAGGTCGACCGCGCGCTTCAGCCGCACCCGCAGCGGGTCGAGCGTTTCCTTCTCCCGCACCAGGCCGGGGCGGGCGAGGGCGATCAGCACGATGGTCGCCATGAACAGCACCGTCATGACGATGCCCGGCACCACCGCGGCGGCGTAGAGCTGGCCGACCGAGACGTTCGTCATCGCGCCGAAGACGATCAGCGCGATGCCCGGCGGGATCAGGTTGCCGAGCGAGGCGCCGGCGGCGATCGAGCCGAGCACGAGGCGCTCGTCGTACTTGCGGCGGCGGAAGCTCGGCAGGGCGACGGTGGCGACGGTGGCCGCGGTGGCGACCGAGGAGCCGGAGACGGCGGAGAAGACCGCCGCAGCCCCCACATTGGTGTGCAGCAGGCCGCCCGGCAGCGGGTTCAGCCAGTCCGCCAGGCTGCGGTAGAGCCGGTCCGTCGAGCCGCTGCGCACCAGGATCTCGCCCAGCAGGATGTAGAGCGGGATCGAGAGCAGGACGTAGTCCTCCATCGAGGCCCAGAGCTGCGTCCCCAGCGCCTCCACGAGGGCGAGGCTGAGGTAGAGGCTGGCGCCGAGCACGGCGACGACGATCATCGCCGTCGCCACGTGCAGCCCGAGGAAGAGCAGCGCGACCAGCAGGCCGAAGCCGATCGCCGCCTCGCCGACGCCGATCATCGCGCGGGCGCCGTGGCGGCGGGCGCCGGCTCCTCCGGCGGCACGGCGCCGCGCGCCAGCACCGCGCCGGCCTCGGCCCGCACCTCCTCCTCGAGGCTCAGCGGCCCGTAGAGCGCGTTCAGCCGCGCCGGCCGCGCCAGCAGCAGCACCGCATGCGCCGCCATCGCACCGGCGGCGATGGCGAAGGCGACGAGGCCGGCCAGCCAGGCCGATTGCGGGATCCACAGCGGCGTCTGCAGCGGGGAATTGGCCCGCGCCTGGAACTCCAGGCTCTCCTCCAGCACGTGCCAGCCGCGCCAGGCGGCGTAGAGCGCGAAGGCGCCCAGCAGCAGGTAGGCGCCGGCGTTCAGCAGGGCGCGCGGCCAGGCCGGCAGGCGGCCGATCAGGAAGTCGACGCGGGTATGCGCCTTGTTCACCAGCGCCCAGGCGAAGGAGAAGGTGGAGAAGACGGCGAGCGTATAGGCGCCGATCTCGTCCACCCCCTGCAGCGAGGCGCCGAACAGCTTGCGCGCCAGGATCTCGCCCACCGTCACGAAGGAGAGCCCGATCAGCCACCAGCCGCCGAGGATGGCCAGCACCCGCGCCGGGCCGGCGAGCGCGCGCGCGACGGGATTGGCCGGCGTCATGCCGTGCCGCCGGCGGCGTGCAGGGCGGTCATCGGGAGCCCGCGGCGGGCGGGGGGATGGGGTCGGGCGTGCCGGCGATCATGCCCCGGGGCAGCAAGGCCCGTGCCACCCGCAGGCACAGGGCCCGGGCCCCGCCTGGGCCGGGCACAGCGCCGCCACCATGCCGCGGCTGCACAGATCTTGGGCTTGTGATCCGGCCCGGCGCGCTTCCGGGCGCGGCTCAGCCCAGCCGCGGCCCGGCGGCGGCGCCCGCGCCCAGCTGCTGGTCGATGATCCGCCGGGCCTGCTCCACCAGCGCCGCGAGACCATTCGGCTCGCCGGTGCGAAGCAGGTCGATCGCGGCCGCTTCCGGGCCGTGCAGCACCACGGCCCAGCCGGACGCCCCGTCGTCCAGCACCTCGATCCGGTAGGACCGGTAGGTTCGCAGTTCCACGGAACGGCTTCGGCGCATCTCTCTCGCCCCCGACAACTAGCCCTCTTGTCGAAGACTCCTCGGATTTTGTCAAATTGACGTCATCAGGTGCATTAAGCACGCTTTTGAGGCGCCAGGATGCTGGGCCGGGCGGGGCTCAAGGCCGCAGCAGCGCCATCAGCCCGGCGATGCCGGGCGCCGCCTCGATCCCCTGCAGCGCCTCCAGCGCCGGCGCCGCGCGGTCCGCCAGGCCGCCGAGCGCGGCATTGTCACGGAACTTCTCCGCCAGCTCGGCGTCGGTCAGCGGGCGCTGGGCGCTGCCGCGGG
Organism: uncultured Acetobacteraceae bacterium; assembly: GCA_964401305.1. GTDB lineage: Bacteria > Pseudomonadota > Alphaproteobacteria > Acetobacterales > Acetobacteraceae > JAIEOP01. The sequence continues at coordinate 36,495 of CAYNYQ010000004.1, read as the reverse complement.
CGGCCAGCACCGTCCGCTCCGCCACGCGGCCATCGGCCAGGCGCACCCCGACCCGCGCCGCGCCGCGGGGCAGGTCCTCCTGCAGCACCGCGCGCACCCGCGCCCGCAGCGCGTCCACCTCGGGGTCCGCGGCCGCCGCGGCCGCGAATTCGCCCACCCCCGCGCGCCCGCGCAGCAGCGCCACCGCCGCGCAATGGTGGATGCTGACCCGCGCATCGCCGGCGCTGCGCACCTCGCCGCGATCGCCGCGGGCGAGCAGCAGCGCATCGCCCGCGACCTCCACCGCCGCGATCGCGCGGGCCGCCGGCGCGCCGAGCGCCTCGCGCAGCGCCAGCGCGGCATCGATCACGGCATGGAAGACGATGCCGGCGGGATAGGGCTTGAAGGTGTTGCGCGCCGCCTCCCAGCGCGTGCCGAGCTCCCCGTTGATCGCCGCGAGGGACGGCGAATCGCCCATGGCCCGCGCCCAGCCCAGCGCGCCCTCGATGGCCCGCGGCGCGGCGTCGCAGCCGGCCTCGGCCAGCAGCGCGGCGAGCAGGCCGCCCCGCGCGGCATTGCCGACGCCGACATTCTTCGCCGCGTTCGGCAGGTTCTCGACCAGCCCGGCCGACTGGCTGGCGGCGATGCCCAGCGCATGCGCCACCTGCGACGCCGGCAGGCCGAGCAGCCGCGCCGAAGCCGCTGCCGCGCCGAAAACGCCGCAGGTCGCCGTGATGTGCCAGCCGCGCGCGTAGTGCCCGGGGGAGACGGCATTGCCGATGCGGCACTCCACCTCCATGCCGAGCAGCAGCGCATGCAGCACCGCCTGCCCCGGCAGCCCGCGCTGCTCGGCCAGCGCCAGCACCGGCGGCGCCACCGGCGCGGCGGGGTGGATGACGGTCTCGAGATGCGTGTCGTCGTAGTCCAGCAGGTTCCCGGCGACGGCGTTGAGGAAGCTCGCCGCCATCGCGTCCATCCGCTCGGCCTGGCCGATCACGGTCGCGGTCGGCGCGCCGGAGAAGGGGCGCAGCACCGCGCCAAGCCGCGCCATGGCGGGGTCGCGCGCCACGCCGAGCGCGCAGCCCAGATGGTTGAGCAGCGTGCGCCGCGCGGCGAGCCGCGCCGCCTCGGGGATCGCCGCCCAGTCCGAGCCGGCGACGAAGCGGCCCAGCGCCGCCGCGACGCCCTCCCCCGCAGCCCCGTCCTCGCGCGATTCCGTCATGGCGCCCGTCTCCCCCGCGCGGCATCCTGCCGTCCCGGAGAGCTTGCCCCGGCCGGGGCGCGCCGGGGAGGGAGGAGACGGGAATGCTTCGACGCAGGCAGGCACTGCTCGGCGCCGCCGCCGCGGCCGGCATGGCGCATCGCCCCGCCGCGGCGCAGCCGCGCGACGCGGCGCCGGCATGGCCCACCCGGCCGATCCGCCTCGTCGTGCCCTGGCCGCCCGCCGGCACGGCCGACATCCTGGCGCGCCAGATCGCGCCGCCGCTCTCCGCCGCGCTCGGCCAGCCGGTGGTGGTGGAAAACCGCGGCGGCGCCTCGGGTGCCATCGGCGCGGCCGAGGTGCTGCGCGCCGCGCCCGACGGCCACACCATCGGCCTGACGGTCAGCACCCTCGTCTCCGCCGCGCTGCTGACGCGCCAGCCCTACCACCCGGTGGACGACGTCACGCCGATCCTGCTGCTGGCCGACGTGCCGAACATCCTGGTGGTGCATCCCGGCCTGCCGGTGCGGAGCGTGGCGGAGCTGATCGCCCATGCGAAGGCCAATCCCGGGAAGCTCTCCTTCGGCTCGCCGGGGATCGGCTCGGCGGTGCACATCTCGGGCGAGATGTTCAAGCTGGCGACCGGCGTCGACATGGTGCACGTGCCCTATCGCGGCGGCGGCCCGGCCTCGGCGGACCTGGTGGCGGGCAACATCCAGCTGATGTTCGGCAATGCCAGCTCCACCCTGCCGCATGTCCGCGCCGGGTCGGTGCGCCCGCTGGCCGTCACCGCCGGGCGGCGCGTGCCCTTCCTGCCCGACCTGCCGACGATCGCCGAAACCGCGGTGCCGGGCTTCGACATCGTCGAGTGGTACGCCTTCTTCGGCCCCGCGGGCATCCCGCCAGGCATCGTCCGGCGGCTGAACGAGGCCATCATGGCGATCGCCGGCACGCCGGAGGGGCGGGCGCGGCTGCAGGAGATGGGCGCCCTCGTCACCGGCGGCACGCCGGAGGAATTCGGCGCCTTCCTGCGCGGCGAGGTGGAGAAGATCGGCCGCGTGGTGCGCGAGGCGCGGATCTCGGCGGAGTAGGCCGGATCGCAGGCGGCCGGGGGCGGGCGCCTTGGGGGCGATGCCCGCCGCCTGGACGCGCTTCGGCGGTGACCCGCGCGTTCAGCCCGTGCCGCCGCGCCGCCGTCGCAGGCCGCCGGGCAGCGCCGCGACCAGCAGCAGGAAACCTGCCGGGATCGCCGCCGCGACCAGGAAGGTCGTGCGGAAGGCGGCCAGGAAGGCCTCCCCCGGCGCCGCGCCGCGCGCCACCGCCGCGGCCTCGAGCCCGGCGAAGAGCAGCGACAGCAGCGAGGCGGCCGAGACGATGCCGAGCGTGCGCGAGAGCATCGCCAGGCTGCCGGCAACGCCGCGGTCGGCCACCGGCATCGCGCCGGTGACCATGTCCGTGCCGCTCACCTGCACCAGGCCGAGGCCGGCGCCCGAGACCAGCAAGGTCGCCACCAGCTGCCAGGCCGGCGTCGCCGCGTCCCACTGCGCCACCAGCAGCAGGCCGAGCGCGACCAGCGCCGTCCCCGCCCAGGCCACGCGCGGCGCGCCGGCCCGCGCCAGCAGCCACCCCGCCGCCGGCGAGGCCAGCATCATGCCGAGCGGCCCCGCGGCCAGCACGAAGCCCGCCGCGGCGGTCGGGATGGCGGCGATCCGCGCCAGGTAGTAGGGCCCGAAGAGCAGCACGGCGAAGGCGGCGAGGTTCACCAGCAGCGTCGCCGCATTGCCCAGCGCCACCTCCCGCGCGCGCAGGTGGTGCAGGGCGATCACCGGCCGCGGGCTGCGCCGCGACCACCACAGGAAGCCCGCGCCCGCGGCCAGCGCCACCGCCGCCAGCGCCAGGGCCTGCAGCCCGCCGGCGGCGAGGTGGCGGGCCTGGTTCACCGCCAGCAGCAGCGGGCCGATCGCCAGCGCCAGCAGCGCGCCGCCCAGGAGATCCACGGGCTCGCGCCGCGCCGGGCGGGGCGGAGCCGGCAGGTCGCGCAGCAGCAGCAGCGCCAGCAGCGCCACCGGCGCGCGGCTCCAGAACACCACGGGCCAGCCGAAGCGCTCCACCAGCAGCCCGCCGAACGAGGGCCCGATCACCGAGCCGGCGGCGAAGCAGAAGGCATAGACGCCGAGCACGCGCCCGCGCAGCCGTTCCGGGTAGAGGCTGGTCGCCAGCGCCGCTCCGCAGCTGATCACCAGCGCCGCGCCCACGCCCTGCAGCACGCGGCAGGCCAGCAGCGTGCCGAAATCCGGGGCGAAGGCGCAGAGCAGGTAGGCCACGGCGCTCCAGGCCAGCCCGGCCCGGAAGACCCGCACATGGCCGAAGACGTCGCCGATGCGACCCAGCGCCAGCATCAGGCTGCCATGGGTCAGCACATAGGCGATGACGACCCATTGGATCTCGGCCAGCGCCAGGCCGAAGCTCGCGGTGATGGCGGGGAAGGCGATGTTCACGGCGGTGTCGAGCGGCACCGCCAGCGTGCCGAGGCCGATCAGCGCGAGCTTGCCCGCCGCGCCCGGGCGCACCTCCTCCCCCCGCGCCATGGTCAGTCGCGCCGGCCGGTATTGGCCGGGGCCTGGCGCGGCCAGAGGGCGCGGCGCCAGACCAGGCCGATCAGCGCCGTGCAGGCGAGGCCGAAGCCGGCATAGAGCGTCGCCGTGTCGGCGAAGCCGAGCCGCTCGATCAGCGGCCCGGCGGCGAAGAGGCCGATCGGCAGGCCGTAGATCGCCAGCATCCGCGCCCCCATCACCCGCCCCCGGTAGGCATCCCCCGCCGCCCGCAGCATGAGCACGACCAGCGGCGAGAGCGAGAGGCTCTGCACGAAGCCCGCCAGCGCCAGCAGCACCATGCCGAGCAGCGCGTCCTCGGTGCGGGCGAAGACCAGCAGCAGCGCATACCAGACCAGCGCCGCCAGGATCATCGCCCGCCCGGCCTGCACCCGCGTGCCGACCAGCCCGACCAGCAGCGAGCCCACGAGGGCGCCGGCGGCGAAGCTCGCGCTGAGCAGGCCGAGGCCGGTGCGGTCGATGCCGTAGACATCGCGCGCGACGAAGGGCAGCAGCCCGCCCGAGAGCGGGAAGGCAGAGAGGTTGACCAGGAAGGCCAGGCTGACGGCGGCCAGCAGCGCCGGCGTGCGCCCGACATGGGCGAAGCCGTCCACGAGGTCGCGCAGCGGGGTGGAGAGCGCGGCGCCGGGGTGGCGCGGCGTCGGACCGGTGCCGAGGCTGAGCGCGAAGCTCGCCAGGTAGAGCAGCGTGATCGCCAGGTAGGCATGCGCGAGGCCGAGCCAGGCGGCGAGCCCGGCCCCGGTCAGCGCGCCGAGGACGCGCGCGGAATCGGCGGTGGTGCGGCCGATCCCGACGGCGGCCATCAGCAGCGGCGGCGGCATGGTGGCGGCGATCAGCGCATTGCGCATGCCGATGTCGGAGGGGCGCACCAGCCCGGCGACGATGGCGACGACCAGCACCACCACGGGGGTCAGCCCGCCGGTCAGCGCCAGCGCGGCAATGATGGCGGCCAGCGCCGCATAGCTCGCCCGCATGGCGCAGAGGACGGGGCGATGGCCGATGCGGTCGGCCATGACGCCGATCATCGGCGCGAAGAGGGTGCCGAGGAACTGCAGCGCGCCGAAGGCGGTCAGCCAGAGCACGGACCCCGTCTCGACCAGGACGTACCAGCCGAGGATCAGGGTCTCCATCTCGAAGGCCCAGGAGGTCAGCAGGTCCGCCGGCCACTGGAAGCGGAAGCTGCGCACCCGGAAGGGGCCGAGGAAGCCGCCGCCGCGGCGCGGCACCAGGGCGGTGCCGCCCGCGGAGGGGCCGGGCGCCTCGGGGCTCAAGGCTGGCGGGGCGCCAGGACGGGGCGGCGCTCGGCAAGCCCGCCCGCCGGGCGGGGCCGCGCAGGACGCGGGGCCGGACGGGCGGCGCCGTCGCGCATCTCTCGCTTTCCTCCCGCCGGGGCCGAGCGGCACCGGAACCGGCCGCCATTCTGGCCGAAACCGAAGGCGGGTCGAGGGGGTATATGGGCGGCGCATGCCCCCATGGCGGCGCCGCGCGCTGCGCACCCCGGCCCCCGATGGTAGGGTCCGCGCAGCGCCGGACCCGCATCGAGGCGGGCGGAGGAGGGCGAGCATGGGCGACGCGAGCGGAGGGCCGACGCGATGAGTGGCAAGCGGCTGCGCCTGGGTGCCTTCATGCGCCCGGCCTCGATCCACACCGCCGCCTGGCGCTACCCGGGCGCCTTCGCGGACGCCAATTTCAACCTGGGCCACATGGTCCGCTTCATCCAGACGCTGGAGCGGGCGAAGTTCGACGCCTTCTTCATGGCCGACCACTACGCCGTGCTGAACATGCCGGTGGAGGCGCTGAAGCGCAGCCACACCGTGACCAGCTTCGAGCCGCTGACCCTGCTCTCGGCCCTGGCGATGGTGACCGAGCGCATCGGGCTGATCGCCACCGCCTCCACCACCTACAACGATGCCTGGCATGTCGCGCGGAAATTCGCCTCGCTCGACCATATCAGCGGCGGGCGGGCGGCCTGGAACCTGGTGACCACCGCGAACCCGGACGCCGCGCTCAACTTCGGCCATGACGAGCACATGGCGCATGGCGAGCGCTACATCAGGGCGCGCGAGTTCTACGACGTGGTCACCGGCCTCTGGGACAGCTTCGCCGACGACGCCTTCATCCGCGACCAGGCCAGCGGCATCTTCATGGACCCGGCGCGGATGCACGTGCTGGACCACAAGGGCGAGGAGCTCTCCGTCCGCGGCCCCGTGAACATCGCCCGTCCCGTGCAGGGCTGGCCGGTGATCGTGCAGGCGGGGTCGTCGGAGGCGGGGCGGCAGATCGCCGCCGAGACCGCCGAGGCGGTCTTCGCCGCCTCCCCCACCCTCGAGGACGGCAAGCGCTTCTACGCCGACGTGAAGGGGCGGATGCGCGCGGCGGGGCGCGACCCGGAGCACCTGAAGATCCTGCCCGGCTGCTTCGTCGTGGTCGGCGAGACGGAGGCCGAGGCGCGGGCCAAGCGGGCGACGCTCGATGGCCTCGTGCACTACGACAGCGCCATCGCCTCGCTCTCCATCGCGCTCGGGGTGGATGCGCGGGCCTTCGACCCGGATGCGCCGCTGCCCGAGGTGCCGGAGACGGAGCAGAGCAAGTCGGGCCGCGAGCGGGCCATCGCGCTGGCGCGGCGCGAGGGGCTGACGGTGCGACAGCTGGCGCAGCGGCTCGGCGGCTATGCCGGCCTGGCCATGGTGGGCACGCCGGCCCAGGTCGCCGACCAGATGCAGCGCTGGCTGGAGGAGGAGGCCTGCGACGGCTTCAACATCATGTTCCCCTTCCTGCCGCAGGGCCTCGACGAGTTCTGCACGCAGGTGGTGCCCGAGCTGCAGCGGCGCGGGCTCTTCCGCACCGAGTACGAGGGGCGGACGCTGCGCGAGAACCTCGGCCTGCCGCGGCCGCCCAACCGCTTCTTCGGGTGACGCCGACGCTCCTCATCGTCTGGCACAGCATGACCGGCGGCACGCGCCGGATGGCCGAGGCCGCCGCCGAGGCCGCCCGGGCCGAGCCCGGCTGCGCCCTGCGCCTGCGCCACGCGGCGGAGGCCGGGCCCGAGGACCTGCTGGCCGCCGCCGGCTACATCTTCGCCACGCCTGAGAACCTCGCCGCCATGGCCGGGGTGGCGAAGGATTTCTTCGACCGAAGCTACTACCCGGTGCTCGGGCGGATCGAGGGGCGGCCCTATGCCGCCATGGTCTGCGCCGGCAGCGACGGCACCAGCGCGGTGCGCCAGATCGGGCGGATCGCCACCGGCTGGCGGCTGCGCGAGGTGGCGCCGGCGCTGATCGTCTGCACCCACGCCCAGACGCCGGAGGCGATCCTCGCGCCGAAGACCCTCCCCCCCGAGGCGCTCGACCGCTGCGCGGAACTCGGCGCGACGCTGGCGGCGGGCCTGGCGATGGGCATTTTCTGACCGGCGGCCACCCATAGCCCTCCGACATGCTATCGATGCGGGACCGTCACGTGACTCCCCGCCGCGCCGGGACGAAAGCGCTGCGGAAAGGGAGTCCCAGCATGGATCAGTCCAGTCCCACGGATTTCGCGCCGGACGCGGCGCTCGGCAGCAGCGCGGCGGCGAGCGCCGCGCGCGAGGCGGCCATGGCCTCCTTCCTCGCCTCGGGCCGGATGCTGCTCGGCTGGGTGCAGGCGGCGACGGAGGCGAACCTCGCCATGACCCGCCGCCTCACGCGCCACGCCGAGGAGGCGCTCGAGGTCGCGGCCGCCGGCGGCACCGCGCAGGAGGCGGCCGAGCGTCTGGTCGCGCTGGCCAAGGCGGTGGGGACGAGCGGCATCGCCGGCGCCCAGGACTACGGCGCGCTGTCGCTGCGCTGCGCGACCGAGGCGATGGAGCTGGCACGCACCAACCTCGCCGCGCCGCTCGACCTCGCGCTGCGCCGCGACGGGCGCTGAGGCGGGCCGGGTCGCTCAGGCCCGGCCCAGCACCACCAGGTCCACCGGATCCTCGACGCCGGCGACGCGCCGGCCCGCCCGGTGCTCCACCGCGAGGCCCGGCGCATAGCCCTGCGCCAGGGCCCGCGCGAAGGTGGCGGCGTCCGTCAGGGCGTCGCTGCGCTCGGCCTTGTTGTGCTTCTCGAGCTTGGCGGTCAGGTTCACCGGATCGCCGATGACGGTGTATTCCAGCCGCCCCGCCGCCCCCACCGTGCCGAACAGCACCTCGCCGCAGGAGACCGCCATGCCGATGGCGATCGGCGGCATGCCGGGCTCGGGCGGCGTCCAGGCCGCGAGCGTCGCCTGGATCGTCTCCACCGCGCGCAGCGCATCCGCCGCATGGGTCTCGCTCGGCTCCACCGCGCCGAAGCTCGCCAGCACCCCGTCGCCGAGGTACTTGTCGATGCTGCCGCCATGCGCGCGCACCGCCACGACGACGAGCGACTGGTAGGCGGCGAGCAGGCGCAGCAGCGCGTCGGGCGGCATGGCGCGCGCCATGCCGGTGAAGCCGCGCAGGTCGGTCATCAGGATGCTGGCCTCGCGCATCTCGGCCATGCCCGCCATCTGCTCCATCTCGGCGCCGCGGATGCGGGTGGCGATCTCGGGGACGAAGAAGCGGGAGAGCTCGGCCGCGGCCAGCTGCTCGCGCGCCGCCTCCACCAGCAGGGCGCGGCCGCGCGCGACGACGAGGGCGAGCAGCAGCGTCACCATGCCGATGGAGACCAGCTTGTCGAACTCGGCGCCGATCAGGATGGCCGGGGTGGTGACGTACTCCAGGAAGCTGCGGGTGATGCCGGTGGTGCCCTGCGCCACCGCCGCGGCGACGATCGCCACCCAGCCGAGCATGGCCGCCCCGCCGGCCAGCAGCACCCAGCGCGCCTCGAAGCGCAGCGCGCGCAGCGTGATCAGGATGAAGACGTACATCACCGTCGGCGCCTTCAGCACCACGGCGACGGGCGCCATGTACTGCAGGCTGAAGCTCCAGATGGTGAGGAAGAGCACGGCGAAGTCGATGAAGACCGAGACCGCCAGCAGCCCGGCGCTCAGCCGCCCGCGAATCGCCAGCCAGAGCCTGGCCGCGGTGAAGAGCGCATAGAGGCCGAGCGCCACCGGCACCGGCTCGAGCTCCATCGGCGGCGGGTTGGCGGTGCGGGCGATGGCGTAGAGCACGGCGAAGGTGGCGATGGCCGCCGCCTGCATGATGCCGATGAGGATCTCGGCCGTGTCCTGCTGGCGCATGACCAGCACCCGCACCCGCGCCGGCACCGCCCCCGCCTCGCGCAGGCCGAGCCAGAGCTGCGCCCGGGCCAGCGCGACCCCCGCCCGCCCGAGGAGGCCGCGCGGCGGCATCCCGGCAGGGTCGGTGACGAGGTTCATGGCGGTGCTCCCCGGGGCGTCGGCGCCGATCTCAGAGATAGGCGCTGCGGATGTCGAGGCCCGACCGCTCGCCGAGATCGCCGAACCCCTCCCGCAGCCAGGCCTCCGCCGCGCGGCGCCCGGCGTCGCGCAGATAGGTCAGGAAGCCGCGCTCGGCGTTCAGCTTGGAGTTGGCGCCGAGGGGGACCATGACCTCGTCGGCGGCGATCGCATGCACCAGCATGCGCTTCAGCTTGCCGTCCGTCACCCGGCCCTGGTCGATCAGGTCGGTGACGAACTGGATCGCCCGCATCTCCCGCATCAGCGAGGAGTTGAAGCTGATCTCGTTCACCCGGTTGAGGATGTCGCGCGCGGTGCGCGGCACCTCGGGGCGGCGGGTCGGGTTGATGTGCACCACGATCACGTCGCGGCTGTCGCAGCCGTAGATCAGCGGGAAGATCGCCGGGTTGCCCATGTAGCCGCCGTCCCAGTAGGCCTCGCCGTCGATCTCGACGGCGTGGAAGAGGAAGGGCAGGCAGGCGGAGGCGAGCACGGCGTCGGCCGAGAGCTCGCCCTTCTCGAAGACCTTCACCCGGCCGGTGCGGACATTGGTGGCCGAGAGGAAGAGCTTCACCGGGCAGGGCGCGTCGCGGAGGACGGCGAAGTCCACCGTCGCCTCCAGCACCTGGCGCAGCGGGTTCAGGTTCAGCGGGTTGAACTCGTAGGGGCTGAACAGCCGCGTCACCAGGTCGAAGGCGGTATAGCCCGGGGAGAGCTCGAGGCCCCAGTTGGCCTGCAGCCGGTCGATCCAGGAGGGCTGCAGCGGGCTGAGCGCGGCGCTGTCGCTGACGCGCAGCCAGAAGCGCTCGAGCACCGCGCGCGCCTCAGCCGGCCCGCCGACCGCCATGCCGAAGGCGAGGCAGGCCGCGTTCATCGCGCCGGCCGAGGTGGCGCTGATGCCCTCGACGCCGATCCGCCCATCCTCCAGCAGGCGGTCGAGCACGCCCCAGGTGAAGGCGCCATGCGCACCGCCGCCCTGCA
>CAYNYQ010000004.1:0-26264 GCA_964401305.1 uncultured Acetobacteraceae bacterium | reverse complement strand
ACGCCGGTGATGGAGGCAGCCCCGTCCGAGCAGAGGAAGACCGTGGTCGCGGCGATCTCCTCGATGGTGGCGAAGCGCCGGGTCGGCTGCTCGGCGAGGAAGACCTTGCGCACCACCTCCTCCTCCGAGAGCCCGTGCGCCTTGGCCTGGCCGGCGACCTGGCCGGCGACCAGCGGGGTCCAGACATAGCCGGGGCAGACCGCGTTGCAGGTCACCCCGCTCTCCGCCCCCTCGAGCGCGGTCACCTTGGTCAGCCCGATCACGCCGTGCTTGGCCGCCACGTAGGCCGACTTGAAGGGCGAGGCGATCAGCCCGTGCGCCGAGGCGATGTTGACGATGCGCCCCCAGCCACGCTGCTTCATGGCGGCCAGCGCGGCGCGGGTGGCGTGGAAGGCGGCGGAGAGGTTGATGGCGATGATCGCGTCCCACTTCTCCGGCGGGAACTCCTCGATCGGCGCGACGTGCTGGATGCCGGCATTGTTGACCAGGATGTCGACGCTGCCGAGCTCGGCGCCGGTGCGCTCGACCAGCGCCGCCACCTCGGCGGCCTTCGACATGTCGGCCGCGTCGTAGCGCACCGCGACGCCATGCGCCGCGGCGAGCCGCGCGCGCGTCGCCTCGATCTCCTCGGGCTTGCCGAAGCCGTTCAGCGCGACCGCGGCGCCGGCCGCCGCCAGCGCCTCGGCGATGCCGAGGCCGATGCCGCTGGTCGAGCCGGTGACGATGGCCGCGCGACCGGCGAGCGGCCGCCCACGCGGGGCAGCCCCCGGGACCGCGGCTGGCAGGACCGTGCTCATGCCTCTCTCCTTGTGGTCTCGTGCGGTGGTTCGCCGGCGGATGGGGGTAAGGTTTCTGTGGCGGCACTGATATGCCGATACCGTCAGGGTAGCGGTTCCATCACCGCCCGGCATGGTGGCCGCACTTTGTAGATGCTAAGGTCACATTCCCGACATGAGCCAGCGGTGGTGGCGATGGAACTCCACGAGGTCCGCTACTTCCTCGCGGTCTGCGAGACGCTGAACTTCACCCGTGCCGCCGAGCAGTGCCATGTCAGCCAGCCCGCCCTCACCCGGGCCATCCAGAAGCTGGAGGGCGAGCTCGGCGGCCTGCTCTTCGCGCGGGAGCGGGGCAATACCCACCTGACCGAACTCGGCCGCCTGGTGCAGCCCCATCTGGAGGAGGTGCTGGCCCAGGCCGCGGCCGCCCGGCAGCGGGCGCAGAGCTTCCTCAAGCTCGAGAGCGCCGAGGTCGGCCTGGGCGCCATGTGCACGGTCGGGCCGCTCCGCTTCGTGGCCTTCCTCAACCGCCTCCGAGCCGACCATCCGGGCATCGCCATCACCCTGACCGAGGCCGTGCCGGCGCGCCTGGCCGATGCGCTGCTGGCAGGGGATCTCGACCTCGCCATCATGGCCCAGCCCGGCGCCTTCGACGAAAGGCTGCGCGCCGAGCCGCTCTACGAGGAGCGCTTCGTCATCGCTTGCGCCGCCGGCCACCGCTTCGCCCAGCGCAACCGCATCACCATGCGCGACCTCGACGGCGAGACCTACCTGCAGCGCATCAACTGCGAGTTCCGCGACGTGCTGCGCGAGGCCTGCGAGACCGCCGGGGCCAACATCGAGCGCGCCTTCCGCAGCGAGCGGGAGGACTGGATCCAGACCATGGTGGCCGCCGGCATGGGGGTCTGCTTCCTGCCGGAATTCTCCGCCACCCAGCCCGGCATCGTCACCCGCCCCGTGATGGAGCCCGAGGTGCGGCGGACCGTCTCGCTGGTCACCGTCGCCGGGCGGCGCTGGTCGCCCGCCCAGGCGGCCTTCATCCAGGCGGCCCGGCGCCACCGCTGGCCCGAGGCCAGGCCCGCGGCATCGCCGCCATAGCCAGCCGGCATCGTGCCGCGGCTAACGCCGTGGTGCAGCGCAGCGAAGCCCGGGCGAGCATCCCGCCGTGGAGACCGCACCATGCGCGTCCTGCCCCCTGCCGCCCTGCCCGGCGGCACCCTGCCCCCTGGCACCCTGCCCCCGGGTGCCCTGCCCCATGGCGCCCTGCCTGGCGCGGGCGTCGCCGCCGCCCCGGGCGCCGGGCCCGCCTCGCCCGGGGCTGCCACGCTGTGGCGCCATGCGACCATCGCGCTGACCGCCTTCCTCACCCTGGTCGACCTCTTCGCCACCCAGGCCATCCTGCCCTCGCTGGCCGAGCGCTACGCCGTCAGCCCGGGCGCCATGGGCACGGCGGTGAATGCCAGCACGCTCGGCATGGCGATCTCGGGCCTTGCCGTCGCGCTCCTCAGCCGGCGCATCGACCGCCGCCAGGGCATCGTCTGGAGCCTGGCGCTGCTGGCGGTGCCGACCACGCTGCTGGCCTTCGCCCCCGACCTCGCGAGCTTCGCCGCGCTGCGCGTCGCGCAGGGCATCTGCATGGCGGCCGCCTTCACCCTGACCCTCGCGCATCTCGGCGAGCATTCCTGCCCGCAGGACGCGGCCGGCGCCTTCGCCGCCTATGTCACCGGCAACGTCGCCTCCAACCTGGTCGGCCGGCTGGTCTCGGCCGGCATCGCCGACCATCTCGGGCTGACCGCCAACTTCCTGGGCTTCGCCGCGCTGAACCTCGCCGGCGCGGCGCTGGCCTGGGCGACGATCCGCGGCCGGCCCGGGGCGATGCCGATGGCGGCGCCCGAGATGCGCGCGGCCTGGCATTCCCACCTGCGCGTGCCGCGCATGCGCGCCGCCTTCGCGCTGGGCTTCTGCCTGCTCTTCGCCTTCATCGGCACCTTCACCTACGTGAACTTCGTGCTGGTCGGGCCGCCCTTCGACCTCGATCCGGGCACGCTCGGCCTCGTCTACCTGGTCTTCCTGCCCGCCCTCGTGACCACGCCGCTGGCCGGGGCGGCGGTGGCGCGGCTCGGGTCGCAGCGGGTGCTGCTCGGCGGGCTCGGCGTCTCGGTCCTGGCCCTGCCGGCGCTGCTCCTGCCCTCGCTGCCGCTGGTGCTGGCGGCGCTGGCGGTGATCGCGGCGGGCACCTTCCTGGCCCAGGCGATGGCCACCGGCTTCGTCGGCCGCGAGGCGATGGGCGACCGGGGTGCGGCGAGCGGCCTCTACCTCGCCAGCTACTTCGCCGGCGGGCTGGTCGGCAGCGCGGCGCTGGGCTGGGCCTTCATGGCCTATGGCTGGGCCGGCTGCGTCGCCGGCATCGGCCTCGCGCTGCTCGCGGCCATGCTGCTGGCGCGGCGGCTCGGCTGACGCGGCCCGCCGCCGCCCCGTGCCCTGCACGGCGTCAGGGGCCATCGCGGACGTGATCGCCCGGCGCGCCACGGGTCACGGCCTTGCCACTTCCCGCCGCCGCCCGCCGCACCGAGACTGCCTGCCTCCCAGGCCACGGACGAGGCGCCGGCGATGAGGAGCGAACCGCAGCCCGGGCCCGGCCGTTGGACCGCCGACGCGCCCCTCGGCGCACCGAGGCCGGACCGGATGCGCGTGCTGCTGATCGAGGACGACCCGCTGGTGCGCGCCAGCCTCTCCGATGCGCTGGGCCATGCCGCGCTCGAGGTCGATGGCCTGTCCAATGCCGAGGATGCGCTGATCCTGCTCGGCGCCGGCCAGGTGCCTGATGTGCTGGTGGCGGATGTGCATCTCGGCGAGGGGCTGAGCGGCTTCGACCTCGCCGACATCGCCCGCGACCGCCACCCCGATGTCGAGGTGATCCTGATCAGCGGCACCGCGCCCGACCCCTGGCCGGGCCGCCAGCACGAGCGCTTCCTGCGCAAGCCCTTCGCCCCGGACGACCTGGTGCAGGCGATCCGCGAGGCGGCCGGGCCGCGGGAGGCGGACCCGGCGCGCGTGTAGGGGCGCCCTGCGGCGGCCGGTCCCTCAGTTCGCCGGCAGCACCTTGCCCGGGTTCATCAGCCCGCGCGGGTCGAGCGAGCGCTTGATGCCGCGCATCACCTCGATCGCCAGCGGATCCTTCAGCGCCCGCATCGCGTGCAGCTTGGAGACGCCGATGCCGTGCTCCGCGCTGAAGCTGCCGCCGAGCGCGACGGCGATCTCGTTCACCACCATGTCGGCCGCGCCGGCGCGCGCCACCCATTCCTCGCGCGTCACGCCGGCCGGCGCCTTCAGCCCGAGATGGATGTTGCCGTCGCCGGCATGGCCGATGGCGACCATCTGCCCCTCGGGCCAGCGCTCGGCCAGCGCGCGCTCGGCGCGGGCGAGGAATTCCGGCACGGCGGAAACCGGCACGGCGGTATCGGTGCTGACCGAGGGGCCGTCCATGCGGGAGAATTCGGGGTAGTCCTCGCGGATGCGCCAGAAGGCGGCGCGCTGCGCCTCGTTCTCGGCCAGCACCGCGTCCAGCACCTCGCCGGCGTCGGAGGCCTCGAACAGCGTCGCCTCCAGCATCTGCCGCACCGGCACGGCGGCATGCGGCGCGGCGAGCTCGACCATCACGTACCAGGGGTGCTCGATCGGCAGCGGGATGCGGATCTGCGGCCCGCGCCGCGCGATGGTGTCGAGGCAGACCCACTGGATCAGCTCGAAGGCCGTCACCTCGGCGCCGCAGCCGAGCATGCGGGAGAGCAGCGCCAGCGCCGCCTCCGGCGAGGGCACGGCGAGGAAAGCCGTCTCCACCTTGCGCAAGGGCGGCACCAGGCGCAGCGCCGCGGCCGTGATCACGCCGAGCGTGCCCTCGGCGCCGACGAAGAGATGGCGCAGCGCATAGCCGCTGTTGTCCTTGCGCACCCGCCGCAGGTCGTCCAGCACGCGCCCGTCCGGCAGCACCACCTCAAGCCCGAGCACGAGCTCGCGCGCATTGCCCCAGCGCAGCGTGCGGATTCCGCCGGCATTGGTGGAGAGCATGCCGCCGATCATGGCGCTGCCCTGCGCGCCCCAGTTGATCGGGAAGAGCCGGTCGGCATCGATCGCCGCCTGCTGCACCTGCTGCACGACGCAGCCGGCCTCGGCGACGATGGAGAAGTCCCGCGCGTCGATGTCACGGATGCGGTTCATGCGCTCGAGGCTGAGCACCACCGCCGGCGGGCCATCGGGCAGCGCCACCGCGCCGCCGGCAAGCCCAGTGCGCCCGCCCGCGGGCACGATGGCGAGGCCCTGCTGCACGCAGCGCCGCATCGCCTCGGCAACCTCGGCCGTGTTGGCCGGACGCAGCACCGCCGCGGGCGCGACGCCCACGGCACGGCGCCAGTCGGTGGCGTAGGGCGCGATGTCCTCGGGCGCGCGCAGGCAGTTCTGGGGGCCGACGACGTCGGCCAGCGCATCGAAGGGGCTCATGGGTCCGGCGTTTTCCTCCGCCCCGGACCCTCGCATCCCGCCCCTGGCCGGTCAACGCCGCGCGATCTAGCTTCGCCGCCTGCAGCAGCGGGGGAACAGGCCATGCCGATCGCCGAGGTGGTGCCGGAGAGTGCCGATTACGTCGTGGTGGGCGCGGGCTCGGCGGGCTGCGCCGTGGCGGCGCGGCTGTCCGAGGACCCGGCCGTGCGCGTCGTGCTGCTGGAGGCCGGCGGGCGGGACCACAACCCCTGGCTGCATGTGCCGATCGGCTACGCCAAGACCATGTACCACCCGACCCTCTCCTGGAACCTCATGACGGAGCCGGAGGCGGAGCTGCACGGGCGGCGCATCCCCTGGCCGCGCGGCCGCGTGCTCGGCGGGTCCTCGGCCATCAACGGCCTGCTCTACGTGCGCGGCCAGCATGCCGACTACGACCACTGGCGCCAGCTCGGCTGCACGGGCTGGTCCTTCCAGGACGTGCTGCCGTATTTCCGGAAGTCCGAGGACAACGAGCGCGGCGCGAGCGAGCTGCACGGCGCCGGGGGGCCGCTCGCCGTCTCCGACCTGCGCGAGAGCAACCCGCTGGCGCTGGCCTTCATCGAGGCGGCGGTCGAGCTCGGCTTCCCGCGCAACGACGACTTCAACGGCGCCGCGCAGGAGGGCGCCGGCCTCTACCAGACCACCTCGCGCGGCGGCTGGCGGATGAGCGCAGCCAAGGCCTATCTGCGCCCGGCGATGCGCCGGCCCAACCTGCTGGTGGTGCCGGATGCGCATTCCACCGGCCTCGCCATGGAGGGGCGGCGCTGCGCCAGCGTGCGCATCCGCCGCCACGGCGCGGCGCTGACGGTGCGCGCGACGCGGGAGGTGATCCTCTGCGGCGGCGCCATCGCCTCGCCGCAGCTGCTGCTGCTCTCGGGGATCGGGCCGGCGGAGCACCTTCAGGAGATGGGCATCCCCGTGGTGCATGCCCTGCGCGACGTGGGGCGCAACCTGCAGGACCATTTCCAGGCACGCCCGGCCTGGCGCGTGACGAAGCCAGTCTCGCTGAACACGCGGCGGCACAGCCTGTTCGGCCAGGTCATGATGGGGGTGGAGTTCGCGCTGCGCCGCACCGGGCCGCTGACCGTCAGCGCCGGCACGGCGGGGCTCTTCGCGCGCGTGCTGCCGGGCAGCGAGACGCCGGACGTGCAGTACCACTTCCTGCCCTTCAGCACCGACAAGACGATGATGGAGCTGCACGACTTCCCGGGCCTGACCATCAGCGCCTGCCAGCTCCGCCCCGAGAGCCGCGGCACGATCACGCTCTCGAGCCCCGACCCGCAGGCCAAGGCCCGCATCCAGGCCAACTACCTCGCCACCGAGACCGACCGGCGCTGCATGGTGGAGGGCGTGAAGCTCGCCCGGCGCCTGGCCGCGACGCGCGCGATGCAGCCCTGGATCGCGGGCGAGGTGAATCCCGGCGATGCCACGGCAAGCGACGACGAGGTGCTGGACTGGAT
This sequence comes from uncultured Acetobacteraceae bacterium, assembly GCA_964401305.1. Lineage (GTDB taxonomy): Bacteria > Pseudomonadota > Alphaproteobacteria > Acetobacterales > Acetobacteraceae > JAIEOP01. Next base: position 19,492 of record CAYNYQ010000004.1, on the reverse strand, counting down.
CCGCCGCACGGGCGGGACGATCTATCACCCCTCCGGCACCTGCCGCATGGGCGGCGACCCCGAGAGCGTGGTGGACCCCGAGCTGCGCGTGCGCGGCATCGAGGGGCTGCGCGTCGCCGACGCCTCCATCATGCCGACGGTGGTCTCGGGCAACACCAATGCGCCGGCGATCATGATCGGCGAGAAATGCGCCGACCTGGTGAAGGCGGCGGCGCGGCAGCGGATGGCGGCCTGAGGGCGCCGGGGGCAGGCCGCGCGGCGACCGGGTCAGCCGCCGAAGCCGGCCATCCGCGTCTTCCACTCCGCCGCCGCCAGGCTCTCCTCGATCGCCAGCAGCTCGGCCGCCAGCGCGCCGCGCGGGTCGAGCTCCACGCCCTCGTCGATGCAGCGCTTGGCAAGGCTGAGCGCGGCGGGCGGCGCCTGCAGGATGGCGGCGGCGATCTCGGCCAGCACCGCCTCCAGCGCCTCCGGGGCGACCAGTCGCGTGACGAGCCCGTGCGCCAGCGCCTCCGCCGCCCCGAGCGTGCGGCCGGTGAACATCAGGTCCTTCGCCAGCCGCTTGCCGAGCACGCGCGGCAGCCGCTGCGTCGCCCCCACCGTGCCCCACAGCGCCTCCGGCGTGCGGAAGCTCGCCGCCGGCGTGGCGAGGATGATGTCGCAGGACGCGGCCATCTCGACGCCCGACCCGACGGCTGGCCCCTCCACCACGGCGATGCTCGGCATCGGCAGCGCCTCGATTGCGGCATAGGCGGCGAAGCCCTTCACCCGCCGCGCGCGCACCGCATCGTCGTTCATGCCCTGGCGCTCCTTGAGGTCGGCGCCGGCGCCGAAGACCGGCCCCGCGGCGCGCAGCAGCACGAGCCGCGCCTGCTCGGCCGCGGCGCGCCGGGCGGCGGCGGCCAGCGCCTCGGCCATGGCCATGTTCAGCGCGTTGCGCTGCGCCGGGCGGTTCAGCGTGATGGTCGCCACGCCCGCATCGTCCAGCGCGTAGAGCACCGTCTCCTGCATCGCCCGCCCCTTCCCTGCCGCGTCCCTGCTTGCGAAGCTCTCCCACCGCGCCGGGGAGGAGACAAGCCATGCCGCGAAAGCCGCTGCGACGACGGGGGCTGCTGGCCGCCGGCCTGGCCCTGCCGGCGCTGGCAAAGGCCCAGGGGCAAGTGCAGGGGCAGACCCAGGGCGCGGCCTGGCCGCAGCGACCCTTGCGCTTCCTGGTCCCCTTCGCGCCCGGCGGGCCGGTGGAGGTGCCCGCCCGCTTCATCGCCGAGCACATCGCCCCCGGCCTCGGCCAGCCCGTCATCGTCGAGGCGCGGCCAGGCGCCGGCGGCGCGCTCGGCATCCAGGCCGTGGTGCAGGCGAACGACCCCCACCTGCTGCTGGTCACCACCAGCGCCGTCGCCATCCTGCCGGCGCTGAAGCGCGACCCGGGCTTCGACCCGCTGCGCGACCTGGTGCCGATCTCGCTCATCTCGGATGCGCCGATGGTGCTGCTCGCGCGGCCCGAGGGCCGGATCCGCGATCTCGCGCAGCTGCTGGCGGAGGCAAGGGCGAAGCCGGGCAGCATCACCTATGGCAGCTCGGGCGCGGGCTCGACCACGCATCTCGGCGGTGCGCTGCTCTGCGCCCGGGCCGGCATCGAGATGCTGCATGTGCCCTATCGCGGCGCCGCGCAGGCGGTGAACGCGCTCTATGCCGGCGACACCGACCTGATGGTCACCGGCATGGGCGAGGGCTTCCAGCATCTCCGCGACGGGCGGCTGCGCGGGATCTGCGTCACCGCGCCGCGCCGCATCGCCGTGCTGCCGGAGGTGCCGGCGGCCGCCGAGCTGGTGCCGGGCTACGCGATCTCGATCTGGTACGCGATGCTCGGCCCCCGCGCCACGCCGCCCGAGGTGGTGCGGCGGCTGGCCGAGGCGATGGCGCCGCTGCGCGAGGGCAGCGCGCTGGCCCAGCGCTTCGCGGCTTCGGGCATGGAGCTGATGCTCGATGGGCCGGCGCCGCTCGCCGAGCGCCTCGCCGCCGAGGTGCCGCAGTGGAAGGAGGTCGTGCGCGCCGCCGGCATCACCCCGGAGTAGCCGGCACCAGGTCGCGCAGGAGCGCGATCGCCTCAGCCGGGTCGCGCGCCGTCCGCGCGCCGGCTGCCGCCAGCGCAGCGAGCTTCGCCGCCGCCGTCTCCCGCGCGCCGCCGACCAGCGCGCCGGCATGGCCCATGCGCTTCTCGGCCGGCGCATGGCGGCCGACCAGCATGGCGACCACGGGCTTCGGGCAGGCAGGGATCGCCTCGGCCAGCGCGTATTCCTTGTCGCCGCCGATCTCGCCGCAATAGAGGATGGCATCCGTGCCGGGGTCGGCCGCCAGCGCCGCGAGGTATTCGTGCGGGTTGCGGCCGCAGACCGCATCGCCGCCGATATGCATCACCGCCCGCTGCCCCACGCCGGCCGCGGTCAGCAGCCGCGCCATCGTCAGCGTCAGCGTGCCGCTGCGGCACATCACCGCGACGCGCCCCTCCCTGCAGAAGGAGGGCGCGATGGAGCCGAGCAGCCCCTGGCCGGGGATGCAGAGGCCGAGCGTGTTCGGCCCCACCATCCAGCACCCCGCCGCCCGCGCCACCTGCGCCGCCCGCAGCGCATCGTGCAGCGGCACGTATTCCGCCGCGACGACGATGGAGGGGATGCGCGCGGCGGCGGCGGCGCGCACCGCATCCAGCACGCCCTCGGGCGGGGTGTAGATCACGGCGGCATCGGCCGGCGCCGCGAGGTCCCGCAGGTCGTCGAGCAGCGGCATGCCTTCCATCGCGCCGCCGCCGCGGCCGAGCGCGATGCCGGCGACCGGCACCGTCCCCGCCTCCCGCATCGCCGCGACCTGTGCGGCGGCGTAGCGGCCGGTCGGGTTGAACACGACGACGCGGCGGGGGAAGCTCTGCAGGAAGGGGATCATCGCGGAGGCGAGGGTGCGGCTGGCGGAGCATGATGGCAAGGCGGTGCTGCGGCGCCACGGCGTGGCCGTGCCGGAGGGCGCGCTGCTGGCCGGCGCGCCCACGGCCGACGCGGCGGGCGTGCTGAAGGCGCAGGTGCTGGAGGGCGGGCGCGGCAGGCGCGGCCTGGTGCGCCGCGTTGCACCGGGCGAGGCGCCGGCCGCCGCTGCCGCCATCCGCGCCGTGCTCGGCGACCCGGCCGCGCCGCTGCTGCTGGAGCAGGCGATGCCGATCGCGCGCGAGATCTACCTGGCGCTGCGCGTCGACGGCACGGCGCAGGCGATCGAGCTGCTGGTCAATCCCGAAGGCGGCGTCGCGGTGGAAGAGGCCACGGGTCTGCTGCGCTGCCATCTCGACCCCGAGGCGCCTGGCGCGCTGGAGGACATCCACGCGGCGCTGCGCCCCGGCCTGCCGCCCGAGCTCGCGCCGCGCCTCGCGCGCCTGGCGCTGCGGCTCGCCCGCGTGCTGGTGGCGGAGGATCTCGATCTGCTGGAGATCAATCCGCTGGCCGTGCTGGAGGATGGGCGGCTGATGGCCTGCGACGCCAAGCTGGTGCGCGACGACGCCGCCTTCTTCCGCCACCAAGCGCCGGCGCTCTCGGCGGCGCTGGAAGACGCCGCGCTGACCCCGCTCGAGCGCCGCGCCCGCGACCAGGGCTTCCAGCTCGTGGAGTTGCCGGGCGGCACCGTGGCGCAGATCACCGCCGGCGCGGGCCTTGGTATGCTGATGCTGGACCTGCTGGCCGATGCCGGCTGCCCCTCGGCCTGCTTCATGGACAACGCCAATGGCGGCCCGACCGAGACCATGCCCGAGCGCCTGGCGCTGGCCTTCGAGATCGCGCGGCGGCCGGAGGTGAAGGCGGTGATGTTCTTCACGACCCTCGCCTCGCGCGGGCTGAAGGCGCGCATCGAGGCGCTGGCCGCGGCGTTGCGCGCCAACCCACCGACCAAGCCCTTCTTCGCCGGCATCGCCGCCGGGCACGCGGCGCTGCGCGGCTACTCGATGGAGCAGGCGCGGGCCGATCTGGCGGCCGTGGGCGTCGCGGCGCTGCACGACAACCCGCACGACCTGGTGCGCGCCGTCGCGGCCGCCGTGAGGGGGTGAGCGCGGCGCGTCAGGCGCCGCCCGCCTCGATCCAGTTGCCCGCGGCGAAGTCGAGCTCCGCCACGCCGACGCCGGCCGGATCCTCGCCGCGCGCCACGGCATCGGCCTGGCGCTTCCAGAAGCGGCGCAGCATGGCGATGCCGCGGTCGCTGCTGGCGAGGTGCTCCTCGGAGTGGATCGTGATCGGGCCCTGCCCCACCTGCGCCTCCCAGTCGCCGGGCAGGCGCTGGTGCTCCGCCTCGCTCAGCTCGGTCCACATCTTCCCGTTGTAGCGGCTGCGCATGCGGCCGAGCTCGCCCCGCTCCCGCACCCGGCCGGCGACGAGGATGGAGAAGCTGGTGTCGTCATGCGGCAGGCACCAGCCGATCGATTCCACCGGCCCGAATTGGCCGAGCCGCGGCGAGGGCACCACGCGCAGCGTCGGCAGCGCCGCCTCGGTGATCCGGCGCAGCACGCGGCCATCGTCCAGCGTGCGGAGCTGCGTCGACTGGATGCCGCGCGGCGTCGTCTCGAAGGTCACCTCCGGCATCGTCGCCATCTCGGCCACGAACTGCGCGCCGCTGAAGCTGCCGTGCAGGATCGGCACGTGATAGGGGTCCATCACGTTCTCGAAATGCTGCATCCAGTTGCACGGCACCGTGCCGAAGCCCCCCGAACCGAGGCCGGTATCGTCCACCTCGAGGAACTCGCCCTCGGCCAGCGCCTCGAGCTGGCGGATGCGCGGCAGGGGCGGGCGCCGCTCGGGCGGGCCCATATAGGCGAAGATGAGGCCGTAGCGCTCCTCCACCGGATACCAGGGCTGGCGGATGCGCCCGCGCTGGCGGCCGCCCTCGGGCTCGGCGGGCTGCTCCAGGCAGCGGCCCTCCACGTCGAAGAGCCAGCCATGGTAGCAGCAGCGGATGCCGCGCTCCTCCACGCGGCCGTAGTAGAGCGTGGTGCCGCGGTGGCAGCAGCGCGCATGCACGAGGCCCGGGCGCCCGCTCCCATCCCCCGGCCCATCGCGGAACAGGATCAGCTCCTCGCCGAGCGCCTTCACGCGCCGCGGCACCGCCCCCGCATCCTCGGCCTTCGCCACGGGGTGCCAGTAGCGCCGCAGCATCTCGCCCATCGGCGTCCCACGGCCGACGCGCACGAGGTCGTCGAGGATCCGTTCGGGGGGCAGGTGATAGGCCGAGCCCTCGCTCATCCGCCGCTACTCCACCCTGGCGCCCGAGGCGCGGATCAGTGCCGCCCAGCGCGGCGCGTCGCGCGCGACGGTCGCCGCCAGCGCCTCCGGCGTCGAGAGCACGGGCGTCTGGCCCTGGCGGATCATCTGCTCGCGCACCGTCGGGTCCTCGGCGGCGCGGACCAGCGCCTGGCGCAGGCGGTCGACGACCGGTGCGGGCGTGCCGGCCGGTGCCCAGGCGGCAACGAAGAGCGGCATGTCGAGCCCGTCGAAGCCCTGTTCCCCGAAGGTCGGGATGTCGGGCATGGCGGCGCTGCGCCGCTCCCCCGTCATGCCGATGGCGCGGGCCGTGCCGGCGGCGATCTGCGGCTTCGCCCCCACCGGCGAGCAGAAGGTCACGTCAAGCCGCCCGCCGAGCATGTCGAGGATCGCCGGCTGCTCGCCGCGATAGGGCACGTGCTCCAGCGGCAGGCCGTGCCGCGCCTTCAGCGTCTCGCCATAGAGGTGCCCGCCCGAGCCGACGCCCCAGGAGCCGTAGGTCACCGGCCGCCCCTGCGCCTGCCCCTGGGCCCGCGCCCAGGCGGCGAAGCCCGGCGCATCCGCATAGGGCGCGGCGGCCGGCCCGAGCAGCAGCACCGTGCCCATGGAGAGCAGCGTGATCGGCGCGAAGCTCCGCTGCGCGTCGTAGGGCAGCTCGCGGTACAGCGCCGGGTTGTTGGTGTGCGTGCTGTTGGTGGTGACCAGGAAGACGGAGCCGTCGGGCGGCGCCTTCGCCACCGCCTCCGCGCCGATGATGGTGTTGGCCCCGGGCCGCGCCTCCACCACGACGGGCTGGCCGAGATCGGTGGCCATGCGCTCGGCCAGCATGCGGGTCAGCACGTCGATCGCGCCGCCGGGGTTGAAGGGCGATACGAGGCGCACCGGCCGGCCCTGCGCGCCGCCGCCGCCAGGCTGGGCCAGGGCGGCCCCGCCCGGCAGCAGCAGCGCCCCCGCACCGGCGAGCACGCCGCGTCGTGCGATGCGATGCATTCTCCCGCCTCCCTTCCTGCCGGTTTCGTTGACCCGCTCCGGGGCCCGGTCCAGGCTGCCTGCGTCCTGCGCGGGCCGATTCAGCCCTTCGCGCCTTCCGGCGCTACGGCCATCGGACCGCCGATCATCCTAGGCGGGCCGATCCAGCCCTTCGCGCCTTCCGGCGCTACGGCCATCGGACCGCCCGAGCCTATCCGGAGGAACGGCGCCATGCCAGCAGAGGCCGCAGCGGGCCAGCCCGACCTGTACCTGCCCTATGACGAGCGCACCCAGCCGCGCGTGCCGATCGAAGGCTACCCGAACACCGCGCGGCGCAGCCCGCTGCGCGCGCCCTTCCCGAGGCCGGTGACGCGGACGGAGCTGACCGGCCCGATGGACCTCGCGTCCAAGCTGCTGCCCGGCGACGACAACCTGGCCGTGACCGGGCCGGGCCGGATCGCCCTCGGCCCGCTTATCCACGTCTCCGGCCGGGTGCTGGACGAGGACGGGCGGCCGGTGGCGGGCGCCATCGTCGAGATCTGGCAGGCCAATGCGGCGGGCCGCTACTTCCACGCGCTCGACCAGCGCGACGCGCCGCTCGACCCGAACTTCGTCGGCAACGGGCGCTGCCGCACCGATGCCGAGGGGCGCTACGGCTTCTTCACCATCAAGCCCGGCGCCTATCCGGTGCCGGACAGCGGGCGCTGGTGGCGGCCGCCGCACATCCACTTCTCCATCCTCGGGCCCGGCTCGCTTTCGCGCCTGGTGACGCAGATGTACTTCCCCGGCGACCCGCTGAACGCCTTCGACCGGCTGATCCTGGCGATCCCCGACCCCGAGGCGCAGGCGCGGCTGGTGGCGTCGGCCGTCCACCCGGCGCAGATCGACGGCGAATGGCTCGGCTTCGCGCACGACATGGTGCTGCGCGGCCGCCACGCGACGCCGCCGCTGTGAGCGCCGAAAGCGGCGCGCCGCCGCGCCCGAACGCGCCCCTGGTGCCGACCGGCTGGCAGACCATCGGCCCCTTCTTCCCGCGCACCTTCTTCCGCGAGGGCGACAACGACCTGACCCGGCGCTCGGCCGAGGCTGCGCCGACGACGCGGGGCGAGCGCATCCGCCTCGTCGGCCGCGTGCTGGAGGAGGGCGGGCGCCCCTGCGTGAACGCGGTGCTGGAAGCCTGGCAGGCGGATGCGGCGGGGCGGTTCCGCCACCCGCACGACCCGGAGGCCCATCTGGCGGACCCCGACTTCCTCGGCTGGGGCCGCGCCTGGACGGACGCCGAGGGCCGCTACGAGTTCCTGACCGTCATGCCGGGCGGCTACCGCGATGCCGGCGGTGTCCGCGCGCCGCACATCAACATCGCCCTGCTCGCCTCGGGCATCATGCGCCGGCTCTGCACCACGCTGTACTTCCCTGGGCAGGCGGCGGCGAACGCGGCCGACCCGGTGCTTGCGTCGGTGCCGGAGGCGCTTCGCCCGCTGCTGATCGCCGCGGAGGCGCCGGCGGCGGCGGACGGCACCCCCAGCTTCCGCTTCGACCTGCTGCTGAACGGGCCGGCGGAGAGCGAGACACCCTTCTTCCGGGATTGAGATGCAGGGCGCCGCCCCACACCGCGCCGGGGCCGAGGCTCGGCCCCGGACCCCGACAGGCGCCGGCTCAATCCTCGGGCGCCGGCGGGGCGAGGCGCCGCGGCGCGACCAGCCGGTCGCTGCGGCGGACCAGCGCGGCCACCTCCGGCCGGTCGGGGGCGTCGCCGAGGCGTATGCCGATCCAGCCCTTGGGACCGACACAGGGCGGGCGAAGAAGCGGGCCGGATCGGCGCCGACCGGCACCGCCTGGCTGCCGGGCGGTGCCTTCAGCCAGACCTCCGCCCCGCCGCCCGGTGCCATGGCGAAGATCGTCCCACGGATGCGGAAGGTCGGCAGGTCCCAGGTCTCGCGCTCCTCGGCCTCGGGCAGGGCGACGCAGATGGAGCGCAGCCGGGCGAGCGGGCTGCGCGCGGCCATCCCCGCGCTACCCCGGCAGGCGGCCCTGGATGGCGTTCGCGCGCGCGGTGCAGGCGACGCGGCCGTCGGCATCCGCGGGCAGGCGCTCGCGCACCCGCGCCTTCACGACCCCCTCTCGCGCCGGCCCCAGCGCATCGAGGTGGTCGCGCAGCGAGGTGGCCGTGGTGGTGAGCGACCAGAATTCCTCGAAGCTGGCGAAGCGGCGCTCGACCGTGATCTCGCGCGTCGAGATGGCTTCGAGCCCCGCGCCCTCCCACAGCGCGCGCAGGTTCTCGAGGCGCGCGGCCTCGACGCTCGGCGGCAGCGGCGGCGCGAGACCCTCCTCGCGCAGCGCGCCGCCGACGTAGCGGTGGGGGAAGCCGCCGCCCAGGATGTCCCAGGCATAGGCCGCGACCAGCCCGCCCGGGCGCACCACCCGCGCCATCTCCGCGACGCCGCGCGCCGGATCGGGGACGAAGAAGATCACCAGCGCCATCGCCGCCGCGTCGAAGCGGTCGGCCTCGAAGGGCAGCGCCATGGCGTCGCCCTGGCGGAAGGTCGCGCCCGTGGCGCCGGGGCGCGTGCGCGCGAAGGCGAGCTGGCCCTCGGACGGGTCGACGCCGTGGACCTCGGCCGGCGCGGTGCGCTGGACCAGACGCTCGGTGAAGGCGCCGTTGCCGCAGCCGACGTCGAGCCAGCGCAGGCCGGCGGGAGGCGCGACCCAGTCCAGGAAGACCTCGCCGGCCAGGCGGCTCCAGGCGCCCATCGCGCCCTCATAGGCCGCGCCGTCGGTGAAGCGGATCTGCGGGGTGACCATGGCGTCCTGCCTCCTCGGGTCGGGTCAGCCGCCGCGCACGCGCGGCAGCATGATGAACTCCCAGGGGCTCGGCAGTTCGCCCACCGGCACCTCGATCAGCGTCGGCCCCTCCGTGGCGGCGAAGCCGCGGCGCAGCGCGGCGCGCAGCGCCTCCGGCGTCGTCGCGCGCAGGCCCTGGGCGCCGAAGCTCTCGGCCAGCTTCACGAAATCCGGGTTGCGCAGCTCGGAGGCGATGAGGCGGCCGCCGAAATTCTGCCGCTGGAAGGTGCGGACATTGCCGTAGGCGCCGTCGTTGAAGACCACCGCCACCACGGCGATGCCGTGCTGCACCGCCGTCGCCATTTCCTGCACGGTGAACATGAAGCCACCATCGCCGCTGACCGAGAGCACGGGCCGGTCCGGGCAGGCCGCCCTGGCGCCGAGCGCGGTGGCGAAGCCCCAGCCCAGCGTCCCCTGCAGGCCGGTGGAGAGGAAGCGCCGCGGCGCCGGCACCGGCATCCAGATGCGCGAGACATAGCCGATCTGCGTCAGCTCATCGACGAAGATGCCGTCCTCCGGCAGCTCCTCGCGGATCACGCGCAGGAAGCCGAGCTGCGGCGCCAGCCGCGCCTCCACCCGGCCCATCACCTCGGCCTTGGCCGCGGCGATCGCCTCGGCGCGGCCCGGGCGGGCACGGTTGTGCCGCCCGATCCGCGCGGCGATGGACGCAAGGATCGGCGCCGCGTCGCCATGCAGGGCGATGTCGGGGCGACCGAAGCGGGTCATCTCCTCGGCGTCGATGTCGACCCGGATCACCTTCAGCCCCGTGGTGCCCCAGGCGCCGAGCGGGTTCTGCCCGCGCGTGCCGGCCAGCAGCACCACATCCGCCTCGGCCCAGAGCCGGTGGCCGACCGGCAGGCGCACGTCGAGCGCATGCGTGCCGATCACGCCGCGGCCCATGCGGAAGGACATCACCGGCGCGGTCAGCGCCTCGGCGATCGCCAGCACCGCGGCGCCGGCATCGAGCGCGCCGCCGCCGACCACCAGCATCGGCCGCTCGGCCTGGCCGAGCAGCCTGGCCGCCTCCTCCGCCGCATCCTCGTCGACCGGGGGCGGCGGCGGCGGCAGGGCGGCGCCCTGCGGATGGACGGCGGCCACGCGCTGCCAGGCGTCCATCGGCACCTCGAGCCCGACCGGACGCGGCCGGCCGGAGAGCAGCTGGCGGAAGGCCTCCTCCACCAGCGGCGCGACCTCGCCCGGCGCCTTCACCATGGCGTTCCACTTGGTCAGGGTGCGCAGGATGTCGGTCTGGCCGACGATCTCGTGCAGCTGGCCGGTCATGCGGCCGATGCTGTGCAGCGGGATCTGGCCGCTGATCGCCAGCACGCGGGCATTGTTGGAATAGGCCGTGGCCAGGGCGGTCGCGGCGTTCAGCAGCCCGGGCCCGGGGACCACCGCCATGCCCTGCGGCCGGCCCGTCGCCATGGCGGCGCCGAGCGCCATGTAGGCGCTGCCCTGCTCGTGCCGGGTGTGGATCACGCGCAGCCGGTTCTGCGCGTGGTAGAGCGCATCGAAGAAGGGGTCGTTCTGCACCCCCGGCAGGGCGTAGAGCGTGTCGAGCCCGTTGGCGACCAGGCCCTCCACCAGTGCCTGCGCCGTGTTCATGCGCTCCGCCATGGCCTTCCCCCGCCCGTGCCGGGGCGAGGGTGGGCGCGGCGCGGCGGGGGCGCAAGCGGGGCGCCCCTCCCTCAGCCCGGCCCGTCGAGCGCCAGCACCATCAGCGCCTCGTCCACGTAGCGCCCGGGGCCGAGCCGCAGCGCCCGCCGCTCCACGCCGAACTCCCGGTAGCCCGCCGCGGCGTAGAGCGCGCGCGCCGGGGCATTGCCGACCCCCACGCCGAGCTGCACCTGCTCGATCCCGGCGGCGCGGGCATGCGCCGCGGCCGCGCCGAGCAGCGCCGCGCCGACGCCCTGGCCGCGCGCGGCGGGGCGCACATAGAGGCCCCAGAGCAGCGCCTTGTGCCGCTGCTTGACCCAGGGCTGCACCGCCAGCCCGGCGATGCCGAGCAGCCCGCCCGCCGCCTCCGCCCCGAAGACCGCGCCCGGCGGGGCGGGCGCCAGGCGCGTGGCCACGGCCGCCAGGTCGAGCGCCGCCTCCTCCGCCGCATCCGCGCCGAAGGCCTCCGGATGCAGCCGCAGCCCCTCGAGCCGGATGGCCTGGAAGGCCGCCGCATCCCCCGGCCCGAGCACCCGCACGCGCATCGCCCGCTCCCTGCCCGTCGCGCATCGAAACCGGACTGCGGCCGGATCTGGCGAAGGCCGGCACGCCGCCCCAAGCTTACGGCGATGCTGCTCGACAACGAACCCCTCATCCGCCTCGGCGTCTTCCTCGGCGTGCTGCTGGCGCTGATCGGCCTGGAGCGCTGGCGGCCCTGGCGCGCGGTGCGGCCGCTCGGCGCCAGGCGCTGGCCGGGCAATCTCGGCCTCGCGGTGCTCGGCTCGCTCGCCGTGCGCGCCCTGGTGCCGGCCGCGGCGGTCGGCGCCGCGCTCTGGGCGGAGGCGCGGGGGCTCGGGCTGCTGCCCGCGCTCGGCGCGCCGGCCTGGCTGGCGATCCCGGCCGCGATCGTGCTGCTCGACCTGCTGATCTACTGGCAGCACCGGATCACCCATGCCGTGCCGGCGCTCTGGCGGCTGCACCGGGTGCACCACGCCGACCCCGAGATCGACGCGACCACGGCGCTGCGCTTCCACCCGGTGGAGATCCTGCTCTCCATGCTGCTGAAGATGATCGCGGTGGTGGCGCTCGGCGCGCCGGCGGTGGCGGTGCTCGCCTTCGAGCTGCTGCTGAACGCGACGGCGATGTTCAACCACGCCGCCATCCGCCTGCCGCCCCGGGTCGAGCCCTGGATCCGCGCCGTGCTGGTGACGCCCGAGATGCACCGGACCCATCACAGCGAGGTGCCGCGTGAGACCGACAGCTGCTACGGCTTTTGCCTGTCCTGGTGGGACCGGCTCTTCGGCAGCTATCGCGCGGCGCCGGCCGCCGGCGAGGCGGTGGTGATCGGCGTCGCCGGCTGGCGCGAGGCGGGGCAGCAGCGGCTCGACCGGCTGCTGCTGCAGCCCCTGCTGGGCCGCGCGCCGGGCCGGACCGACGCGCCGCCCGCCGTATCTCAGCGGTAGAGCGCCCTCACCTCCGCCTCGTAGCGCTCCAGCACCGCGCGACGCTTGACCTTCATCGTCGGCGTCAGCAGGCCGTTCTCCACCGAGAAGGGCGAGCCCACCACGCCCCAGCGGCGGATGCGCTCGATCGAGGAGAGCCGGGCATTGACCCGCGCCACCGCCTCGCCCAGCCCGGCCTCCTGCCCCTCGGCGGCGACCAGCAAGGCGACGATGCCGGCCTGCCCCTCCCCCGCGGCCACCGCCTGCGCGACCTCGGGCTCGGCCATCAGCAGGCCCTCGAGCTTGGCCGGGCTGACCATGTCGCCACCGAGCGTCTTGATGAAGTCCCGCTTGCGGTCGGTGATGACGATCCGCCCCGCCTCGATGCGGCCGACATCGCCGGTGTGCAGCCAGGCGGGCGCGCCGGGCGGGTCGCCCTCCGGCACGCGCAGCGCCTCGGCCGTGGCCTCCGGGTTGCCCCAGTAGCCGTCCATGACCAGTTCGCCGCGGATCAGCAGCTCGCCATCGGCGCCGATGCGGGCCTCCACCCCCGGCAAGGGCTCGCCCACCGTGTCGCGGCGGTTGCTCCAGGGCAGGTTCACGCTGATCACAGGCCCGGCCTCGGACTGGCCGTAGCCCTGGATCAGCGGCAGGCCGAGCGCGAGGAAGAAGCCGGAGAGATCGGGGTCGAGCCTGGCGCCGCCCGAGACGAGCGCCACCAGCCGGCCGCCGAAGCGCGCCCGGACCTTCTCCCGCACCAGCCGGTCCAGCACCGCATCCTGCAGGCGCTCCAGCAGGCCGAGCGGCGGCCCATCGAGCCGGCGCAGCCCGAGGGCCAGCGCGCGCTCGAAGAGGGCGCGCTTGAGCCCGCCATCCTTCTCGACCTGCGCCAGCATGCGCGCGCGCAGCACCTCGAAGAGGCGGGGGACGGCCGTGACGATCGTCGGCCCGAATTCCTGGAACTCGGCCGAGAGCCGCTCGGCGCCGCGGGAATAGACCACCTCCATCCCGAGCGAGGGCAGCAGGAAGCAGCCCACCGTGTGCTCGTAGCTGTGCGAGAGCGGCAGGAAGGAGAGGTAGCGCGTGCCGTCGAGGTCGACCTTCTCCAGCAGCGCCCGGGCCAGCCCCTCGCGATTGGCCAGCATCGCCCGGTGCGGCAGCATCACGCCCTTCGGGCTGCCGCCGGTGCCGGAGGTGTAGATCAGGCAGGCGAGCCGGCCGGCGGGGATCTGCTCCACCTCCGCCAGCAGCAGCGGCAGGTCGCCGGGCGCGGCCTCGAGCGCCTCCCAGCCGGTCACGCGGGTGCCGGCCGGCGCCGCCTCGGGCCGACCGTCCAGGCAGACCAGGAGGTCGAGGCCCTGCGCCCGCGCCGCCCCCTCCAGCACGCGCCGCGCCAAGGCGGGCGTGGCGGCGATCGCCACCCGCGCGCCGGAATCGCGGAGGACATGCGCGTGGTCGGCCGCGGTGTTCGTGACATAGGTCGGCACCGTGACGGCGCCGATCGCCATCAGCGCGCAATCGGCGATGTTCCACTCGGGCCGGCTGTCGGAGACGAGCAGCACGCGGTCCCCCGGCGCGACGCCCTCGGCGCGGAGGCCGGCCGCCACGGCGGCGACGCGCAGCGCGAAGTCGCCCCAGCGCAGCTCGCGCCAGGCTCCGTCGCGCCAGTAGCGAAGCATGGTGCGCTCCGGGCGGCGGCGGGCGATGTCGAGCAGCATGGCGGGCAGGTTGGCCCAGGGGGTGGCGGCGCCGACGCCGCCGGCCGGGGCGCTCATGGCGCGACGCACCCCGCCGGCCGGGGCGCCGCGCGCCCGGCCTCGATGACGCCCGTCTGCGCCATGCCTCCTCCCCCTCTCCCTGCCGCCGTGGCCGTGCCGCCGCCGGGGAAGACCGCCCGGCCGGCAGCGCACCGACCGGGGACGGCGGCTTGGCCCGGCCTCATGATCGCATATATGCACCCCGTGAGCCGATCCGCACCCATGCCGAACCCGCTTCGATCCCCCGCCGGCGATGCCGCGCCGGGGACCGCCATGCCACATCGCGCCGCCATGCCGCCGCGCACCCCGCTGGACCTCGGCGCGCCGCCCGGCGGCGCCGAGCTTCCGGCCTGGGATCTCTCCGACCTCTACCGCGCGCCGGACGACCCGGCGCTGGCCGCCGATCTGGACCGCGCCGAGGCCGATGCCAAGGCCTTCGCCGAGCGCCATGCCGGCCAGCTCGGCGGGCTGTCGGGCGATGGCCTGGCCGCGGCCATCGCTGCCTATGAGCGGATCGAGGAGGTGCTGGGCCGGGCGATGAGCTACGCCCAGCTGATCTTCGCCGGCGACGCGCAGAACCCGGAGAACGGCCGCTTCTACCAGACCGTGCAGGAGCGGGTGACGACGGTCTCCTCGCACCTGGTGTTCTTCACGCTGGAGCTGAACCGCCTCGAGGACCGCGCGCTGGACGCCAAGCTTGAGTCGAGCGCCGCGCTGGCGCGCTGGCGGCCCTGGCTGCGCGACCTCAGGGTCTTCCGCCCGCACCAGCTCTCCGACGAGCTCGAGAAGCTGCTGCACGAGAAGGAGGTGACGGGCCGCGCCGCCTGGAACCGCCTGTTCGACGAGACCATCGCCGGCATGACGGTGCCGGTGGCGGGCGAGGAGATGACGGTCTCGGCCGCGCTGAACAGGCTCTCCGACCGCGACCGCGCCGTGCGCGAGGCGGCGGCGCGGGGCGTCTCCGAGGCCTTCGGCTCGCGCATCCGGCTCTTCTCGCTGATCACCAACGTGCTGGCCAAGGACAAGGAGATCCTGGACGGCTGGCGCCGCTACCCGCGCCCGACCAGCGCGCGCAACCGCGCCAACATGGTCGAGGACGAGGTGGTGGACGCGCTGGTGACCGCGGTGCGGGAGAGCTACCCGCGCCTCTCCCACCGCTACTACGCGATGAAGGCGAAGTGGCTCGGCCTGCCGAAGCTGCAGCACTGGGACCGCAACGCCCCGCTGCCGGACGAGGACGACCGCCCGATCGCCTGGCCCGATGCCGTGAAGCGCGTGCTGGAGAGCTACGGCGCCTTCAGCCCGACCCTCGCCTCGATCGGCCGGCGCTTCTTCGACAGCCCCTGGGTGGATGCGGCGCTCAGGCCCGGCAAGGCCTCGGGCGCCTTCGCGCACCCGACCGTGCCCTCGGCGCACCCCTATCTGCTGCTGAACTACCACGGCAAGTCGCGCGACGTGATGACGCTTGCGCACGAGCTCGGCCATGGCGTGCACCAGGTGCTGGCCGCCCAGCAGGGCTACCTGCTCTCCTCGACGCCGCTGACCCTCGCCGAGACGGCCAGCGTCTTCGGCGAGATGCTGACCTTCCGCGCCGTGCTCGACGCCGAGACCGACCCGCGCCGCCGCCGCGCCATGCTGGCCGGCAAGGTCGAGGACATGCTGAACACCGTGGTGCGGCAGATCGCCTTCTACCGCTTCGAGACGCTGCTGCACGAGGAGCGCCGCCGCGGCGAGCTGGCGGCCGAGCGGATCGGCGAGCTCTGGATGCAGGTGCAGACCGAGAGCCTGGGCCCGGCCTTCGATTTCTCGCCGGACTACCGCTGCTACTGGGCCTATATCCCGCACTTCGTGCATTCCCCCTTCTACGTCTACGCCTATGCCTTCGGGGATTGCCTGGTGAACGCGCTCTACGGCGTCTACCGCGAGGGCGCGGTGCCCGACTTCGAGCGCAAGTACATCGCGCTGCTGCAGGCCGGCGGCACGCTGCGCCACCGCGACCTGCTGGCGCCCTTCGGCCTCGACGCCTCCGACCCCGCCTTCTGGAAGCGCGGCCTCGACGTCATCGCCGGCTTCATCGACGAGATCGAGGCCGGCGAGGGCGGTGCCACGGCATGAGCGACCAGCAGCGCCGCGAGAGCTCCCTCTTCGGCGAGATGCGGCGGATGGTGCGGACCTCCGGCGCCGTGGGCGGCATCGCCGCGCGCGTCGCCGGCGAGCGGTTCCTCGGCCTGCGCACCGATAAGACCGCGCATGCCGAGGACCTGAAGCAGATCCTCGGCGGGCTGAAGGGCCCGCTGATGAAGGTGGCGCAGTTCCTCTCCACCGTGCCGGACGCGCTGCCCGAGGAATACGCGGCGCAGCTGGCGACGCTGCAGTCCAACGCGCCGCCCATGGGCTGGCCCTTCGTGCGCCGGCGCATGCAGTCCGAGCTCGGCCCGAACTGGGAGCAGAAGTTCAAGGTCTTCGGGCGCGAGGCCGCCGCCGCCGCCTCGCTCGGCCAGGTGCACCGGGCGACCCTGCCCGATGGCCGCGAGGTCGCCTGCAAGCTGCAATACCCGGACATGGCCTCGGTGGTGGAGGCCGACCTCAAGCAGCTTCGCCTGGCGATGCAGCTCTACCGGCGGATGGACAGCGCCCTCGACAACGAGGAGGTGTTCCACGAGCTGCGCGACCGCCTGCGCGAGGAGCTCGACTACGAGCGCGAGGCGGCGCAGCAGCGGCTCTACCACATCATGCTCGAGGGCGTGCCCGGCGTCGCCGTCCCCGTGCCTGTCGAGAGCCACAGCACCAAGCGCCTGCTGACCATGACCTGGCTCGAGGGCACGGGCATCCTGAAGTGGCTCGAGAGCAACCCGCCGCTGGAGCAGCGCAACGCCGCGGCCGAGGCGCTGTTCCGCGCCTGGTACGTGCCCTTCTACCGCTACGGCGTGATCCATGGCGACCCGCATCTCGGCAACTACCAGGTCAACCCGGCGCGGGACGGCATCAACCTGCTCGACTTCGGCACGATCCGCGTCTTCCCGCCGCCCTTCGTCGGCGCGGTGATCCTGCTCTACGAGGCGGTGCGCGACGGCGACGACGACAAGGCGCATGCCGCCTACGAGTTCTGGGGCTTCCGCAACCTGTCGCGGGAGACGATGAAGGTGCTGAACGAGTGGGCGCGCTTCCTCTACCAGCCGCTCATCGAGGACCGGGTGCGGCCGATCCAGGACAGCGACGACCCGGCCTATGGGCGCAAGGTGGCGCAGAAGGTCCACCAGGGGCTGAAGGAGACGGGGGGCGTCCGGATCCCGCGCGAGTTCCCGCTGATGGACCGCGCCGCGGTCGGCCTCGGCAGCGTCTTCCTCCGGCTCGGCGCGCAGGTGAACTGGCACCGGCTGTTCCGCGACCTGGTCGCCGACTATTCCGAGGCGGCGCTGGTGCAGCGCCAGGCCGAGGCGCTGGCCGCGGCGCGGGTCCCGGCCTCGGCCTGAGCCGGCGGCGGGGCGGGGCCGTCGGCCCCTGCCGCGTCACGCATCGTAACGCCGGAGTGCGGCCGCGGCGTCGCGGCCCTTGCCTTGGCCCGCCCGATCCTGCATTCGCCGCGCGCCCGCGGCGCGATCCCGCCCCGCGCCGGCATTCCGGGACGGCGGCGGCACGGGTCGCGCCCGTACCGTCCACCCTTGTCACCTGACGGACTCGTCAGCATGTTGCGCGCGCGAAGGGGGATCCTGCGGAGATGAGGCTTTCTGTCCTGAAGGAGCGGCGCCCCGCCGAGACGCGCGTGGCCGCCACCCCGGAGACCGTGAAGAAGTTCCTTGCCCTTGGCGTCACCTCGGTGTCGGTCGAGACCGGGGCGGGGCTGGCGGCCGGCATTCCGGATGCGGAATTCCAGGCCGCCGGCGCGGAGATCGCCGCCGATGCCGCCGCCGCCCTCGCCGGCGCCGGGATCGTGCTGAAGGTCCGCGCGCCGCTCGAGGAGGAGCTGGCCGCGATCCCCGCCGGCGCGCTGCTGATCGGCGAGCTGCGCGCCGACGAGACCGCGGCCTCGGCCTATGCCGCCCGCGGCATCGAGGCCTGCGCCATGGAGCTGCTGCCGCGCATCACCCGCGCGCAGTCGATGGACATCCTCTCCTCCCAGGCCAACCTCGCCGGCTACCGCGCCGTGATCGAGGCGGCCGCCGCCTTCGACCGCGGCTTCCCCATGCTGATGACCGCGGCCGGCACCATCCCCGCGGCCAATGTCTTCGTCATGGGCGCAGGCGTCGCCGGCCTGCAGGCGATCGCCACCGCGCGGCGCCTCGGCGGCCGCGTCTCCGCCACCGATGTGCGCCCGGCGGCCAAGGAGGAGATCAAGTCCCTCGGCGCCAGCTTCGTCGGCTACGAGGACGAGGAGAGCCGCCAGGCACAGACTGCCGGCGGCTACGCCAAGCAGCTCTCGGCCGAGTTCTACCAGAAGCAGGCCGAGGTAGTGGCCGCGCACATCGCCAAGCAGGACATCGTCGTCACCACCGCCCTGGTGCAGGGCCGCCGCGCGCCGACCCTGGTGACCGAGGCCATGGTCGCCTCGATGAAGCCGGGCAGCGTCATCGTCGACATCGCCTCGGATGCCGGCGGCAATGTCGCGGCGACCAGGCCCGGCGAGATGGTCACCACCGCGAACGGGGTGAAGGTGCTCGGCTGGTCGAACTGGCCGGGCCGCATCCCGGCCGCCGCCTCCGCCCTCTACGCCCGCAACCTGCTGACCTTCCTGACCACCTTCTGGGACAAGGAGGCCAAGGCGCCGAAGCTGCCGGCGGAGGACGAGATCGTGAAGGGCGTGCTGCTCACCCGCGGCGGCGCCCTGGTGCATGCCAGCTTCGCGCCCGCGAAGGCCGCCTGAGAGTTTGCGAAGGAATGCCCGTAGGCCGTGATCTCTCGGCGGAATCCCGAGCGGTTCCGACGGGCTTTCCTTCGCAAGTTCGATTGCTTCACAGGCTCTGAGGGGAAAGGGGACCATGAACCCGAACGAGATCGCGCGGGAGGCGCAGAGCCTCTCCGAGCGCGCGGCGGCTCTCGCCGAGCATGCGCGCCAGATGGCCGAGGCCGCCGCGGCGCAGGCCGCCCCGGTGGCCGCCGCGGCCGAGCCCTTCCTGTTCCTCCTGACCATCTTCCTGATGGCCTGCTTCGTCGGCTACTACGTCGTCTGGAACGTCACCCCGGCGCTGCATTCGCCGCTGATGGGTGTGACCAACGCCATCTCCTCCGTCATCGTGGTTGGCGCCATCCTCGCCGCCGGCATGGCCGAGAGCACCGTGGCGCGGGTCTTCGGCTTCCTCGCCGCCATGCTGGCCGCGGTGAACATCTTCGGCGGCTTCCTCGTCACGCGCCGCATGCTCTCCATGTTCAAGAAGAAGGGGGGCTGAGGCCGTGGCGCAGACCGTCTCGACCCTTGCCTACCTGGTCGCCTCCGTCCTCTTCATCCTGGCGCTGCGCGGCCTCTCCCACCCCGAGACCAGCCGGCAGGGCAACCTCTTCGGCATGATCGGCATGGCGATCGCCATCGTGGCGACGCTGTTCAAGCCGGGCA
>CAYNYQ010000003.1:0-46541 GCA_964401305.1 uncultured Acetobacteraceae bacterium | reverse complement strand
GGCTATGGCGAGGCCGAGATCGCGGCGCTGCGCGCGGCGGGCGTGCTGGCGGGGGGCTGACGCGGCGCCCGGCGCGCCCGGCCTCAGTGGTGCACGAAGATGGCGCAGGGCGCCTGGCGCAGCAGCGAGCGCGTGGCGCTGCCGAGGAACATCGCGCGAAGCCCGGTGCGGCCGAAGGCGCCCATGACCAGCAGTCGCGCATTGGTCGTCGCCGCCTCGGCCAGCAGCAGCTCCGCCGCATGGCCGCCCGTGACCGGCCATTCCTCCACCGCGAGGCCATGGCCGCGCAGATAGCCGCCGGCCTCGGCCGCCAGCCGGGCCGCCTCGGCACCCTCGGCATGCGCCGACAGCACCTTCACCGGCGAGCCCTCGGCCAGGCCGAGCAGGGCGAAGAGCTGGATCGCCCGCATCGCCGGCATCGAGCCGTCATAGGCGACCAGCACCGGCGCCGACTGGCCGGGATCGGGCGCGCCGGCCGGCACCAGCAGCAGCGGCCGGCCGCCGTCGCGCAGCAGCGCCTCCGCCACCGGGGCGAGGCCGTCATCCGTCTCCTCCCGCCCCAGCGTGCAGTCGCGGCCGAGCACGATCAGGTCATGCGTGGCGCCGGCCCGGAGCAGCGCCTGCTCCGGCGCCTCGGGCAGGGTGGCGCAGGTGATGGGAAGGGTGCCGGCAGCGTTGCGGGCCGCCTCGAGCGCCTGGCGCGCCTCCTCCTCCGCCCGCGCGGCGAGGGCGGCGTTGCGGCGCTCGGCAAAGGCCATGGCGCCGGGCGGCACCGGCTCGGCGGCGTCGCGCGTGTGCGGGCGGTCGAGCACGGCCGCGCAGGTCAGCGCCGCGCCGGTCCGGGCGGCGAGGCCGAGGGCGACACCCCGGGCGGCGAGCGCGCCGGGCGTGTCGTCCAGGGCCACGAGGATGCTGCGGAGCATGGCGGCTTCCCTGCTGCGGGCGGCCGCCAGCCGGCGGCGCGCCCCGTGCGGATGCCCGGCCCAACGGCCGGACCTCCTGCGTGGTTGCCGACTATAGGGCGCGCCTGGGCGCGGCGCATCACCGGCCCGGCGCCGCGCGCCTCAGCCGCCCGTGCCGCGGATCAGGCGCAGGCGGATGGCGCGGCTGGCGCGGTCCATCGCCGCGACGGTGACCAGCACCAGCAGCAGGATGAAGGCCGCCTCGTCCCAGTTGTTGATGCGGATGCGGTCGGCCAGCTGCAGCCCGATGCCGCCGGCGCCGACGACGCCGAGGATGGTCGCCGAGCGGGTGTTCGATTCCAGCGTATAGAGGACCTGGCTCAGCATCACCGGCGCCGCCTGCGGCAGCATGCCGAAGCAGAAGGCGCCGAGCCGCCCGCCGCCGGCGGCGCGCACCCCCTCGACCTGCCGGCGGTCGGTCGCGTCCAGCGCCTCGGAGAAGAGCTTGGCCAGCGTGCCGGTATCCGGCAGGGCCAGGGCCAGGATGCCGGCGAAGGGGCCGAGCCCCACGGCGGCGACGAAGATCAGCGCCCAGATCAGCTGGTCGATGCCGCGCAGCGTGTCGTTGAGGCGCCGCACGCCGAAGCGCAGCGGCGCCACCGCCGCGACGCTGCGCGCGCCGCCCAAGGCCAGCGGCAGGGCCAGCACCGCGGCCAGCAGGGTGCCGAGGAAGGCCATGGCCAGGGTCTCGGCCAGCGCCCAGAGCAGCTCGCCCAGCACGCCGCCGGGGGAGGGCGGCCACATCAGCGCGACCAGCCAGAGCAGCCGCCCGAGCCCCTGCCAGATGCGCTCCGGCCCGGCATCCACCCGCCAGAGCGCGACCAGCAGCAGGCCGATCCCGAGCGCCCAGAGCGCGACGCCGCGGCGCGACCAGGCGACAGGCGGCCGCCCGCCCGGGGTCAGCGTCGCGCTCATGCCGCCACCGCCCCGGTGACGCGCCGGCGCAGCGCCCCGCAGAGCAGGTCGATCGCCACCACCGTCGCCAGGATCAGCAGCACGATCGCGGAGATGTCCTGGTACTCGAACTGGCGGACGGCGGTGTAGAGCTCCTCGCCGATGCCGCCCGCGCCGACGAGGCCCAGCACGCTCGCCTCGCGCACGTTGATCTCGAAGCGCAGCAGGCCGAAGGAGAGCAGGCCGGGCATCGATTGCGGCAGCACGCCGTAGCGCATCTGCGCCGGCCAGGTGCCGCCGGTGGCGCGCACCGCCTCGACCGGCCCGGCATCGGCGTTCTCGTGCACCTCGGCGAACTGCTTGCCCAGCGCGCCCAGCGTGTGCACGGCGATCGCCAGCATGCCCGCGAAGGGGCCGAGGCCGAAGGCGTAGACGAAGATCAGCGCGAAGACGAGCGTCGGCACGGTGCGCGCCACCTCCAGCGTGCGGCGCGCGGCGGCGACGGCGGCGCGCGGCGCCCAGGTGGCGGCGGCGGGAAAGCTCAGCAGCAGCGCCCCGGCGGCGCCGAGCGCCGTACCGGCATAGGCGATCAGCAGCGTGTCCAGCAGCAGCAGCAGCCAGAGGTCGATCGCCCAGAACCAGTCGCCGATGTCGGCGGCCAGGCTGCCGGCGCGCAGCGTGGGCAGGGTGCCGAGCACGTAGTCGGCGGCCTTGGGCAGGCCGGCGAGCAGGCGGGGCAGGCTGACCTCGCCCACCCAGGCGGCGAGCGCGATGCAGAGCGCGAAGGCGGCGGCGACCGCCAGGCCCCGGCGGCGGCGGCGGGTGCGCGCCGCGACCCAGGCCGCGCCGGCCTCGAGGGTGGCGCCGGAAAGCCCGGCCGGCGCCGCCGCGGCCGCGATGGCGGGCATCAGGAGCGGCGCTGGCGCCGGGCCTGCTGGTTCTCCTCGACCACCGCGACGACGTCGAGATAGTCCTCGTGCTTCGCGGGCGCGAGGCCGCGGGCGCCGGAGGACATGGCGCGGAAGGCCTCGGCATCGGCCTCGGGCATGGCGGCGAGCGTCTCGGTCAGCCGCGTCTTCAGCGCCTCCGGCAGGTCCTGGCGCAGCACCACGGGGCTGTTCGGGATGAGCGGCGAGGTCCAGATCACGCGGATCTGCCCGGCCGGGATCATCCCCTTCTCCTCCATGCGCTGGAAGGTGTTGCGGCGCTCGTTGCTGTAGGCGATGGCGCCGCAGTCGAAGGTGCCGTTCAGCACGGCGATGACGTTCTGCTCGTGGCTGCCGGCGAAGCCGGTGCGGGCGAAGTGCGTCGCTGGGTCGAATCCCTGCTTGCGCAGAAAGTAGCTCGGGAACTGGAAGCCGGAGGTGCTGTTGGGGTCGGCCCAGCCGATCGAGCGGCCCTTGAGGTCGGCCACCGTGCGGTAGGGCCCATCGGCCTTGACGATGACGACCGAGTGGTAGCCCTGCAGCCCCTGGTTGTCGACGTAGCGGAAGATCGGCGCGATGCGCTCGCCCATCACGCGGCGCGCCAGGGCGTAGGAGGCCGGGCCGAGATAGGCGAACTCGGCATGGCCGGCGCGCAGCGCCTCCACCACCGCGGCGTAGTCGGTGCCGCGGAAGACCCGGACCGGCATGCCCATGCGCTGCGTGAGATAGGCCTGGAAGCCCTGCAGCCGGGCGATCGCGTCGCGCTCGTTCTCGACCGAGATCATGCCGAAGCGGAGCTCGGCCGGCATGCCCTGGGCGCGCAGCGGCCGGGCGGCGGTGGCGAGGGCGGCGAGGGGCAGGCCGGCGAGGGCGAGGCGGCGGGAGAGCGGCAGCATGGCGGATCCTCCGTCTGTCCCGCCGGACTGGCATGCGCGCTTGATGACAGGATGACGCTTCGGTGAAGCTTCGGTGACGGGACCGCGCGCCGCGGCGCGGATCCCGGCCGGCGTCAGGTCCGGTGCGCCCGCGCCCGGCGCCGGCCGAGCCAGAGGAAGCCCGCGGTGCAGGCCAGCAGCGCCACCGCGATGGTCAGGATCGCCGCCGGCACGCCGCCGATACCCGCAGCCAGGCCGGAGAGCGCCTGCAGCGCCGCCGCGCCGCCGAAGAAGGCGATGTTCGCGCCGGAGAGCGCCTTGCCCGCCTGCTCCGGCGGCACGGCAGCGCGCGCCAGCGAGAAGACCAGCACCTGGAAGGTGATGCTGAGGCCGAAGCCCGCCAGCATCGCGGCATCCCAGGCGGCCGGCATGGAAGCGACGCCGAACAGCGCCGAGACCGGCCCGCCAGGGCCCCCGGCGAGCATCAGCAGCACCAGGGACGCGGCGACGACGTGGCTCGCCGCCATCAGCGCCACCGTCCGCCCGATCGCCCGGTGCACCGCGCCGGCGATCGCCGGCCCCACGACCAGCGCGACGGTCGCCAGCAGCAGGATGTTGCCGGCCTCGAGCCGCGGCAGACCCTTCACCTCCATCAGCCAGGGCCCGCCCCAGAGGCCGCGCAGGCCGAGCACGCTGGCGAGCGAGGCGAAGGCGAAGACCAGCAGCGGCCGGAGCGCCGGGGAGGTGGCGATGGCCCAGACCTGGCGCATGTCGGCGCCCAGCGAGGCGCTGCCGGCCCGGCGCGCCGGCGCATCCGGCCGCACCGTCAGCAGCACGAAGAGCATCGCCAGCCCGGCCAGCGCCGCCGCGGCGAGGAAGCCGGCGCGCCAGCCCTGCCATTCCACCAGCAGCGCCAGCGGGCTCGCGGTCAACAGCATGCCCATGTTGCCGAGCGCCAGGATCAGCCCGGACCACAGCGCGAAGCCCTTCGCGTCCATCGTCCGCGCGGCATGGGTGGTCGGGCACATCAGCATGCCCGAGCAGCCGATGCCGAGCACGACCTGGCCCGCCAGCATCGCCAGCGGCCCTCGCGCCAGCGCCGCCAGCACCGATCCCAGCACGCCGATCGCCAGCAGGCCGAGCGCCGTGCGCTTCACCCCGTAGCGGTCCAGCGCCACGCCGACCGGCAGCATCACCAGGGCGAAGGCGAGGGGGAAGGCGCCGGTGACCAGCGCCAGGCCCTCCTCGGTGATGCCGAGGTCGCGCGTGAGCACATCCGCCGCGATGGCGGGGATGGTGCGCACGGCGTTGGAGAAGATGTGCCCGAGGGTCAGCGCCAGGATCGGCAGGCCAACCGCGAACCCGGCCGTCAAGGCCGCCGGGCCCGGCGCGGGGCAGGCCTCAATTGCGGAACATCTTGCCCGGGTTGAGGATGCCGCGGGGGTCGAGTTGCTGCTTGAGGCCGCGCATGACGGCCAGCGCCTCCACCCCGTGCTCGGCCTCGAGGAATTCGCGCTTGCCGAGGCCGACGCCATGCTCGCCCGAGCAGGTGCCGCCGAGCGCCAGGCCACGCGCGACGATCATGCGGTCGAGCTCCCAGGCGCGTTCCAGCGCCACGGGGTCCTTCGGGTCGAAGAGGATGACCTGGTGGAAATTGCCGTCGCCGACATGGCCGACGATGCAGGTCGGCTGGCCGCGCGCCTCGGCATCCTGCTTGGCGCCGAGGATAGCCTCGGCCAGGCGGCTGATGGGCACGCAGACATCGGTGGTGATGCCGGCCCAGCCGGGGATGAGGCCGAGCGCCGCCCAGTAGGCGTCGTGCCGCGCCTTCCACAGCTTGTTGCGCGCCTCCGCCTCGGTCGCCCAGGCGAAGCCCTCGCCGCCGAAATCCGCGGCGATCGCCTCCACCGCCTCGGCCTGCTCGGCGACCGCGGCGCGGGTGCCGTGGAATTCGAGGAAGAGCGTCGGCGTGGTGCGCAGCCCCTCGAGCTTCGAGTAGGCGATGGAGGCCTTCATCTGGTCGGCATCCAGCAGCTCGATCCGCGCGACCGGGATGCCGGACTGCATGGTGGCGATGGTGGTGTTCACCGCGCCGGCGAGGTCGGGGAACTGGCAGACCGCGGCCGACATCGCCTCGGGGATGCCGTGCAGCCGCAGCCGCACCTTCGTGATGACGCCGAGCGTGCCCTCCGACCCGATGAAGAGCCGGGTCAGGTCGTAGCCGTTGGACGCCTTGCGCACCCGCCCGCCGGTCTCGATCACGCGGCCATCGGCCAGCACGACCTCCAGCCCCAGCACGTTCTCGCGGATGGTGCCGTAGCGCACGGCGTTGGTGCCGGAGGCGCGCGTGGCGCACATGCCGCCGATGGTGCAGACGCTGCCGGGATCGACGGGGAAGAACATGCCCTGGTCGCGGAGATGCTCGTTCAGCTGCTGGCGCGTCACGCCTGGCTCGATGAGGCAGTCCATGTCCTCGGCGTTCACCTCGAGGATGGCGGTCATGCCGGAGAGGTCGAGGGAGATGCCGCCGCGCACCGGGTTCACATGGCCCTCCAGGCTGGTGCCTGCG
The DNA here is from genome assembly GCA_964401305.1 of uncultured Acetobacteraceae bacterium. GTDB lineage: Bacteria > Pseudomonadota > Alphaproteobacteria > Acetobacterales > Acetobacteraceae > JAIEOP01. Next base: position 40,315 of record CAYNYQ010000003.1, on the reverse strand, counting down.
CCATATGGCGTGACCGGCACGCCATGGTGGTGGCAGAGCGCGAGCAGGCGGCTCACCTCCCCGGTCGTCTGCACGAAGGCCACCGCATCGGGCAGGGTGGGAGTGGTGCTGTCCTCGCCCTTGCCGTGCTGCAGGCGCACGCTCTCGTTCACGGAAAGCCGCTCGCCCAGGATGTCCCGCGCCGCGGCGATGACGGCGGCGACGCTGTGCGGCTCGGCGGCGGGGCCGGGGCGGGTGACGACGGTCATGGATGCGATTCCTCCACCCTGGCGAGCGGGCAGGTGAGACAATGCGGCCCGCCGCCGCCCGCGGTGAAGAGGGAAAGCTCGGGGTCGAGCACCGTCAGCCCCTCGGCCCGCAGCGCGGCGTTCAGGTCGATGCTGCCGCGGGCGGATATCACGCGGCCGGCGCCGAGGGAAAGGATGTTGCAGCCGAGCGCCATCGCCGCGCGGTAGGGCACGGGGATGCAGCGGATGCCGCGCGCCGCGAGCCAGGCGGTGAAGCCGGGGTCCAGCACCTCGGTGCAGGCCACCGCGAGGCCGGGCGCGGCCATGCAGAACAGCACGTCGAGGTGGAGGAAATGCTCGTCGAAGGGCTCGATCCGCACCTCCCACCCCTCGGCCTGCAGCCAGGCGGCGAGCTGGCCGGCGCCGGCGGCATCGGTGCGGCCGCCGCTCTCGCCGATGACGGCGAGGCCGGGGCGGAGGATGTGCACGTCGCCCCCCTCCAGCGTGCCGGCCGAGGAGAGGCGCCAGAAGCCGCTGCCCTGGGCGGCGTGCCAGTCCAGCAGGGGCGCGTACTCGCCGCGGCGCTGCGGCCGCTCGAGCTGGCAGAGCACGGGTCCGCGATGGGTGACGACGACGCTGTCGCGCGTGTAGGCCATGTAGGGCAGGTGCGGCAGCGGCGGCAGCAGGTGCACGCGCACGCCCGCCTGCTCGAGCGCGTCGACCAGTTCGCGGTGCTGCGCGGCCAGCGCCTGCAGCGAGGGCTGCGCGCCGCCGGCCGCCAGCGTGCGGCGCGCGATCGCGTTGGTGGGCAGCCAGCGGTAGTGGTCCGGCGGGCAGACCAGCACCTCGGTCAGGCGGCCGGTCTCGGAGGACAGGGCGAAGCGGGGCGGCATGGGCGCAGCCTGCCGCCGCGGCGCGCCGCGGTCGAGCCCATGTATTCGACGGACCGATTCAGCCCTCCGCGCCGTGCGGCGCTCCGGCCATCGGGCTGCGTTGGGCGGACCGATTCAGCCCTCCGCGCCGTGCGGCGCTCCGGCCATCGGGCCGCGTCGGGCGGACCGATCCGGCCCGCCGCGCCGTGCGGCCGGGCCGGGTCAGGCGATGACGACGATCTCCGACCCGTTCCAGCTGCCGGCGCCGGTGAGGTCGGCGATCATCTCCGCCCCGCCCGCGCCGGTGCCGTCGGCGTCCCAGCTCAGCACCCGCGAGATGGTGTTGAACAGGAACTGGCCCTGCGCCTGCGTCGCGCTGCCCGTGGGGTTGGCCGCATAGCGCAGCGCGATGACGAGATCCATGCCGGCGAAGAGCCCGGCGCCGAAGCCGGCGGCCGAGACCTCGAGCCGGTCGGCGGCGCCGGCATATCCGATGATCACGTCGCCGCCCTCGGCCGCCGAGTTATAGCGGAAGGCGTCCGCGCCGGTGCCGCCCTCGAGCGTATCGGCGCCGAGCCCGCCGACGAGCGTGTCGTTGCCCTTGCCGCCGAGCAGGTTGTCATCGCCGTCGAGGCCGGCGATCAGGTTCGCGGCGGCATTGCCGGTGATGGCATTGCCGAGCCCGTTGCCCGTGCCGGCGATGGCGGCGCCGCCGGTCAGCACCAGGTTCTCCAGCGCGGCGCCGAGGACATGCGCGAAGTTTGTGCGCACCGTGTCGATGCCGCTGCTGTCGAGGATGGTGTCGGCGCCGGCGAGCACATAGGTGTCGTCGCCGTCGCCGCCATCGAGCCGGTCGGCGCCGGTGCCGCCGGTCAGCGTGTCGTTGCCGAGGCCGCCCTCGAGCGTGTCGGGGCCGTCGCCGCCGACCAGGCTGTCGTTGCCGTCGAAGCCGAAGAGCTGGTTCCTGCCGGTGTTCCCGGTCAGCGTGTTGTCCGCGGCATTGCCGCCGCCGTTGATGTTGGCCGTGCCGCCCAGCACCAGCTTCTCGAAATTGGCGAGCAGGGTGTAGCTGAACTCGGCAACGACGGTGTCGATGCCGGCGGTGTCGATCAGCGTGTCCAGCGCGTCGATCACGTAGGTGTCGGCGCCGCCGCCGCCCTCGAGCTGGTCGGCGCCCGCGCCACCGACAAGGGTGTCGTTGTCCTGCTGGCCGCGCAGCGTGTCGTTGCCGTCGCCGCCCTCCAGGCTGTCGTCGCCGACGCCGCCGAAGAGGATGTTGTTGCCCGCGTTGCCGGTGATGATGTTGCCGAGCTGGTTGCCGGTGCCGTTGATGTTCGCCGCGCCGAGCAGGACGAGCTCCTCGACCTCGGTGGCGAGGGCGGCGATGGTGACCGTGGCGAAGACGCGATCGGTGCCGCCGCCCGCCGCCTCGACCACGACATCCGCGGCGCTGTCGAGGATGTAGACGTCGTCGCCCGCGCCGCCGCCGAGGGTGTCGTTGCCGGTGCCGCCGTCGAGGTAGTCCTGGGCGCCGCCGCCGCTCAGGCTGTCGTTGCCGTCCTCGCCGTACACCGTGTTGCCCAGCGCGGTGCCGGAGGCGATGACGGTATCGTTGCCCGCCCCGGCGTAGAGCAGGCTGATCCAGGCGCTGCCGAAGGCCACGGGCGTGATGCCGCCGAAGTCGTAGCTGTCGTCGCCCGCGGTGCCGCGCAGGATGGTGCCGAAGGTGTCGAGCCGCTCGACGTCGAGGAAGGGGAGGGTGGTGCCGAGCTGGACGTCGCCGCCGAACAGGTCCGCGCCGTCGTCGCCGCTGCCGCCCTGGATGGTCGTGCCGGTCAGGTCGGTGACGACGTTGAGGTCGAAGCCGTCGCCGCCGGTGCCGCCATCCATCAGCAGCCCGAGCGGCGCCGCGGCCAGGGCGCGCAGGAGGTCGACCCCGTCGCCGCCGAACAGGGAATCTCCGTTGCCATCGGCCTCGAGCGTGTCGTTGCCGTCGCCGCCCTCGAGGCTGTCCGCGCCGCTGCCGGCGAAGATCTGGTCGTTGTCCGCCGCGCCGCGCAACCGGTCGTCACCGGCCTCGCCGAAGATGGTATCGTTGCCGAGACCGCCGTCGATGATGTCGTTGCCGTCCACCGCGCCGGGCAGGGTGCTGTCGGAGAAGCCGCGCAGCAGGTCGTCGCCGTCGATGCCGTTGATCACGTCGCCGTCGCTGCCGCCGGCGATCGTGTCGTTGCCCGAGCCGCCGTCGATCTGGTCGAAATCGTCGCCGCCCTCGATGCTGTCGTCGCCGGCCTCGCCGATGAGGATGTCGAAGTTGAACTCCCCGTTCACGTCGCCGTCGTCGAAGAGGTCGCCGAGCAGCGTGTCGTTGCCCTCGCCGCCCAGCAGGCTGTCGAAGTCGGCGCCGCCCTGCAGCAGGTCGTCGCCGTCGCCGCCATCGAGGGTGTCCACGCCGCCCTCGCCGGCGATCTGGTCCGCGCCGTCGCCGCCGCGCATGAGGTTGTCGCCGGCGGTGCCGGTCAGCGTGTCGTTGCCAGCGCCGGAGATGATGTTCTCCATCTCCGTGAAGCTCTCGCCGATAAAGCTGGTCAGGCCGGTCGCCAGGTTCACGGCGTAGTCGTCGACGAAGGCGGTGGTGTCGAGGGTGTCGTTGCCGGCGCCGCCGACGATCGTCTCCGGCACGCCGAGCACGGCGAAGATCAGGTCGTCGCCGTTGCCGCCGAAGGCGCTGTCCTGCCCGCCGCCGCCGTTCAGCGTGTCGTTGCCCTCTCCGCCCACCAGGCTGTCGTTGCCGGCGCCGCCGTCGATCGAATCATTCCCGGCCCCACCGTCCATCTGGTTGCTGCCGCCGGTGCCGGTCAGCGTGTCGTTGCCGTTGCCGGAGATGATGTTCTCCATCTCCGTGAAGCTCTCGCCGATAAAGCTGGTCAGGCCGGTCGCCAGGTTCACGGCGTAGTCGTCGACGAAGGCGGTGGTGTCGAGGGTGTCGTTGCCGGCGCCGCCGACGATCGTCTCCGGCACGCCGAGCACGGCGAAGATCAGGTCGTCGCCGTTGCCGCCGAAGGCGCTGTCCTGCCCGCCGCCGCCGTTCAGCGTGTCGTTGCCCTCTCCGCCCACCAGGCTGTCGTTGCCGGTGCCCCCGAGCAGGATGTCGTTGCCGTCGTCGCCGCTGATCTGGTCGTTGCCCGCGCCGCCGTCGATCGTGTCGCCGGTGTCGAAGGCGCCGGGGACGGTGAAGTTGCTGAAGCCGCGCAGCACGTCGTTGCCGTTGCCGCCGAGGATGGAGTCGTTGTCGCTGCCGCCGGAGATCGTGTCGTTGCCGTCGCCGCCATCGATGGTATCGAGGTCGTCGCCGCCTTCGATGGAGTCGTCGCCGGCGCCGCCGTCGATCAGGTCGTTGTTGTTCTCGACGGCGTTGAGGCCGTCGTCGAAGTCGTCGCCCAGGATCGTGTCGTTGCCGCCGCCGCCCACGAGGGTGTCGTTGTCGCCGCCGCCATTGAGCGAGTCGCGGCCGATGCTGCCGACCAGGCTGTCGCTGCCGGCCTGGCCGTTGAGGGCGTTGATGTAGGCGCCGGTGTCGGTGTTGCTGGTGAAGACCGTGTCGTTGCCGGCGCCGGCGTTCAGAAGCTGGATTGCCAAGGCCACGCCGAAGCCCGGCGAGAAGAGGTTGAAGGGACGGAAATCGTAGAAATCGTTGCCTGCCGTGCCGAGGAACTGGGTATTGAAGGTATCCAGCAGTTCGACACTCACGAAGGGCAGGCTGGTGCCGAGCTGCACGAGGCCCTGGCGCAGATCGGCCGTGTCCGCGCCCGTGCCGCCGTCGACGATCCAGCCGGTGAGATCGGTGACGCTGTTCAGGTCGAAGCCGTCATCGCCGTCCTCGCCGCGCAGCGTGTCGATGCCGGCGCCGCCGACCAGCAGGTCGTTGCCTTGCCAGCCGAGCACCGAGTCATTGCCCTCGCCGCCGATCAGCGTGTCGTCGCCGTTCCAGCCGTCGATGGTGTCGTTGCCGCTGCCGCCATCGACGAGGTCGGCGCCGTCGCTGGTGGTGATGTAGTCGTCGCCCACGGTCGGGAAGCCGCTGACGCCGCCTGAGATGGACGTCGGGGTGACGGTGTCGTTCCCGGCGGTCCCGGTGATGAAGGCCATGAATCCGTCTCCGTGAGGGAGACGGCCGTCCCCCGGCGCGACGGAACATGAGGTTGCGCCTTACGTCAAGACACGGCCCTGATTTTGCTACCTTGGATTGATGAGGTGCCGCGGCGCGCTCGCCTGGCGACCCCTGCCCGCGACGGCTCGCGTCCGGGCGCGTCGGTCGTCGCGCGCCGGACGGCACCTCGGCCGAGGCTGCCGATCGGGTCCCGCTCCGGTCTCGGCGCATGGCGAGGGCGCCGCTTCCGCTGCCGTCGACCGTGCGATCACGCAACACGCCGAACCACGATCCGCGGTTCCATGCCCGCGGATCGTGGTCTAGCGTCCATGCGCACAGAGACCCGAGGGGGACGCGCGATGCCGAACAAGGTCAAGGAAGCCTGGAAGGCCGGGAAGGCCGTGGTGAACGGGTGGCTCGCCATCCCCAACGCTTTCAGCGCCGAGATGTACGCCCAGGCCGGCTGGGACAGCGTGACCGTGGACATGCAGCACGGCGTGCAGGACTACCTCTCCTGCGTCGCCTGCTTCCAGGGCATGCAGCGCGCGCCGGTGGTGCCCATGGTGCGCGTGCCGTGGAACGAGCCCGGCATCATCGGCAAGGTGCTCGACGCCGGCGCCTATGGCGTGATCTGCCCGATGGTGAATACCGAGGCCGAGGCACGCGCGCTGGTGCAGTACTGCAAGTATCCGCCGAAGGGCACGCGTTCGAACGGCCCGATCCGCGCCGGCCTCTATGGCGAGGGCGGCAACTACCAGGCGACGGCGAACGACGAGATCCTGGTCATCCCGATGATCGAGACGCAGACCGCGCTCGACAACCTGGAGGCCATCCTCGACGTGCCCGGCATCGACGCGATCTATGTGGGCCCCTCCGACCTCGGCCTCTCGCTCGGCATGGCGCCGAAGCTCGACCGCGAGGAGCCGGAGATCCTGAAGATCTACGAGCGCCTGCTGACCGAGACCGGCAAGCGCGGCATTGCCGCGGGGCTGCACAACGGCTCGCCCGCCTATGCCAACCGCATGATCAGGATGGGCTTCAAGCTGGTGACCATCGCCAACGAGGTCAGCCTGATGGTCATGGCCTCGCGCGCCGCCGTGAAGGAAGCGCGGGGCGGCTGAGCCGGGGCGCGACCCGGCCGCGGTGCCCTCAGGTGCCGCGGCGGGTCCCCAGGGCCGCGCTGCGTGCCGGCGGGGGTGTGGGCTCGGCGCGCATCGGCTGGCTGCGGACCGGGCGCGGCGCGGTGCTGCGGATCGGCGTCGGCGCGGGCACCAGCAGCACCGGGGCCGGCGGCAGCCGCACGCCCGGTGTTGCCACGCGCGCGCGCAGCGCCGTCAGGCTGCGGGCGCGGTCCTCCTCCATCCGGCGTACCCGCGCGGCGAAGGACGGGGTGTAGCGGCTGTAGTCGGGCGGCGCCGGCGCGACGGCGGCGCGCAGGCCCGTCGGCAACTCGGCCGGTGCGGCGGGCCAGGGGCCGTGCCGCTCGGCATCGGGCCAGATGGCGGCGACGCGCAGCGCATAGGCGTGGCCGCGCTCGGGCGTCTGCGAGTGGTAGGCGGCGGCGGCGAAGGGCCAGTGGCCGGCGGCGGCGTGCAGGCTGCGCAGGAAGCGCGCCGCATAGGCGGCATTGGCCGCCGGGTCGAAGGCCAGGTCCAGCGAGGCGAAGGCCGTCGGGTGGTGCAGCAGGTTCACCTGCGCGCACCCGACATCGATGGAGCGCACCCCGGCCGCCAGCAGGGCGCGCGTCGCCGCCACCGCCTCGGCCTTGGTCTCGAAGTAGCGGCCCTCGCCCTCGGCGTTGATGGTCCAGGGCCAGGGCACGGCGCGGCCGCTCAGCGGGTCGGCGCGGCCGCTCTCGACGAAGGCGATGCTGCGCAGCAGGCCGCCCGGGATGCCCTCGGCGCGCTCGGCGGCCTGGATCGCCGGCAAGCAGAGCCCGCCCGCCTCCGAGGTCGGCGGCGCGCTGCGCGTGCCGGTCGCGCCGGCCGCGGCCGGCACCAGCATCAGCATCAGCATCAGGGCAAGGACCTGGGATCGCACCGAGGGGGTGTCTCCGGCGGGGGAAGCGGAGCGCTCGCGCTCATTCACTCCAATTCTGCGAAGTTGTCCAGCCTGCCGTGCATCTTCGTGGGAATCAGACAGCGTGACGCGGCGCCGCCAGAGGATCCCGCGGGTCGCCGTCGCGGTGAACCCGGGCCGGCGCATCGGCGCCATCACGGTCCGGCGACCGGGCCCGGGCGGCGGCACGGCCGCACCGCGTGCCCCGCGTCAGTGGAAGACGCGCCCCGCATCGATGACGACGGTCTGCCCCGTCATCGTCTCCGTCCGGCACATCGCGACGACCATCTCCGCGCAGTCGTCCTTGTCGGCCGGCTTCTGCAGCAGCGCGCCGGAGGCGGCGCGCTCGACCTGCTCGGGGCGGAGGTTGGCCGTGGCGCGCGTGCCCTCCAGCAGCCCGGGTGCCACGCAGTTCACCAGCACCTCCGGCGCCAGCGCCACGGCCATGCACTTCGTCAGGTGGATCAGCCCCGCCTTCGACACCGCATAGGCGATGGAGGAGCCGGTCGGCGACAACCCCGCGACCGAGGCGATGTTGACGATCCGCCCGCGGCCGCGCGCCTTCAGCACGGGTGCGGCCGCCTTGCTCAGCCGCATCGGGCCGGTGAGGTTCACCGCCATGATCCGCTCCCACACATCCTCGGTCAGCGCGTCGAGGTCGGGGAAGGGGATCGCCTTGTTGTAGGCCGCGTCGTTGACCAGGATGTCGAGGTGGCCGAAGCGCGCGACCACCTGGCCCGGCAGCGCCGCGACCGCCGCGGCGTCGGTGATGTCGCAGGGAAAGGCGGCGGCGCTGACCTGGTGCCGCGCGGCGATCTCCTGCGCGACCGCCTCCGCCTGGTCGCGGCTCTGCGCATACATCACCGCGACATGCGCGCCCTCGCGCGCCAGCGCATGGCAGATGCGCTGGCCGAGCCCGCCATTGCCGCCCGTGACCAGCGCGACGGCGCCCCGAAGCTCCATCGGCTCAGATCCCTTCAATCAATCGGACTTGCGAAGGAACGCCCTTTGCCGTGATCGCGGGATCTGCTCCAGGATCGAGGTTGACGGGCATTCCTTCGCAAACTCTCAGCCCGCCGCCACGGTGTTCTCGAGCACGCCGATGCCGTCGATCTCGCAGCGCATCACGTCACCCGGCTTGAGCGTGCGCGGCGGCTGCATGGCGTAGCCCACGCCCTCCGGCGTGCCGGTCAGGATCACGTCGCCGGGGCGCAGCGTGAAGCCGAGCGAGAGCTGGTGGATGATCTCCTTCACGTCGAAGATCATCTTCGTCGTGTTGCTCTCCTGCCGCTTCTCGCCGTTGACGAAGCAGCGGATGCCGGTGGCCAGCGCATCGAGCTCCGCCGCCGGCACGATCCAGGGGCCGAGCGGGCAGGAGCGGTCGAGCGACTTGCCCTTGAACCACTGCCCGTAGCGCCGCTGCAGCTCGCGCGCGGTGACGTCGTTGCCGATGGTCCAGCCGAAGACGTGCTCGAGCGCGCGCTCCTTCGGGATGTTCGCGCCCTCCCGGCCGATCACCGCCACCAGCTCGACCTCGTAGTCCAGCCATTCGGTGATGCCGGTATGCGCCGGCACCGGGTCGCCATGGGCGATCACCGCCTCCGGCACCTTGGTGAAGAATTGCGGGTACTTGGGCAACTCGGACTGGGTGATGCCGCGGGTGCGGTCGCCCTCGGCCACGTGGTCCATGTAGTTGCGGCCGACGCAGAAGACGTTGCGGCGCGGGCGCGGGATCGGCGCCAGCAGCCGCACGCCCGAGAGGATGGCGCCGGCGGGCGGGCTGGCGGCCGCCTGCTGCGCCGCGGCGAGCGCGGCCGGGCCGGCCTCGATCAGCCCGATCATGTCGGCGGCGGCGGCGACGCCCGCGGCGACGAGATCGATCACGCGCCCGTCATCGAGCACGGCGCCGACGCGCGGCCCCCTGGCGTCGGTGAAGCTGGCGAGCCTGGTCATGGCGTTTCTCCCCGTGGTGCGGAGGGGCAGGCAACCGCGCCCGGCCCGGGCTGGCAAGCCCCGCGCGCAGGAATTCCTTAACCCCCGTCCCGCAGGCTGGCGCCGTCCCCCCTGGAGGATCGCGCCATGAGGCACCACCACCGCCTGCTCGCCGCCGCGCTGCTGGTGCCGCTCGGCGCCTGCGCGTCCTCGCCCGGCCCCGTCCTTCCGGGCGACGGCCTGCGGGCCGAGGCGCCGCGCCGCGGCACCGCGGAGAGCCGAGGGGCGGTGCTGCGCGTGGCCGCGCGCCCCGGCTGCGGCGCTTCCGTCCTCGACGACCCCCTGCTGGCGCAGCGTCTCGTCGCCGCAACCCGCCCCGACGGGCCGCGCCCGGTGGAGATGCCGGTCTTCGGCTGCGGCGGGCCGTTCCGGGCGCTCTGACGGCGCCGGCGGCTCAGGCCGGCGGCGGCACGGCGATGTCGAGCCAGCCGCGCGCATCCATCGCCGCCGCGTCGCCGGGCCGCAGCAGCACGGTGGTGGTGTCGCTCTCGACGATCGCCGGGCCGGCCAGGCGCTGGCCGGGCGCGAGCGCCGCGAAGGGCAGCACCGGCGCCGCGACCGCGCCCTCCTCCAGGAGGATGCGGCGCGTGCCTGCGGGCGCCGCCGGCGCGCGGGCCGGCAGCGGCGCGCCGACGGCATGCGCCAGGCGCCCCACCACGGCGACGCGCGCATTCACCAGCACCACCTCGTCCTCCGGCAGGTCGTAGGTGAAGAGCGCGCGGTGACGGGCATGGAAGGCAGCGCGCAGCCGCTCGCCGAGCCCCGCCACGCTCCAGTCCAGCCCGTCCAGCGGCACGGCGATCTCGAAGACCTGCTCGCCATAGCGCATGTCGGCCGAGCGCAGCGCCGCGACCTCGCCCGCGTGCCAGGCGCCCATGCGCGTGCGGCCCTCGGCTTCCAGCGCGTCGAACAGCGCGGCGATCTCGGCATCGGGCGGCATGCCGGTGGCGCCGATCGCGCTCTGCGCCACCTCGTAGCGCAGATCCGATTGCAGCATGCCCCAGGCCGAGAGCCCGGCGGCAAACAGCGGCACGGCGGCGCGCCGCAGGCCGAGCTCGCGCGCCACCGCCGTTGCATGCAGCCCGGCCGCACCGCCGAAGGCGAGCAGCGTCGCCTCGCGCGGATCGACCCCGCGGCGGACGGTGGCGACGCGCACCCCATCGGCCATGCGGGCATTCACCAGGCGATGGATGCCGAGCGCGCAGGCCTCCATGCCGAGGCCGAGCCGCGCCGCCAGCCCCGCCACCGCGCGCTCCGCCGCCGCGACGTCCAGCCGCTTGCGCCCGCCGAGGAAATTCGCCGCGTCGAGGTAGCCGAGCACGAGGTTGGCATCGGTCACCGCGGGCTCGGTGCCGCCGGCGCCGTAGCACGCCGGGCCGGGCACCGCGCCGGCGCTGCGGGGGCCGACCTGCAACGTCCCCGTGGCGCCGAGATGCGCGATGGAGCCGCCGCCCGCGCCGAGCGTCACGATGTCGAGGCTCTCGAGCGCGATCCGCTCCCCGCCCACGGTGCGGCCGCGGCCGAGCGCCGCCTCGCCGCCCATCACCAGCGCGATGTCGGTCGAGGTGCCGCCCATGTCGAAGGTGACGAGGTCCTGCGCGAGCCCCTGGCGCGCCAGCGCCACGGCCGCCGCCACGCCGCCCGCGGGGCCGGAGAGCGCCGTGCCCACCGCCAGCCGCGCCGCCTCCTCCACCGGCGCGACGCCGCCGTGGCTGAGGATGACGAAAAGCGTGCCGGCATAGCCCGCATCCTCGAGCCGCCCGGCGAGGCGCTGCAGGTAGCGCGACACCACCGGGCCGACATAGGCATTCACCGCGGTGGTGGAGAAGCGCTCGAACTCCTTGATCTGCGGCAGGACATCGGCCGAGCAGGTGACGTAGGCGTCGGGCATGGCGCGGCGCACCGCCTCGGCCGCCTGCCGCTCGTGGCGGGGGTCGCGCCAGGCGTGCAGGAAGGCGATGGCGATGGAGGCGACGCCCTCGGCCTTGAGCCGGCCGATCGCGGCCTCGAGCGAGGCGGCGTCGAGCGGCACCTCCGTGCTGCCGTCGGCGCGCAGCCGCTCGCGCACGGGCAGGCGCAGGCGGCGCGGCACCAGCGGCTCCGGCGCAGGCAGGCGCATGTCGTAGCGCTCGGGCTTCAGCCCCTCGCGCATCTCGATCACGTCGCGGTGGCCCTCGGTGGTCAGCAGCGCCACCGCCGCGCCCTTGCGCTCGAGCAGCGCATTGGTGGCGACCGTGGTGCCGTGCACGATCCGCTCCGTCCGCCCGAGCAGCGCGGCGAGCGGCAGGCCCAGCGCCTCGGCCAGGTTGCGCAGCCCGGCGAGTACGCCGAGGCTCTGGTCCTCCGGCGTGCTGGCGGCCTTGGCCAGGGTCTCGGTGCCGTCCGCGGCGATGCAGACGACATCGGTGAAGGTGCCGCCGACATCGACGCCGATGCGGTATGCGGCAGATGCGCCGCGCATCCTATCCAGCCCTTCGGCGCTGCGACCATCGGATGCGGCCATCAGACATAGCCCTCCCGCGCGTCGCGTTCGCGCGCCGCCGCATCGCGCGCCGCCGGGTCGCCCCAGCCGCCGCCGCCGCCGGCGCGCACGTGCAGCCGGTCGCCGGGCTGCACCGGGATGCCGACCTCCTTCGTCTTCAGCACGCGCTCGGTGCCGTCGCCGCGGCGCAGCACGTAGTGGTGCGGCGCGCCGTCCTTGCCGCCGCGGATGCCGGCGGCGCCGTGCCGCACCCCGTCGCCGGCGGTATTGGCGCGGCAGGGGCCGTCGCTCTCGACCCGCAGCACCAGCTCGCCGCCAAGGCCGCCGCGGTGCTGCCCGTCGCCGGCCGAGCCGGGCAGGAATTCGTGGTGCTCGAAATGCAGCGGGAAGCGTGCCTCGGCCATCTCGACGCTGCCGAATTTCAGCCCGCCGGCGCTGTGCCACTCGCCGGCGGTGGACCAGCCGTCGCCGCCCGCGCTGCCGCCGCCGCCGGGCCGGGCGTGGAACATGTGCCAGACGAAGCCGCGGCCCGGGCGCCGCGCGTCCCGACCCTGGATCGCCACGCGGAAGCGCCGCCCCCAGCCGCCCATGGCGCGCTCCGGGCAGCAATGCTGCATGGCGCGGATGATCGCCTCGACGATTTCGTTCGAGCAGTGGCTGGTGCACATGGTCACCGGCCGCTCCTCATGCGCCCAGACCACGGTGCCCTGCTTCGCCACCACCTCCAGCGGGCGGAAGGCGCCGTCGTTCTTCGAGACCTCGGGGTCGAGCAGGAACGCAAACGCCATCGCGACGGCCGAGCGCATGTTGGCGAAGGAGGAGTTCACGAAGCCCGTGGTCTCGGGGTCGGACTCCGTCAGGTCGACGCGCAGCGCATCGCCCCGCTTCGTCACCCGGGCGCGGATCGCGACATCCACGCGGTCGAAGCCGTCATCGTCGAGGATCGCCTCGCCGGTCCATTCGCCATCCGGCCAGGCGGCGACGATGCGCCGCGCATGCGCCTCCGACAGGTCGAGGATGGCCGAGACCGCGGCATCCAGCGCATCCCCGCCATGCTTAGCCAGCAGCGGCAGCAGGCGGGTCTCGCCCAGCCGGGCGGCGCCGATCATCGCCATCAGGTCGCCGCGCACGTCGCGCGCGAGGCGCGTGTTGGTGACGACGAGGCGGACCAGGTCCTCGCGCAGCGCGCCGCCCTCGCCGAGGCGGATCGGCGGCACGCGCAGCCCCTCCTGCCAGAGCTCGGTGGCACCGGGGTTGTAGCCGCCCATGGTCGCGCCGCCGATATCGGTCTGGTGCGCGCGGACGACGGACCAGAAGCGCAGGGTCCCCCCGGCGAAGACCGGCAGCACGATGGTGAGGTCCGGCAGGTGGCTGCCGCCGAAGGCCGGGTCGTTCATCAGGAAGATGTCGCCCTCGCGCACCTCGCCGCGGAAGGCGTCGGCCACGCCCTTCGCGGCCCAGGGCATGGCGCCGACATGCACGGGGATGTGGTCCGCCTGCGCCACCAGCCGGCAGGCGGCGTCGCACAGGGCGATGGAGAAGTCGCGCGAGGAGTTCAGGATCTGGCTGTAGGAGGTGCGCAGCATCGCCTCCCCCATCTCCTCGACGATGGCGCGGAAGCGGTTGTCGAGCACGGCCAGCGTGACGGGGTCGGGCGGGGCGGGCTGGGTCATGGGCGAAGCGTCCGGCGCACGGTGCGGCCGCGTCAAGGTCCGGCGGCCGGGGCGTGGCGCCCTGTGCCCCGCCCGGGTCCGTGGTAAGGGGCCGCATCACCGCGAGCCGAACCGCCGCATGAATGCCCTGACCGCGCGAGAGACCCCCGCCGCCGCCGCGCCTCCCCGCCGCAGGCGGTGGCGGCCGGGGCGCGTCGCGCGGGTGCTCGGCCCGCCGCTGCTCTTCCTCGCGGCGTCGCTGCTGCTGCGCTCCTTCACCTTCCTCCAGGCCGTCTTCGACACCGACGAGGGGCTCTACATCGTGCAGGCGCGGGAATGGCTGCGCGGCGCCTGGCCCATCGTCGCCGTCTGGGACATGCACCCGGTGGGTGCGCCGGCGGCCTTCGCCGCGGCCTTCCTGCTGCTCGGCCAGAGCATCGAGACGATCCGCATCCTGGCCATTCTCTGCGTCGCCGCCACGGCCTCGGCCCTCAATTTCGCCGCGCGGGCCGCGGGGGCGCCCTGGCCGGTCGGCATCGGCGCCGGGCTGGTCTACATCGCCTTCAGCATCCGCCTCGGCGGGCCGGCGACGAACACGGAGATCCTCTTCGCGCCCTTCGTCACGCTGGCCATGGGGTTGGGCATCGGCGCGGCGCGGCGGGCGCTGGCGGCGCGCCTCGCCCCCCGCACCCGCGACCTGGTGGCGATGGGCCTCGCCATGGGCTGCGCCTTCGCGGTGAAGCCGGTGGTGACGCCGGAGGGATGCCTCGCCTTCGCGCTGCTGACCTTCCCCGCGCTCGCCGCCGGGCTGCTGCCGCTGCGCCGCTTCCTGCTCTGGGCGCTCGCCTATGCGCTGCTGGTGCTGGCACCGACGGCGCTGTTCGGGTTGGCCTATGCGCTGCGCGGCGACTTCTGGGCCTTCCTCGACGGCTCCTTCCTCGCGCCGTTGCGCTATTCGCTCGGCCGGCTCGCCTTCGCGGATGCGCTGCGCTTCACCACCGTGGCGGCGCTCATCCTGATCTGGCCCACGGTCCTCGCCGTGATTGCGCTGGTGCGCTGGCTGGCGCGGCACGGCACGGGCGGGCGGCTGGCGCGCATCGGCACGCTGTGGTTCGCCTGCGCCACCATCGCCGTGGTGGGGCCGGGCTTCTTCTTCCAGCACTACTTCCTGATGTGGCTGCCGCCGCTTTCGCTGCTTGCCGCGCTGGGTGCCTGGCGCGTCGCCTGGCTGGCGCGGCCGGGGCGGCACGGGCCCGCCTTCGCGCTGGTGATCCTGCTGGTGATGCTGCAATCCTGGCTCGGCGCCTTCGTGCCGCGGCTGGACCGCGGCATCGGCATCGCGCTGCCCGACCCGGTGCGGGAGGTGGCGGCGGCGATCCGCCCCGGCCTCGCCCCCGGCGAGGCCATCTACGTCGCGAATTACCACCCGGTGGTCTATTTCCTCGCCGGCGCCGAGCTGCCGACGCGCTACGTCTTCCCCGCGCAACTCGCCGGGCCCTTCCACCGCGTCACCGGCATCGACGCCGATGCCGAGATCGGCCGCATCCTGGCGAGCCGGCCGCAATTCGTCGTGGTGGACCGCGGCTGGTGGTGGAGCATGCGCGAGGCGGCCTCCGCGCTGATCGAGGCGGAGCTGGAGGCCGGCTATGCGCTCGCCGCCACCGTCACCGAGGAGCGCGGGCCGGTCGAGATCTGGCGTCGCCGCTGACCCCCGGGTTTGCGCCGGCGCCCCGCTGGCGCATCATCGCCGCCTGAGCCGCATCACGGGGGAGACGCGCATGAGCCAGGCCGAGACACCGGCGCTCACCACCATGGCCGAGGGGCTGCGCTTCCCCGAAGGCCCGATCGCCATGGCCGACGGGTCGGTGGTGATCGTCGAGATCGCCGCAAGCCGCATCACCCGCATCGGCGCGGATGGGGCGGTGCGCGTCCTCGCCACGCCGGGCGGCGGGCCGAACGGCATCGCGCTGGGGCCGGGTGGCGCGATCTACGTGTGCAACAACGGCGGCTTCCTCTGGCACGAGGGGCCGGAGGGCACCCGCCCGGCCGGCGTCCCCGCCGACTACACGACGGGGCGGATCGAGGTGGTGGACCCGAAGACCGGCACCGTGACGCGCCTCTACGACCGCTGCGGCGAGCACGGGCTGAAGGGGCCGAACGACATCGTCTTCGCGCCGAAGGGCTCGCCCGGCGAGGGCGGCTTCTGGTTCTCCGACCTCGGCAAGGTGCGCGCGCGCGACCGCGACCATGGCGGGCTCTACTGGGCCGCGGCGGACGGCTCGCGCATCGTGGAGGCCGCCTTCCCGATCTTCGGCGGCGCCAACGGCGTGGGCCTCAGCCCGGACGGGCGCACCGTCTATGTCGCGGAGACCGAAACCGGCCGCCTCTGGGCCTGGGACGTCGAGGGACCCGGCGTGGTGCGGAAGGACCCCTGGCCGTCCTCCAATGGCGGGCGGGTGATCTGCCAGTTCCCGGGCTACCGGCGCCTGGACAGCCTGGCGGTGACGGCGGCGGGCAATATCTGCGTCGCCACGCTGGTGAGCGGCGAGATCACCACCGTCTCGCCCCGGGGCGAGATCCTCCGCGTGGTGAAGATGCCGGAGCGCATGCCGACCAATATCTGCTTCGGCGGGCGGGACATGCGCACGGCCTATGTCACGCTGTCGCTGACCGGCAAGCTGGTCTCGCTGCCCTGGGACGAGCCGGGCCTCGTGCTGCCGCACCAGGACGGCGCCTGATGGCGACGCGCTGGGTCCGCTACGCCAAGGACGGGGCGGAGGGCTTCGGCACGCTGGAGGGCGAGAGCATCCAGCCGCACGAGGGCGACCTCCTCGGCGAGGCGCGGCCCGCCGGCGCGCCGCTGCCGCTCTCCGCGGCGGCGCTGCTGCCGCCGGTGCGGCCCGCGCGCTTCATCGGCCTCTGGAACAACTACCGCGCGTTGGCCGAGAAGCAGGGCAACGCCATCCCCGAGGGGCCACTGTATTTCCTGAAGTCGCCCGGCAGCGTGGTGGGGCCGGGGGCGGCGATCCGCACGCCGGCGGGCTATGCGGGGAAGGTGCTCTACGAGGGCGAGCTGGGCCTCGTCATCGGCCGGCGCATCTCGAACGCCGACGAGGCCGAGGCCGAGCGCGCGATCTTCGGCCTGACCTGCGTGAACGACGTGACGGCGCTGGATATCCTCACCGCCGACGCGTCCTTCCCGCAATGGGCGCGGGCGAAGTCGCCCGACAGCTTCGGCCCCGTCGGGCCCTGCATCGCCACGGGCCTCGACTGGCGGGACCTGCGGGTGACGGTGGCGCTGAACGGGCGGGTGCGGCAGGACTACCCGTGCAGCGACATGATCATCCCGCCGGCGCGCATCGTCGCGCTGATCTCGCGCGAGATGACGCTGGAGCCGGGGGACCTGATCGCCTGCGGCACCTCGCTCGGCGCGCTGCCGATGCGGCCGGGGATGGAGGTGGCGGTGACGATCGAGGGGATCGGCACGCTGGCCAATCCCTTCGACCCGCCGGCGAGGTAGCGCGGCCGCTCAGTGCGCCACGGCGCGCGCGGCCGCGGCGTAGCCGAGCCGCCGTTCGGGGGGCACCGGATGCCGCCCCGCGACGCGCTCGAGCAGCATGCGCGCATCCTCGTGCATGCCGCCCTTCATCGCGGCGTCGAGGAAGAGCTGCTCCAGCACGTCCTGCTGCGCGTGGCTGCCCCCGAGCGCATACATGCCCTGCAGCGCCGGGCGCATCGCGGCGACCGCCCCGGCATGGTTGCCCTGCGCGTGCAGCAGCACCGCCTCGCTGACCGGGATCGCGTAGCGCGCCACGATCGGCCCCGTGGTGCCGCGATTGGCGCCGGCGAAGTCGCGCATCCCCTCCAGCATGGAGCGCGCGGCGTCGAAGCGGCCCTCGGCGCAGAGCGCCATCATCCAGTGCGGCAGGGTGAAGGCGCTGCGGCAGTCGCCGATCCGCCCCTCCGCCTTGTCGGCCAGCTCGATCCAGCGCGTGCCCACATCGACGCCGTGCCGCTGCAGGCGGAACAGCATGGAGATGGCGTTCTGCATGTCGATGTAGAGGTCGGGCTGCTGCTGCGTCACCGCGCTGTCGAGGTTGCGGAAGCCGAAATCATAAAGCTCCAGCACCGTGTCGAATTCGCGTCGTTCCAGGTGGTACATGGCCTGGTGCCACCAGACATGGTGCGCCAGGTTGTTGGTGCCGTCGAAATGCGGCTTCAGCGCCTGGATCCAGGCGATGCCCTCGCCGCGGCGGCCCTGCATCTCCAGCACATGGGCGATGGCATGCGTCGCCCAGAGGTCGGCGGGGTCCTGCTCGATGGCGGCGCGGCCGGCGGCCTCGGCCACGGTGTAGCTGCCGCATTCCTCGTTGGCGAAGGCGCGGCAGGCCAGCACGCTGCCCCAGCCGGGCACGGTCGCGTCCCAGCGCGGCAGGATGGTCTCCACCGTCTTCAGCATCGCCTCCGCCCGGCCGAGCCAGAAGGCGCAGAAATGATGCAGGCGGAAGGCCAGGATGTCGCGCGGATGCTCGGCCAGGATCTGCTCCCAGATCGCCAGCGCGCGGTCCATCTCGTCATCTGCCCAGGCGGCCAGGGCCGCCGCATGCGCGCGCTCGCGCGGCGTCGCCCGAGCCAGCGCCGGCTGCACCGCCTCCAGCACCTGCCGCGCGCCGTCCACATAGGACTGCTTGTAGGCCAGCATGGCGAAGCTGCCCTTCAGCAGGTTCAGCATCGGCGCCTCGGGGTCGGCCTTCAGCGCGGCCTTCAGGCGCAGCGGCGTGTCGAAGCGGTACTTCAGGTAGCCGGCGATCACGCTGTCGTAGCCGGCGGCGGCCTCGGCGGAGGCGATGGTCAGCGTCAGCCCCTGTGCGTCCTCGTGCATCCGGCGTCCCTCTCCTCAGCCCGCGGTCCGTTCGGCCAACCATAGCGCCAGCACCCCGATCGCCGCCATGAGGTCGTCGGTCTCCATCGCCTCCTTCGGGTTGTGGCTGCCGTTGCGGTTGCGCACGAGCAGCATGCCGGTCGGCACGCCGGCGGCCGCGAAATTCGCCGCATCATGGCTCGCCGGGCTGGGCAGCGGGTGCTGCGGGATGCCGAGGCGGAGGGCGCAATCGGCGAGCGCGTCCCGGATGCCGGGGTCGCAGGGCCCGACCGCGCCGCTGTTGCGCTCGCCGAGGCGGATGTTCACGCCGCGACGCTTCTCGACCTCCAGCAGGATGCGGCCGAGGCGCTCCTCCAGCGCCGCCAGGTGATCGGCATCCCAGGCGCGCAGGTCGAGGCTCATCTCGAAATCGCCCGGCACCACCGTCATGGCGTGCCGCTCGGCCAGCGTATGGAAGCGGCCGATGGTGAAGGCCATGGGGCGGCCGGCGCGCTCCTCCTCCTGCCACAGCGCGTCGAGCGCCATGGCGAAGTCGGCCCCCGCCATCGCCGCGTCGCGCCGGAAGCGCCGCGGCAGGCCGACATGCGCGTCCTCGCCGAGGATGCGGATGCGCGGATGCCGCAGGTTGCCGGGGATGCCGGTGCAGACCGCGACGGGCGCATCGGCCTCCACCAGCTGCGGCGCCTGCTCGATATGGATCTCGAGGAAGGCGCCGAGCGTCGCGGGATCCAGCAGCACCTCGCCCGCCGCCACCCGGTCCGGATCGCCGCCGCAGTCCTGCATGTGCTCGGCCAGCGTCCGCTCCGTGCCGAGCCGGCGCCGCGCCAGCGCATCCTTCGGCAGCCGGCCGAGCGCCGCGCGGCTGCCCACCAGGCCGAGCTGGAACCACACCGCCTCCTCGCAGCGCAGCGCCAGCACCAGCACGTCCGGCCGCGGCGCGAGGCCGAGCGAGCGCAGCGCCGCCACCGCCGCCAGCGCGCCGATCACCCCCGCCGCGCCATCGAAATTGCCGCCCCGCACCACGCTGTCGAGATGCGAGCCGAGCGCGATCCGCCGCGCGCCGCGCGCCGTGCCGGGCCAGGTCATGTGCAGGTTGGCGGCCGCGTCGGTGCGCGTCTCCAGCCCCATGGCGCGCGCCGCCTCGGCGACCAGCGCCTGCGCCGCGTTCTCGCCGGGGCCGAAGGCGTCGCGGGTGATGCCGGGCGCCTCCCCCTCCTGCAGGCGCCCGATCCGGGCCACCCCGTCGAGCAGCCGCTGCACCAGCATGCGCTGCCCGGCGACGGCCCCGGCGACCTGCTGCGGGGTCATGCCAGCCCGATCTCGCGCAGCACCTCGTCCGTGTGCTGCCCGAGTGCCGGCGCCGGCGCCGTCCAGGGGCCGAGGCCGGGCAGCACGGGGAAGGGCAGGGGGCCGAGGCCGGGCTGGTCCAGCACCGCCACCGCGCCGCTGGCCACCACATGCGGGTCGGCCAGCCATTCGAGCGGCCCGTTCACCCGGTCGCAGAGCATGCGCACGGCCTGGAAGCGCTCCAGCCATTCCGTCGAGCTGCGCTTGCGGAAGGCCTCGCGGATGATCGGCAGGATGGCGTCCCGGTTGCGGCCGCGATCGGCATAGGTGGCGAAGCGCGGATCCTGGGAGAGGTCCGGCAGTTCCAGCACCTGGCACATCTGCACGAATTCGGGCTCGCGCAGCATCGCCACCATCACCCAGCCGCCATCGCTGCCCTGGTAGGTGCCGGCCGGCACGTTCAGCAGCTTCGGCGCCTCGCCGAGATGCGCGTGCTCGGCGATGTTCATCGCCATCAGCGCCGCCGCTGTCTGCATCAGCGAGACATCCAGCACGCGCCGCCGCGGCGGCAGGCCCGCGACCTTGTCCTGCATCCGCTCGTAGAGCGCGGCCTGCACCGCGGCGAAGGCGGCGACGCCGGTGCTCATGTCCACCATCAGGATCGGGCCGGTGCGGTGCGGCACGCCGTCCTCGCCGCGGTTCAGCGCGACCATGCCGGAATAGGCCTGGATCACGCCATCCGTGCCGGGCCGCTCGGCATGCGGGCCGCGCTGGCCGAAGCCCGAGACGGCGAGGAACACCACATCGGCCTTGCCCGCCTCCGGCACGAAGCCGAGGCGCTGGGCGACGCCGGGGCGGAAGGCCTCGATCATCACGTCGGCACGGGCGGCGAGGCGCGCCATCGCCTCGCGGTCGCGCGCCTGCTGCAAGTCGAGCACGATGCCGCGCTTGCCGCGGTTGCCGCTGACATGCATCACCGAGGTATTGCCCTGGCGCGTCGAGAGGCCGCGTGCCCAGTCGCCGGCAGGCGGCTCCACCTTCACCACCCGGGCACCGCAGGCGGCCAGCAGCGTCGCGCAATAGGGGCCGGCGATGCCCTGGCTGGCATCCAGCACGAAGAGGTCCCCATAGGGCCGTGGCGGCCCGGCCTCCCGCGGATCGGCGGCCATCGGCGTTTCCCTCCTGTCGCGTCGCGCCTATCCTGCCCGCAACGGGAGCCGGACGGGAGGGGCGGATGATGCAAGCCATGACACGGCGCGGCGCGCTGGGGGCCCTCGGGCTGGCCGCGGCCGCCGCCGGCCCGGTCCGCGCCCAGCCGGCCGACTGGCCGAGCCGGCCGGTGCGGCTGATGGTGCCCTATCCGCCCGGCGGGCCGACTGACATCCTGGCCCGCATCGTCGCCCAGCGCCTGGCGCAGGACCTGCCGCAGCCCGTCATCGTCGAGAACCGCGGCGGCGCGAACGGCACCATCGGCGCCGAGGCGGTGGCGCGCGCCGCGCCGGACGGCACGCAGTTCCTGGTCAATGCCTCGGGCCATGTGATCGTACCGCACCTGCAGCGCGTGCCCTATGACGCGCTCGCCGATTTCGTGCCGGTCACGAACCTCGCCGCGGTGCCGCTGATGCTGGTGGTGACGAACGGGCTGCCGGTGCGCTCCGTCCCCGAGCTCATCGCCCATGCCAGGGCCAATCCGGGGAAGCTCTCCTACGCCTCCTCCTCGGCCGGCGGCTCGACGCATCTCGCAGGCGAACTCTTCAAGCGCCAGGCCGGCGTCGACATGGTGCACGTGCCCTATCGCGGCGCCGGCCAGGCGCTGCCCGACGTCGTCGCCGGCAACACCCAGCTGATGTTCGACAGCATGGCCTCCAGCGCCGGCCTGGTGCGGGAGGGGCGGCTGCGCGCGCTGGCGGTCACCACCGAGCAGCGCGTTGCCGCCTTCCCCGACCTGCCGACCATCGCCGAGGCCGGGCCGCTGCCGGGCTATGCCATCGCCAGCTGGTACGCGGTCTGGGCGCCGGCGCGCACGCCGGAGGCGATCGTGGCGAAGCTGCAGCAGGCGATCGCGGCGGCCCTCAAGGCGCCCGAGGTGCGCGAGCGGCTGGCGACGCTCGGCGCCCAGCCGGTCGGCGACACGCCTGAGGAGTTCGCGCGGTTCTGCCGGCGCGAGTCCGAGCTCTACGCCACGCTGATCCGCGAGGCGCGGATCACCGCGGACTGAGCCCCGCGCACCGGAGGAGGAAGCGCCGCGATGCGCGCCGTCGTCTGCGAGTCCTGGCGCGAATTCGACGCGCTGGAGGTGAAGGAGATCCCGCCCCCGAAGCTGCGGCCCGGCACGGTGCGCCTGCGCGTGCGCGCAGCAGGCGTCAGCTTCGCCACGCAGCTCGTCGTCGCGGGCAAGTACCAGCGCCGGCCGCCGCTGCCCTTCGTGCCGGGCACCGAGGTCGCCGGCACGGTGATCGAGAGTGCCCCCGACGTCGCGGCGCCGCTGCCGCCCGGCACCCGCGTCTTCGCCGCGCTCGATTGGGGCGGCATGGCGGAGGAGGCGGTGGTCGACGCGATCCACGTCATGAAGCTGCCGGATGACCTGCCGGGCGATCCCGACATCGCGCTGCAGGCCGCGGTGGCGCTGCCGATCAGCTACCCGACCGCGGCGGCGGCGCTGACCTGGCGCGGCAACCTCCAGCCCGGGCAGTGGGTGCTGGTGCAGGGCGCCTCGGCCGGGGTCGGGCTCGCGGCGGTGGAGGTGGCGAAGGCCGCCGGCGCCCGGGTGATCGCCCGCTGCGGCGCCGGCAAGCGCGCCATCCCGGCGGCGCGCGGCGCCGAGCTCGTGCTCGACAGCGCCGCGCCCTTCCGCGACGCGGTGCGCGCCGCCACCGATGGAAGCGGCGTCGACCTCGTGCTCGACACGCTCGGCGGCGCGGCCTTCGACGAGGGGCTGCGCTGCCTCGCCGATGGCGGCACGCTGCTGACGGTCGGCTATGCGGCGGGGCAGATCCCGCAGCTGCCGGTGAACCTGCTGCTGCTCAAGAACATCGGCGTCGCCGGGCTGAACTGGGGCACCTATCTCGGCTGGTCGCCGGGCGACGGGCGGGAGGCGCATGCGCCGCGGGTGCGCGCGCTCTGGGCCCGGCTGCTGGCGATGTGGCAGGCGGGCGCGATCCGGCCCGAGCTGCACAAGGGCTTCCCGCTCGAGCAGTTCCGCGAGGCGATGGCCGAGGTGCGCGAACGCCGCGCGGTCGGGCGGGTGGTGCTGCGGCCGTAGCGGCGCGCGCGCAGGCTACAGCCGGGCTGCCGGCGCCGCCGTCTCCGGCACCGGCGCGGCGCGCAGCAGTGCCAGCGCCGCCTCGACATCCGGCACCACCTCGAACAGCCGGCGGTGCGCCTCGGCGACGAAGCCCTGCCCGATCAGCGCCTCGATCAGTGCGAGGAAGGGCTGCGCCCAGCCGTTGATGTCGAGGATCACCACCGGCTTGTCGTGCAGCCCGAGCTGCCGCCAGGTGAGGATCTCCACCGTCTCGTCCATGGTGCCGAGCCCACCCGAGAGCGTGACGAAGGCGTCGGCCAGCTCGAACATCCGCGTCTTGCGCGTATGCATCGAGGGCGTCACCTCGAGGTCGGTGACGGCGGGATGCGCGCGCTCGACCTGCACCAGGAAGCTCGGGATGATGCCGCGCACCTTGCCCCCGGCCGCCACCGCGGCGCCGGCCACCGTGCCCATCAGCCCGACCCCGCCGCCGCCGTAGACCAGCATGATCCCGGCCCGGGCCAGGCCGGCGCCGAGGTCGCGGGCCGCTGCCTCGTGCACCGGGTCATTGCCGGGGCGGCTGCCGCAGAAGACGGCGACGGAGCGGATGTGCGTTGGCATGGCGGCTCCAGCTGGTGAGGGCCTCGGGCGCGCGCGGCTGGTGCGGCCCGCCGGCGAGCGGGACCGCCCGGCGGCGCCGCGCCGATCCGGGAACGGGACGGGCGGCCGCGCCGGGGGCCACGATCCGCGCAGGGCGCTGTAGCCCGCGGGGCGCTGCGAGGGGAACTCCCCGATGGCACCTGAAGGTTCCGGTGTGGTCGGCAAGGTCGCCGCCTGGGTGAAAGCCCCCGACCTGCGTCGCGGTTTCCCGATCCTCGAGGCTTGTGCTTGCCAGGAGCGCCGGCGGCTGTGCATGGTGCCGGCCGCGTTCCGAAAAAGGGAGTGGTTCATGGGTTGCAGGACGTGGATCGCCGGGCTCGGCATGGTGGCGCTGCTGGCATCGGGCGTCGCCCATGCGCAGGGCAACGTGATTGCCGAACGGCGCGAGGGCCTCAAGCGCATGGGCCAGCAGATGGAGGCGATGAAGCCGATCTCCGATTCGCGCGGCGACCCGCGGCCCGCGGTCGTGCGGATCGACGACATGATCGCCTTCTTCCAGACGCTGCCGAGCCGCTTCCCGGCCGGGTCGGGCACCGGCGACACCAAGGCGCTGCCGGCGATCTGGCAGGATTTCGCGCGCTTCGAGCAGGCGAACACGGCGCTGATGGGCCAGCTGAACACGCTGCGCGCGGCGGCCGCGGCCGGTGACGGCGCCGCCTTCGCCACCGCCTACCAGGCCACCGGCCCGCAATTCTGCGGCGGCTGCCACCGGCCCTTCCGGGCGCGCTGACCGGCTCACCCGAGCCGGCTCACCCCCCAGACCACCAGCGCCGCGGCGCCGAGCAGCGCCGCGGCCAGCGCGGGCGAGCCCATGCGCGGCGGCTCCGTCCCCGCGGGCAGCGACTTGCTGCCCGTCACCATCGGCCGCACCAGGTCGTGGCCCTTCAGCAGCGCATAGGCCGCGACCGCGCTGACATGCAGCGCCGCCGCCGCCAGGATCCAGTTGAACAGCGCGTGGTGCAGCCCGGTCAGGCGGTCGCTGGTCTCCCCGGCGACCGCCTTGGCCAGCGGCCCGTAGTCGCCATAGCCGGTATCGGCGAAGAGGCCGGTCAGCGGCTGCGCCAGCAGCAGCCCGAGCAGCACCAGCACCATCCAGCCGCCGGCGGCATTGTGGCCGATCTCGCGGTCGTCCTCGGCGCGGGTGAAGTGCCGCAGATGCTCCAGCGCGGCGAGCGGCGAGCGCAGGAAGCGGCGGAACCGCGCCGTGTCGGAGCCGACCAGCCCCCAGGCGATGCGGAACAGCACCAGCGCCAGCACGGCATAGCCGGAGAGGAAGTGCAGCCGCATGTTGCCGGCCTGGATGCTGAAATAGGAGACGCCGATCAGGATCACGATCGACCAGTGGACCAGGCGGATCCAGGGATCCCAGACCTTCACCGCCTGCAGCCTGCCCTCCGCCATGCGCCCCTGCCTCTCCGCTTTCGCGCCGCAGCATAGGCAGAGGCGGCGCGCGGGCGAAGCCTCGCGACGCAGGGTGCGCCGGGCGCCGGGTTGCGGCAGCATCCGCCGATGACGCTCGATTCGTTCTGGCTCTGGCCGCCCGGCCCCTGGCACGGCGCCGCGCTGGCCCTGGCGGTGGCGCTGGCCTGGGCCGGGCTGCTGCGGCTGGCCCGCCGGCCGGACCTCGCCGTGCTCGGCGCCGGCATGGGTCTCGCGGCTGGGGTGGTGCTGACCCTCGGCACCATCACGGGTTCGCCCCGGCAATTGCCCGAGCGCCTGCCGCTGCTGCTGCTGGGCGCGGCGGCGGCCGGCCTGCTGGCGGCGCTGCTGGCCGGCGGCGGGCGGCGCGGCGGCATCGCGGCCGCGATCCTCGGCCTGGCCGTGTTGGCCGGGGCCTGGTGGCTGGCGGGGGCGCCGATGACGGTGGCGGATCTCCGCCGCGGCGCGGTGCCGCTGCTCGGCCTCGCGGTGCTGCTGGCGGTGCTCGCGGTCGGGCTGCGCGGCGCGTGGGAGGCCGCCGGGGCGGCGGCGCTGCTGCTGGCCGGGCTGTGGCTGACGGCGCCGGTCGGGCCCTGGACGGTGCTGGCGACGGTGGCGCTCGGTGCCTGCCTCGGCGGCGTGGCGGGCGGGGCGGGCTGGGACGCGGCGGCGCGGCTTGCCCCGGCGCTCGGGCTCGGCGGGCTGATCGCGGCGCCGGTGCTCGCCCGCGGCGCCGCGACGGACTGGACCGCGGCGGCGGCGCCCGTGCTGGGCCTGGTGGCGGCACCGGCTCTCGCCGCGCAATTCCGCGCTCGCTGGGCGGGATTCGTCGCCTGGATCGTTGCCGGCGGCCTGCCGCTGCTGTTCACTTGGCTGCAACATCGCGGCCCGTGACGCCAGGCCGAAGGGCGCCGCTCCGGCGAGCGCGCCAAGGGAAGCCGGCAGCTGCGATGGATCACCGGGCGCGAGGGGTCGCGCCGCGGGCGGCAGGACGAACGGCATGAGCGCGGGGCGGATCGCCCTGATCGGGGCGCTGGCGGGCGCGGCGGCGGGAACGGCCTGGGTGTTGCAGCCGCTGCTGACGGCCCCGCCCGTGCCGCCGCCGGCGGCGGCGCGCGCGGCATCGGCCGAGCGTCCGCCGGGGGCGACCCTGGCCGCGCCCGCTGCGCCCGCACCGACGGCGCCGCGCGAGGCGCCGCCGGCCGAGGCCCCGACCGAGCCGCCGCGCTTCGACATCGCCCGGGTCGGGGCGCGGGGCATGCTGGTGGCCGCCGGCCGCGCCGCCCCCGGTGCCGAGGTTCTGCTGCTGGAAGGCGGCACGGAGATCGGCCGGGCCCGCGCCGATGGCCGGGGCGAATGGGTGATCCTGCCTGCTGTCGCGCTGGGGGCCGGGGCGCGGGAGCTCTCCCTGGTGGCGCGACGGCCCGGTGGCGTGGCGGTGCCGGGCCGCGACGTGGTGCTGCTGGTGGTGCCCGACGCCGCCCCGGCGGCGCACGCGGAGCCGGAGCGGGTCGCTGCGGTGGCGGTGCAAGGGGAACCGGAGCGCGGCGCGGCCCCGGCGCGCGCGGCGACGGATCGGGGCGAGGCCACCGCGCCGGCGCGGACCGCCGGCGGTGCAGTGGGCGAGGCCGCCCAGGGATCGGGCCCCGGCACCGGCGCGCTGGCCGTGCTGCTCCCCGCTGCCGAGGAGCGCCAGGCCGAGGCGCCCCGCCTGCTGCAGGTGCCGCATGCGGGACCCGGCGCCGGGCGCGGCGGGCGGCTCGGCCTCGATGTCGTGGACTACGAGGAGGGCGGCGAGATCCGCTTCGCCGGCCGCGCCCCGCCCGGGGCGACGGTGCGGCTCTATGTCGGCCCGTCGCATCTCGGCGACGCCGCGGCCGATGCCGCCGGCCGCTGGCAGCTGACGCCGGAGGCGCAGCCCGGCCTCGGCCGCCACGTCCTGCGGGTGGACCAGCTCGCCGGCGCGCAGGTCGCGGCGCGGGTGGAGGTGCCCTTCCTGCGCGAGACCCTGCCGGAAGCGCCCCCCGGCGCGCCGCCCAAGGTGGTGGTGCAGCCTGGCAACAACCTCTGGCGCATCGCCCGGCAGGTCTATGGCCGGGGCACGCGCTTCACCGTGATCTACGCCGCCAACCGCGAGCAGATCCGCGACCCGCGGCTGATCTATCCGGGCCAGGTCTTCGCCCTGCCCGGCGCCTCCGCCCCCGCGGCCTCGAGCGTCTCGAGATAGGGGTCGAGCGCCAGGGCGAAGCGGACCATCTCCGTCACCAGGGTGACGGCGGTGGGCGGCTCGGCCAGCGGGGCCTCGGTCTCGAGGCTGATGCGGTGGTCGGGCAGCAGGCGCAGCCGCCATCCCTCCGGCATCGTCGGCGAGAGGGCGGCGAGGGCCGCGAGCGCGCCGGGCCGGTCCGAGGCGGGATCGGCGGTGGAGGGGATGCGCGCGGCGATGGCGGCGATGCGCACCTCCGCCGGGCCGAGCTCGGCCTGGCAGGGCCGGCCGCGCCAGGCGAAGTGCAGCGCCGGACGCTGCGTGGCATCCCGCGCGACGAGCGCGCCCGAGGGGTGCACGGTGAAGGGCCCGAGGGTCAGGCTCTGCATGGGCGTGTCCGCAACCTTTCGCTGGTGCGCCCCGCCGCCGAGCCGGCCGGCGGGATCGCGCGCCGCGCAAGCCTTGCCGCATCCGGGTGAAGACACCATAAACCGCGGCCATGGCGATCGCTGATACGATGCGGCTGGTGCTGGCGCCGCCGCATCCGGCCGGAAGGCCCTTCATCATCGGTGGCGCCGTCGCCGCCCTGCTCGGCTGGCCGATCCTGGGCTGGGGCTGGCTGTTCTGGCTCGGCCTGCTGTTCACCGGCTTCTGCCTCTACTTCTTCCGCGACCCCGAGCGCGTGCCGCCGGCCACACCGGGCCTCGCCCTCGCGCCGGCGGACGGCAAGGTGGTCTCGGTGGCGCGCGCCGTGCCGCCGGCCGAGCTCGGCCTGGGGCCGGAGCCGCGCTGGCGCGTGGCGATCTTCCTCTCCGTCCTCGACGTGCACGTTAACCGCGTGCCGGCCGATGCCACCGTCACGCGCATCGCCTATCGCGCCGGCACCTTCGTGAATGCGAGCCTCGACAAGGCGAGCGACGAGAACGAACGCAACGCCATCGCGCTGCGCCTGCCGGACGGGCGCGACATCGCGGTGGTGCAGATCGCCGGGCTGATCGCGCGGCGCATCCTCTGCGACATCCGCGAGGGCGACATGGTCGCCGCCGGGGATCGCTTCGGCATCATCCGCTTCGGCAGCCGCACCGACCTCTACCTGCCGCACGGGGTGCTGCCGCTGGTGCGCGAGGGCCAGACCATGATCGGCGGCGAGACGGTGATCGCCGACCTGCGGGCGGCGCCGGCATGAGCGGCGGCGCGGGCCGCGGCGGGCTGCGCAGCCGGCTCGGGCGCTTCCGCCCGCGCACGCGGCCGCGCTTCAGCGGCACCTCCTTCAACCGGCTGATCCCGAACATCCTGACCCTGCTCGGCCTCTGCGCCGGGCTGACGGCGATCCGCTTCGCGCTCGAGCAGCGCTGGGAACAGGCGGCGGTGCTCATCGTCGTGGCCGGCGCGATCGACGGGCTCGACGGGCGCATCGCCCGGCTGCTGAAGGCGACCAGCCGCTTCGGCGCGGAGTTCGACAGCCTCTCCGACTTCCTCTGCTTCGGCGTGGCGCCGGCGCTGGTGCTCTATCTCTGGACCCTGCAGGAGGCGCGCGGCTGGGGCTTCGCGCCCTGCCTGCTCTTCGCCGTCTGCGCGGCGCTGCGGCTGGCGCGCTTCAACGCCTCCATCGCCGAGGCGCCGCCGGCGGTGCCGCTGGCCGGGCCGGCGCCGAAGCCAGCTTTCGCGCAGAGCTTCTTCACCGGCGTGCCGGCGCCGGCTGGGGCGGGGCTGGCGCTCTTCCCGATCTTCGCCGCCCTTGCCTTCCGCGAATGGGACTGGACGACGATGGCGGCGGCCATGCGCCACCCGATCCTGGCGGGTGTGCTGCTGGTGGCGGTGGGCGCGGTGATGATCTCCACCCTGCCGACCTGGAGCTTCAAGAACTTCAAGGTGCCGTTCGAGCTGGTGCTGCCGCTGCTGCTCGGCATCGGCGCCTATGTGGCGGTGCTGCTGACCGAGCCCTGGGCGGCGCTGGCGGCGGCGGGGCTGATCTATGCTGCCATGCTGCCCTTCAGCCTGCGCAGCTATGCGCGGCTCAAGCGCGAGGCGGACGCGATGCTCGAGCCCGTGGTGGTGGCGGACAACACCGGCGCGGCGCGGCCGCCGGGGCGCGGCGGCGACGCGGCCTGAGGCGCGCGCGGGGCGGTTCCGGTCCCTCGCATTCCCCTCTAGACTTGCGGCATGAGGACCGGGCGCAGGACGGGGCCGCGCAGACGGCCGGGCGCCGGAGGGGATGGAGGAACGCCGCCGTGAAGCTCATGTGGTTCCACCTGATGCCCTATACGGAGCTGCCCCCGGACTTCCGGGAGAAGCATCCTTCCGTCTGGGTGGACATCCACAGCTCGCTCTTCGACCCGAAGCGCGCGCACCTGATGTACAACGACTTCATGGACGAGCTCGAATACGCCGCCGACTGCGGCTACGACGCGATCTGCGTCAACGAGCACCACTCGAACGGCTACGGCCTGATGCCCTCGCCCAACCTGATCGCCAGCGCGCTGGCGCGGCGCACGACGCAGGTGCCGATCTGCGTGATGGGCAACTCCCTCGCGCTCTACAACCCGCCGACCCGCGTGGCCGAGGAATTCGCCATGCTGGACGTGATCTCGGGCGGGCGGCTGATCGCCGGCTTCCCGGTGGGTACGCCGATGGATACCTGCTTCGCCTATGGCCAGAACCCGTCGCAGCTGCGCGAGCGCTACCTCGAGGCGCACGACCTGGTGATCCGCGCCTGGACGGAGCGCGAGACCTTCGCCTTCAACGGCCGCTACAACCAGCAGCGCTACGTGAACATCTGGCCGCGCCCCGTGCAGCAGCCGCACCCGCCGATCTGGATCCCGGGCGGCGGGTCGGTCGAGACCTGGCAGTGGTGCGCGCAGATGGACTACGTCTACTGCTACCTGTCCTACTACGGCTACAAGGCCGGCAAGGCGACGATGGACGGCTTCTGGGCCGAGATGGCGCGCCTGGGCAAGGACCGGAATCCCTACCGCGCCGGCTTCGCGCAGGTGGTGGCGGTGGCCGAGAGCCGCGAGCAGGCGATGGAACTCTACCGCGACCACGCCGAGTACTTCTTCGGCCGCTGCCTGCATGTCGACCCGCGCTTCGCCGCACCCCCGGGCTATGCGACGGAGGCGACGCAGCGCGCCGGGCTCGAGAGCATGGTGAAGAAGGCCGCGGCCAATGCGCAGTCCATCATCGCCGGCGAGAAGATGAGCCGCGCCATCACCATGGAGGAGGTGGTGGAGCGCGGCTACGTCGTCATCGGCAGCCCGGACGAGGTGGTGGAGCAGATCACCGCGCTGGCCACCGACCTGAACGTGGGGCACCTGATGCTGCTGATGCAGTTCGGCTCCATGGGCAAGGCGCTGACGCAGTACAACACCAGGCTCTTCGCCGAGCAGGTGATGCCCAGGCTGCGGCCGCTCTTCGCCGAATGGGAGGATCGCTGGTGGCCGCGGCCGATGCAGGCGGCCGAGCGGGCGGACCTGCCGGCCTTCGCGCCGCCGCGCCTCGCCGCGGAATAGGAGCCTGCCGGCGTGAGCGGACCCGAGACCACCACCGTCGAGATCAACGGCTTCACCACGCGCGTCTGGACCAAGGGCCGCGGCGCGCCGATCGGCTTCCTCGCCGGCTTCGGCGGGCTGCCGCGCTGGGTGCCCTTCCTCGACCACCTGGCGGCGTCGCGCACCGTCATCGTGCCCTCGCTGCCGGGCTTTCCGGGCGGGGATCGCGGGCACACCGTGCTCGACACCCAGCTCGACTGGATCCTCGCCGTGCGGCAGACGCTGGTCGCGGCGGGGCTCGAGGGCGCGGATCTCGCGGCGAGTTCCGTCGGCGCCTCGCTTGCGGCCGAATGCGCAGCGCTCTGGCCCGCCTCGGTGCGGCGCCTGGCGCTGATCGCGCCCTTCGGCCTGTTCGACGAGGCCGATCCGCCGGCCGATCCCTGGGCCCAGCGCGCCGATGCGCTGCCCGGGCTGCTCTGCGCCGATCCCGAGACCTGGAAGGCCTTGAAGGCAGTGCCGGAGGGTGCGAACAGCGTCGAATGGCCGATCGAGCAGACCCGCGCCAGCGAGGCCGCGGCGCGCATCTTCTGGCCGCTCGGCAATACGCGCCTCGAGAAGCGGCTGCCGCTGATCACGGCGCCGACGCTGCTGCTGTGGGGCGAGCAGGACCGGCTGGTGCCGCGCAGCTACGCCGCGCGGATCGCCGCGCGCCTCGGCACGGCGACGACGGAGACCCGGGTGATTCCCGGCGCCGGCCATCTCGCCGAGCTCGACCAGCCGGAGGCGGTGGCGCGGGCGATCCTGGACTGGTGCGGGTAAGGAGAAGAACCGCGACATGACACCGCTCGACAAGGGCTCGCAGGCCGTCCTGACGCTGATCCGGGAGCTGGGGCGGCCACCGCTGCACACCCTCTCCCCGGCGGAGGCGCGCGAGGCCTCCGCGAGGTCGCGCACCGTGCTGCAGCCGACGCCGCCCGATGTCGCCGAGGTCGAGGACCTGACCTGCCCGGGTCCGGCCGGGCCGATCCGCCTCCGCCGCTACCGCGGCGCCGGCACGGATGCGGCGGCGGCACTGCCCTGCCTGCTCTACATGCACGGCGGCGGCTGGGTGATCGGCGACCTCGACAGCCATGACCTGATCTGCCGCGTCCTGGCGAACGAGGCGCGCTGCAGCGTCGTCGCGGTGGACTACCGCCTGGCGCCGGAGCACCGCTTCCCCGCCGCGGTCGATGACTGCGTCGCAGCGCTGCGCTTCGTCGCGGAGAACGCAGCGCGGCTGCGCATCGACCCGGCGCGCATCGCGGTGGGCGGCGACAGCGCCGGCGGCAACCTCTCCGCCGTGCTGGCGATCATGGGCCGCGACGGGACGGTGCCGGCGCCCTGCTTCCAGATGCTGCTCTATCCCTCCGTCGATCTCTTCGGGCGCTGGCCGTCCTACCAGCGCTTCACCGAGGGGCTCGTGCTGACCGCGCCCACTATGGACTGGTTCATCAACCACTACATCCCGACCGCAGCCGAGCGCACCGACTGGCGGGCAAGCCCGATGCGGCACCCGGACCTCGCCGGCGTCGCGCCCGCCTATGTGATGACGGCTGCCTATGATCCGCTGGTCGACGAGGGCATCGCCTATGCGCAGCGGCTCGAGCGGGAGCGGGTGCCGGTGACGCATGTGCACATGACGGACCAGATGCACGCCTTCCTCGGCATGGGGAAGTTCTGCACCGCGGCCGATCTTGCGCTGCGCCAGGCGGCGCTCGCGCTCGCCCATGGCTGGAAGGGCTGAGGCGCGTGGCGGGACTGCTCGAGGGCAAGTCGGCGCTGGTCACCGGCGGCGGGTCGGGGATCGGGCGCGCCGCGGCGCTGACCTTCGCGCGCGAGGGCGCCTGGGTCGCGGTAGCCGACCTGACGGCCGAGGCGGCGCAGCGGACCGTTGCCGAAATCGAGGCCCTGGACGGCAAGGCGGCGGCGATCGCCTGCGACGTCACCGACGACGATGCCGTGAGGGCCATGGTCGCCGCGGCGGTCGACGCCTTCGGCGGGCTCGACTGCGCCTTCAACAATGCCGGCATCGCGCCCTTCCAGGTGAATGCCGGCGGGCAGAAGATCGGCGACATCGCGCCCGAGGCCTGGGCGCGGGTGATCGACGTGAACCTCACCGGCGTCTGGCGCTGCCTGCGGCACGAGGTGGCGCAGATGAAGGCGCAGGGGACGGGGGGCGTGATCGTCAACACCGCCTCCATCCTGGGCCTTGTCGGCTCGCCGACCTCCTCGGCCTATGTCGCCTCGAAGCATGGCGTGGTGGGGCTGACCAAGACTGCGGCGGCGGACTATGCCGAGGACGACATCCGCGTGAACGCCGTCTGCCCGGGCTACATCGAGACGCCGATGACCGAGGAGACGATGCGCCGCCGCGGCGGGCGCATCCTGGCGCGCGTGCCGATGGCGCGCATGGGCACGGCGCAGGAGATCGCCGAGGCGGTGGTGTGGCTCTGCAGCGAGCGTGCGGGCTTCGTCACCGGCGTCGCCTGGGCGGTGGACGGCGGCTACACCGCGATCTGAGGCGAAGCGGGCCGGGCGGCGATCGCGCGCCCGGCCCGATCGGCCGCGTCAGACGTTCGCGCCCTCGATCACGCTGCCGAAGCGGCGCCAGGTCTTCCCGTCCCAGCGCTGCAGCTGCATCTGCCGGATCGGATGGAAGTTGGTGGGCGAGGTGTTCACCTTGATGCCCGGCAGCAGCGTCGGCACCTCGAGGTCGCGGATGTCGGCGACCTGCTTCATGACGTTCTCGCGCGAGAAATTGCCGTCGCACTTCTGCAGCACGTGCATCAGCGTGTTCACCACGCCGAAGGCGAAGGGATAGCTGCCGTCCTTCATGTCGCCGTTCGGGATGTTCTCGCGCATGAAGGCGCGCCACTGGTTCATGCCGGCATCGTTGTCCCAGGCCGGATCGGTCGGGTCCTTCAGGTAGGCGGAGGTGATGATGCCCACGCCCTTCTCCGGCCCCGCCGGCTCCATCACCGTGCCGACCGAGATCGAGACGTTGGTGAGGAAGTGGAAGGCCGGCCGCCAGCCGATGTCGAAGACGCGGCGGATGGTCTGGGCCGCGAATTTCGGCGTGGTCGCGGTGATCATCACGTCGCAGCCGGCGTTGTGCAGCGAGACGATCTGGCTGTCGACGGTGGGATCCGTCACCTCGTGGCTGACCAGGCGCACCATCTGGTCGAAGCGCTCCTTCAGCACGTCGCGCACGCCGATGACGTAGTCCTTCCCGAAGTCGTCGTTCTGGTAGAGCAGGCCGATCTTCGGGTTCGGGTTCTGCTCCAGCAGGTGCTTCATGTAGATCTGCGCCTCGGTCCGGTAGCTGGGCTGCCAGCCGATGGTCCAGGGGTGCTCCTTGTACTCGCCCCACTTGTCGGCGCCGGTCGAGAGGAAGATGTGCGGCACGCGGCGCGCGTTCACGTAGCGCACGATGGCGCTGTTGGTTGGCGTGCCGAGGGTGTTGAACAGGAAGGCGACGCGGTCCTGCTCGACCAGGCGGCGCACCTGCTCGACCGTCTTGGGCGGGCTGTAGCCGTCGTCATAGGCGATGAAGTTGATCTTGCGCCCGGCGATGCCGCCCTTCTCGTTGACCATCTTGAAGAAGGCCTCGTGCGAGCGGCCGATCACGCCATAGGCGCTGGCCGGGCCGCTGAAGGGCATGGTGCTGCCGATCTTGATCTCGGTCGCGGTGACGCCCGGTGTCTGCTGCGCGCGGGCGATGCCGGGCAGGGCCAGGCCGGCGGCGCCGGCGGCGAGGATGTGGCGGCGGTTCAGCATACGTCTGCGTCCTCCAGTCCTGGTGTCCGATGGCGGTCCCGCTGCCGTCCCCCCGGTGCCGGCAGGCGCTGCGGCCGGGGCGTGCCTTTGCCGCCCCGGCCGATCCCGGGCGCTCTAGACGTTCGCGCCCTCGATGATGTTGCCGAAGCGCTCCCAGCTGCGGCCGTTCCAGCGCTGCAGCTGCATCTGCCGGCCGACATTGTAGTTGGTCGGCTGGCTCTGCACCTTGATGCCGGGCAGCAGCGTCGGCAGCTCGAGCGGCGCCACGTTGGTCGCCTGCTTCATCACGTTGTCCCGCGTGAAGTTGCCGCCGCACTGGCGCAGCACGTGGATCATGGTCAGCCCGGCGGCATAGGCGTAGGTGAAGTTGTTGTCGTTCTGGTCGCCATCGGGGATGTAGCGGCGCATGAAGTCGCGCCACTCGTTCATGCCCGGGTCGTTGGCCCAGGCCGGGTCGGTCTGGTCCTTGCGGAAGTCGGAGGTGATCAGGCCGACGCCCTTCTCCGGCCCGGCCGGCTGCATCACCACCGAGGCCGAGATCGAGACGTTGGTCATGAAGAACATGGGCTTCCAGCCGATGTCGAAGACGCGGCGGATCGCCTGGGCGGCGAAGCGCGGCACGATGCCGCAGACCAGCGTGTCGGCGCCGGTGGACTGCAGCTGCACGATCTGGCTGTCGATCGTGGGGTCGGTCGCCTCGTTGGTGGCGGTCTTGACCATGGAATCGAAGCGCGCGCCCAGCACGTCCTTCAGCCCGTTCAGGTAGTCCTTGCCGAAGTCGTCGTTCTGGTAGAGCAGGGCGATCTTCGCGTTCGGCCGCTGTTCCAGGATGTAGCGCGCGTAGATCTGCGCCTCGACGCGGTAGCTGGGCTGGAAGCCGATGGTCCAGGGATACTCGCGCGGGTTGGCCCACTTGTCGGCGCCGGTCGCCAGGAACAGGTGCGGGATCTTGCGCTGGTTGACGTAGCGGTGCACCGCGCTGTTGGTCGGCGTGCCGAGCTGGTTGAAGAGGAAGGCGACGCGGTCCTGCTCCACCAGGCGGCGGGTCTGCTCCAGCGTGCGCGGCGGCTGGTAGCCGTCGTCGTAGACGATGAAGCGGATCTGCTTGCCGGCGACGCCGCCCTGCTCGTTCAGCCGGCGGAACAGCGCCTCGTGGCTGCGCGAGATGACCGAATAGGAGGAGACCGGGCCAGAGAGCGCGTTGGTGCTGCCGATGCGGATCTCGTTCGCGGTCACGCCCGGCGCTTCCTGCGCCGGCGCCAGGTTGGGCAGGGCCAGGGTGGCGGCGCCGGCCCCCGCCCCGAGAAGCAGCGATCGCCTGGTGGTGGTCATGCGCGAGGTCTCCCGTTTTTCCTGGTTCAGCCGCCCCCCTGCCGCCCGCGCAGCCGCGCCGCGATCCGCCGCAGCAGACCCGCGAAGCCGTCCGGCAGCAGGAAGAGGAAGAGGATGAGGATGACGCCGTAGATGACGCCCGGCGCCGATTTCGAGATGCTCTCGGCGATGTTCGGCACGAAGAGCACGAAGAGCCCGCCGAAGAGCGAGCCGAGGATGGAGGCGACGCCGCCCGCCACCATGCCGACGAAGAGCGTGATCGAGACGAAGAAGGTGAAGCTGTCGGGTGCCACGAACTCGATCGCCACGGCCGAGAGCGAGCCGGCGATGCCGGTGATCATGGCCGAGACGGCGAAGGCCTTGGTCTTGAGGTCGGCGATGTCCATGCCCATCGCCTCGGCCGCGGTGGGGTGGTCGCGCGTCGCCATCAGGGCGCGCCCGATGCGGCCGCGGATCAGGTTCGCGGCCAGCAGGAACACCACCGCCGCGATGCCGACCGCGACGAGGTACATCCACTGGTCGGGCGAGAGCGGCAGGAAGGAAGGCGGCTCGGGCTTGACGATGAAGAGGCCCTGCACGCCGCCGGTCCAGTCCTCCAGCGCCTTGTGCTTCAGGAGCTGTGGCACCGCGACGGCCAGCGCGAAGGTCGTCAGCGCCAGGTAGAGCCCGCCGAGGCGGAGTGCGGGGAAGCCCACGCCCCAGCCGAAGGCCGTGCAGACCAGCGCCGAGACCGGCAGCGT
Organism: uncultured Acetobacteraceae bacterium; assembly: GCA_964401305.1. Taxonomy (GTDB): domain Bacteria; phylum Pseudomonadota; class Alphaproteobacteria; order Acetobacterales; family Acetobacteraceae; genus JAIEOP01. The sequence continues at coordinate 3,808 of CAYNYQ010000003.1, read as the reverse complement.
CGCCCAGAACGACCACTCGAGGTGGAACATCAGGATCGCCGTGACATAGGCGCCGACCGCGTAGAAGGCGCCGTGCCCGAGCGAGATCTGGCCGTTGTAGCCGGTGACGATGTTCAGCCCCAGCACCGCCAGCGCCATGATCACCGCCATGGTCAGCTGGAAGAGGTGGAAGCTCTCCAGCAGCCAGAGCGGCGCGAGGGCGACGAGGATGCCGGCCACGATCATCAGGGCGCGCTGCCAGGCCGGCGTCGCCGCGCGGGTGGAGGCGATGGCGGGGCGCTCGGCGATGCTGGCGCTCATTCCCGGCCCTCCCTAGACGCGGCTCTGCACGACGCGGCCGAAGAGCCCGGCCGGCCGCACCAGCAGCACGCTGATGATGATGATGAGGGCGACGGTCAGCTTCAGCTCCGTCCCCACGACATAGGCGCCGGCCAGGTTCTCCAGCACGCCGACCGCGAAGCCGCCGAGCACCGCCCCCATCGGGTTGTCGATGCCGCCCAGCAGCGCCCCGGCGAAGGCGTAGAGCAGGATGCCGAGCATCATGGTGGGGTCGAGGAAGACCACCGGCGCCACCATCATGCCCGCCACCGAGCCGATCGCCGCCGCCAGCCCCCAGCCCAGCGCCAGCATCCAGCCGACGCGGATGCCGACCAGGCGCGCCGAGCGCGGGTTGTAGGCCGCGGCGCGCATGGCGAGGCCGAGCGGCGTGTAGCGGAAGAAGAGGTAGACCAGCAGCAGCACCGCCAGCGTCACCACCGTGCTGCCGAGCTCGTGCGCCGAGACGAGGCCGCCGAAGAGCGGCGCGTCGCTCTCGAAGGGCGTGGGGAAGACCTTCGTCGTGTAGCCGAAGACCCAGCCGGTGAGGTTGCCGATGATCAGCAGCATGCCGATGAAGACGCCGACATGGGTGAGTATCGGCGCGTTCTGCACGGGCCGCATCAGCAGCCGCTCCACCGCCGCGCCGATCACGAAGGAGATCGCCACGGTGGCGAAGAAGGCGACCCAGTAGGGCAGGCCCTCCGACACCAGGGTGAAGGCGATGAAGGTGGAGAGGGTGGCCATCTCCCCTTGCGCGAAGTTCACGTGGTGCGTCGCCTGGTAGATCATCACCAGCGCAAGCGCGACCGAGGCATAGATGCCCCCCGTCGCGATGCCGGCGATCAGCTGGTGCGCAAGCCCGTCCATGCCGTTTCCCTGTCGCGTCCCGGGACTGCCGCCCGGTGCCTCGTTCGTCGTCGTCAGTAGCCGAGGTAGGAGCGCCGGATCGCCTCGTCCTGGCGGATCTCGGCCGCCATGCCCGAGACCACGATGCGCCCCGTCTCCAGCAGGTAGGCCCGGTCGGCGAGCTCGAGCGCGAGGTTCGCGTTCTGCTCGACCAGCAGGATGCCCACCCCGGATTCGGCCCGGATGCGCCGCATGATGCCGAAGATCTCCTGCACGATCAGCGGCGCGAGCCCGAAGGAGGGCTCGTCCAGCAGCAGCAGGCGCGGGCGCAGCAGCAGCGCGCGGGCGATGGCCAGCATCTGCTGCTCGCCGCCCGAGAGCGTGCCGGCCTGCTGCTTCCAGCGCTGCCGGAGGCGGGGGAAGAGCTCCCACATGCGCTCGAAATCGGCCTGCACCTCGGCCTTGTCGGTGCGGATATAGGCGCCGAGGCGGAAATTCTCCTCGACCGTCAGCTCCATGAACGTGCCGCGCCCGTCCGGCACATGCGCGATGCCGAGCCTGGCGATGTCCTCCGTCGCCCGGCCGGCGATGGACTGGCCGTGGAAGCGGATCGCGCCCTCGGTGCGGATCATGCCGCAGACCGCGCGCAGCGTCGTCGTCTTGCCCGCGCCATTGGCGCCGAGCAGCGCGGTGACGCCGCCCTCGTCCACCTGGAAGTCGAGCCCGTGCAGCACATGGGTCGGGCCGTAGCCCGCCTTCAGCCCCTCCGCCTCAAGCAGCGCGGGCATGGTCGCCCCCTGGGCCGCTGCCGTGGCCGTCGGTGTGCCCGTCGCCGAGATAGGCGCGGATCACCTCGGCGTCGTTCTGCACCTCATAGGGCGTGCCGTCGGCGATCTTCTTGCCGAAGTCGAGCGCGACCACCTTGTCGGAGACGCGCATCACCAGGCTCATGTGGTGCTCGACCAGCAGGATCGAGAGGTCGAAGCTGCGCCGGACCTCGCCCAGCAGCACCGCCAGCGCGTCCACCTCCTCGTGGTTCAGCCCGCCCGCCGGCTCGTCCAGCAGCAGCAGCCTCGGCCGGCTGATCAGCGCGCGGGCCATCTCGACGCGCTTCTGCGTGCCGAAGGGCAGGGCGGCGACGGGGATGTCGGCCACCGGCTGCAGGTCGAGCAGCGCGAGCAGCTCCTCGGCCCGGGCCTCGGCCTGCGCCTCGTCGCGCCGCGCGGCCGGCAGGCGCAGCGCATTGGCGACGAAGCCGGAGCGGCCGGAGGCATGCGCGCCGGCGAGCACGTTCTCGCGCACCGTCATGCTGCGGAACAGCGCCAGGTTCTGGAAGGTGCGGCCGATGCCGAGCGCGATCATGCGGTGCCGCGGCAGGCCGGTGATGGTCTCCCCCGCGAAGCGCACGGCGCCCTCGTTCGGGCGGTAGATGCCGCTGATGCAGTTGAACATGGTGGTCTTGCCGGCGCCGTTGGGGCCGATCAGGCCGCAGATCTGGCGCTCCTCCACGTCGAAGGAGACGCCGGCGACGGCGGTCACGCCGCCGAAGCGGACGACGACGTCGCGGACCTCGAGCAGGGACATGCGGGCAACGTCAACCGCTGGCGGCGCGGCGGCGCCGGCGGGCGCCGTGCCCGCGCGCGGATAGGGCGCCAAACAGCGCGACCATGCAACCTCCCTGCCTGGTGCCGGCGGCCGGTTCGGCCGGGGCGGATTCTTTCGGGTCCGGCGCCATTTGAGCGGCGAACCCGGCCCGGATGCAAGCCCCCTGGCGCGGCCCGCGACGAGGCTTTCGCGCCGCGCCTATCGCCGCCGCGCCTCCACCAGCACCCCGCCCTCGCGCAGCGCGGCGATCTCGTCGGCCGAGAAGCCGTGCCGCGCCAGCACCTGCTCGGTATGCTCGGCGAAGCGGGGCGGGGCGGCGCGGGTGCCGCCCGGGGTGCGGCTCATCTTGATGGGCGTGCCGAGGCCACGGTAGCCGTCGAGCTCGGTCACCATCTGCCGGTGCGCCGTGTGCGGCGCGGCCATCGCCTCGTCCACGTGGCGCACGGGTCCGGCCGGCAGCCCGGCCTGCAGCATGCGCCGCGTCAGGTCGTGCCCGTCCTCCTCGGCGAAGCGCGCCTCCAGCACGGTGGTCAGCGCCTCGCGGTTGGTCACGCGGGCGCCGTTCGTGGCGAAGCGCGGGTCCTTGGCGAGGTCGGGCATGCCGAGGAACTCGCAGAACTTGCGGAAGGCCGGGTCGTTGCCGGCGGCGACGAAGATCTCGCAGGTCCGGGTGCGGAACTTGGAATAGGGGGCGAGGTTCGGGTGCGGGTTGCCGGTCGCCGCCGGGCGCTTGCCGGAGAGGAAGTAGTTGGCCGCATGCGGGTGCAGCAGCGCCATGCCGCAGTCGTGCAGCGTCATGTCGAGATACTGGCCCTGGCCCGAGCGGGTCCGCTCCTGCAGCGCCATCAGGATGCCGATGGCCGAGAAGAGGCCGGTGGCGATGTCGACGATCGGGTTGCCGAGGCGGGTCGGGCCGCTGTCGGCGGTGCCGTTGATCGACATCAGCCCGGTCATCGCCTGCAGCACGGCGTCGTAGCCCGGGAGGCCGCCATCCGGCCCGTCGCCGCCGAAGCCGGAGACGCGGCAATGCACGAGGCGG
>CAYNYQ010000002.1:0-58045 GCA_964401305.1 uncultured Acetobacteraceae bacterium | reverse complement strand
CGCCCCGACACCGTCTGAACTGCGTCAAGCCGCAGCCGTCAGTGGACGCTTACCGTAGACGAAGCCCTGCTTGGTCGCGACGTAGGTGAAGTCCAACACCCAGAGCAGGTTCGGACGCGGCGCGCCCCTGTCCGGCATCGTCGTCCTGGTCTCCTTGCCGCGCACCACGCCGCGCAGGCCCATCTGCCGCATCAGCCATGCCACCGTGCAACGCGCGACCGGCGTCCCTTCGCGGCCGAGCCGGCGCCAGACCTTCCGCACGCCATAGACGCCGAAGTTCTCGGTATGAACGCGCCGCACCTCCGCCCACAGCATCCCGTCCCGCTGCGACCTGGCCGAGCCCCGGGCGGCCTCGGCACGCTGCACGACATGGGCATGGTAGGTGGACAGGGCGTTCGGCAGAACACGGCAGATCGGCTCGACCCCGTAGATGCCCCGATGATGTTCCGAAGGTCGCGGGTCCGGTCGACCGGAAGATCGACGACCGCAATCTCGGCAGGCGACAACACAATACCGTGAACTGCCAGGCAGTGGCAGCGCGCGGCCACGCAGAAACCAAAGCCACCCACGCCTACCAGCTTGATGTGCTCCCCAGAAAAGCCCGCGCAGACGACAGCATGGCGAGCCTCCAGCCTCGCCACAGGCTCGCTGAAAATGCGATTGAGCTCGGGGCGGGCCGCCATCGCATCCGCGTCACTCATCGCCAGCGGATTATGTTTGTTGCCCGACTTGGCGATTCGTGCTTTCCGGATCCATAGATCGAAAGCTGGCCCGACAGAACGTCCCAGAGGTTGCAGCATTCGTGCTCAATGAGCGAGCTCGCAGCGGCGCGCCAAGTGCCGGACCGTTCGCCCCCATCCCCGAGCACGGCGGGTCGCGGCCAACGGTCGTGGCGTGCGCGCGGCTGCGCCTGCGGGCGCTGCTCGCCATGGCCTTTGCCGCACTCGCCTTCGCTGTGGGCGGGGGCGTCGCCCTCCTCGCCCAGCGCGACGCCGCCGCCGTGCTCCGCGCCGAGGCCGGCGCCAGCCTCGCCGAGGCCGCACGCGTCATCGCGGATGGCCTCGACCGCGGCATGTCGGAGCGCGCGCGCGACCTCGCCCTGGTCGCCTCGCTGGACGCGATGCGCGACCCTGCCGCCTCGACCGCGACCCGACGTGCGCTGCTGCAGCGGCTGCACGAGAGTGTGCCGGACTACGCCCTGCTCGGCTTCGTGACGCCGGAGGGGCGCGTCGTGGCGACCAGCAACGGCATGCTGGAGGGCGCCGACCTCTCCGATCGAACCCAGTTCCTCGAGGGGCGCGATCGTCCAATGGCCGGCGATGCGCACGAGGCCCTGCCGCTCGCCGACCTGCCCGGCCGCTCGCCCGACGACCCGCCCCGCTTCGTGGACCTCGCCCGGCCCGTGCGCGCCGCCGACGGCACGCTGCTCGGCATCGTCGTGGCGCATCTCCCCTGGGAGTGGGCCGAGGGCGTGGAGCGCGGCGTCATGGAGCCGCTGCGCAGCCGGCGGACAGGCGCCGAAGCCTTCATCCTCAACGCCGAGGGAACCGTGCTGCTCGGCCCGCCGAGCTGGCGCGGCCGTTCCCTGGCCGCCGAACCCAGCTTCGCCGTCGCGCGCCTTGGCGGGGCACCCGGTTGGAGCAGTGCCGCGTCAGGACACGTCGTCGGGTGGGCGCCGGCGCGCAGTCCGCGGGAACACCCGGGCCTCGGCTGGGTGGTCGCGGTCCGGCAGGACGCAGCGATCGCGAACGCCGCGGCGGACCGGCTGCGCGACCGCATCCTGGCGCTCGGCGCCGCGGTGGCGGCGCTTGCCGCCCTGCTCGCGTGGCTCCTCGCCGAGCGCTTCGCCCACCCGATCGAGGCGCTCGCCCGCCGCGCCGCGGTGGCGGTGCGGGGCAGGCCGGCCGCTGACACGGCGGCAGCAGCGATGACCCACGAGGAAGCCACCATCGCCGGCGCGCTCACCGAGCTGGCCTCCGAGCGCGACGCCGCGGCGGCGGCGCACGAGGCGGTCGGCGACGACCTGGCACGGCGAGAGGCCGAACTGCGCGGCCTGCTGCGCGCAGGCCCGATGGGCGTCGTGCTGGCCGATGCGGGCGGGCGGGTACGGCAGGCGAACGACGCCTTCCTGGCGCTCGTCGGCCTCGACCGCAGCGCGCTCGCGCGCGGCGACGTGCGCTGGGACGAGCTGACGCCGCCCGAGTGGCTGCACCGCGACGAGGCGGCGATCGCCGAGGCGGTCGCCGCGGGGCGCTGCACCCCCTACGAGAAGGAGTTCGTCCGTGCCGACGGCACCCGCGTGCCGGTGCTCGTCGCCTTCGCCATGGTGAATCGCGCGACCGGCCAGATCGCCGGCTACGCCGTGGACCTGACCGAACGTCGTCGCGCCGAGGCCCAGCGCGCGCGGCTGGCCGAGCAGATGCGGCTGGCCATCCGGGCCGCCCGGATGTTCTTCTGGGACTGGGACATCGCCACCAACAGGGTGGAATGGTCGGAGGGGCTGGAGGAGGCCTGCGGCCTTCCGTCGGGCGGCTTCGACGGCAGCCTGGACACCTTCCGCGCCCTGGTCGAGCCGGCGGACCTGCCGGCCGTCGAGGCCGCCCTCTGCACCGCCTTGTCGGGCGCCGCGGATCACTACGAGGCGGAATTCCGCATGCGCCGCCCGGACGGCACGCAGCGCTGGGTGCTGGCGCGCGGCACGGTGCTGCGCGATGCCGAGGGACGGGCCGCGCGGGTGGTCGGCATCGACCTCGACATCACCGAGCGCAAGGCGATGGAGGCCGCGCTCGCCGAGGGCAAGCGGCGACTGCGGCAGTTCATCGAGAACGCGCCGGCCGCCATCGCCATGTTCGACACGCAGATGCGCTACCTGGCCGTGAGCCGGCGCTTCCTCACCGACTTCGGCCTGAGCGGCGCGGCGGCGGAGCCCGCCGGCCTGGTCGGGCGCAGCCGCCACGAGGTAGGTCCGGACATCCCGGAACACTGGCGCGCGATCCATCGCCGCGTGATCGCCGGCGAGACGCTCTCCGCCGCTGCCGACCGGTACATCCAGCGCGACGGTCGCACCGACTGGGTGCGCTGGGAGATGACTCCCTGGCAGCAGCCGGATGGCAGCGTCGCCGGCGCCCTGCTCTTCGCCGATGTGGTGACGGAGGAGGTCGAGGCGAGGCGCGCGACGGCCGAGCGCGAGGGGCGGCTGCGCCGCGCCGCGGCGGCGGCGAGGCTTGCCTTCTTCGAAGTCGAGGACCCGGGCGCGGGCGGCGCTGCCCAGGTTTCGGACGACTTCCGCGCGCTCTATGGCCTGCCGCCCGGGGCGCGCTGCGACCTGTCCACCATCCTCGACCGGGTCCACCCGGACGACCGCCCCATCTTCCTGGCCGACCACGCGAGGCTCGCCGCCGAAGGTGGCCGCTTCACCGCCGAGTTCCGCGTGGTCCTGCCGGACGGCGCGATCCGCTGGGTGCACACCGAGGGCGAGGCCGACCCTGGCCCGAACGGCATGCCGCTGCGCATCCGCGGGGTGAACCTCGACATCACCGAGCGACGCAGGACGGAGGCCGCGCTGGCCGCGAGCGAGGCGCGCTACCGAAGCTTCGTCGAGGCCTCGAGCTCGATCGTCTGGACCATGACCACGGACGGCGAGGTCGGCGAGCCGGTCCCATCCTGGCAGGCCTATACCGGACAGGACTTCGAACAGGCCCGTGGCCTCGGCTTCCTCGACGCGATCCACGCGGCGGACCGCGCGGCCGTCGTCGCCGCCTGGCAGCAGGCCCGGGCGGACGAGACCGGGTACGAGGTCCAGTATCGGCTACGCCGCCACGACGGCGCATGGCGCTCCGTCGTGGCCCGCGGCGCCCCGGTGCGCGACGAGGCCGGGCAGGTCCGCGAATGGATCGGCACCTGCCTCGACATCACGGACCAGGCGACGGCCGAGAGCGAGCTGGCCGAGAGCGAGACGCGGCTGCGGCTCGCGCTCGACGCGTCGGGGGCCGGGCTGCACGACTACGACCTGGTCTCGGGGAGCATCCACTGGGATGCGCGCACGCGCGAGATCTGGGGCGTGCCGGCGGACCTGCCGATCACCTACGAGGTCTTCGCCCGCGGCGTTCATCCCGAGGACCTTCCCGAGGTGAATGCCGCGGTCGCGCGCGCCCTCGAACCCGGCGGCTCCGGATCCTATGCCGCGGAGTATCGGGTGATCGCCCTCGACGACGGCACCCTTCGCCGGGTCGCGGCGACCGGCCGCACCATCTTCGCCGACGGGATCGCGGTGCGCTTCGTCGGGACGGTCCAGGACGTCACCCACCAGCGGGCGACCGAAGAGGCGCTGCGCGAGGGCGAGGCGCGCTGGCGGCAGTTGCTCGAGAACATCCACGAGGGCGTCTGCCTGTGCGAGCTGGTCTACGACGCGGCCGGAAGGGCGATCGACTTCCGCTATCTCGAGCTGAACGAGGGATGGACGCGGGCCACGGGCATCCCGATCGCGCAGGCGCTCGGCCGCCTGGTGACCGAGGTCATTCCGGGCATCGAGCCGCACTGGATCGAGGCCTACGACGCCGTGGTACGGAGCGGCGAGAAGCGCCTGGTGGAACTCGACGCCGCGCCGCTCGGCCGGCGCTTCCGGGCGCGTGCCTTCCCGCTGGGCGGCGCGCGGTTCGGCGTCTCCTTCCTCGACGTCACGGAGGAGCGGCGCGAACAGGCGGCGCGCGAGGCCCGGGACGCCAAGGATCGCTACCTGCTCGCCCTCGAGGAGGAGATGCGCACCGCGACCACCGCCGACGAGGCGCTGGCCGCCGCCTGCGAGACCCTCGGCCGCACCCTCGGCTGCACCGTGGTGGGCCTCGGCGAGGTGCTGGATGACGAGGACCGCACCGTGGTGATCTGCGCCGAATGGCGCGCGCGCGACGACCTGCCCGTCATGCTCGGCCAGCGCCTCCTCGCAGGATCCGGCCCGGGCCGCATTGCCCCGCTGGCCGCGGGCGACGCCGTCCCGCTCGACGACGGCGCGACCGACCCGCGCGCCGCGGGGGACCCGATGGCGCGGCGGATCGACGCCCGCTTCGGCCTGCGCTCGGTGCTCGACGTGCCGCTGACGCGCGAGGGACGCCTCTCGGCCCTGCTGTTCGCCGGCGATGCAGTGCCGCGTGCCTGGACGGCCGCCGAGCTGGACCTCGCATGCGAGACGCTGGAGCGGGCCTGGGTGGTGGCCGAGCGCCGCAAGGCCGAGGCGGCGCTGCGGGAACGCGAGGCGATGCTGCGCTTCGCGTTGGACGCCGGGGAGTTCGGTGCGTGGACCTACGACCCGAAAGGCGGACGGATCGAGGGCGATGCCCGCGCCCGTGCCCTGCTCGGCATCGGCGCGGCCGAGGGTCTCGACTACGACCGCTTCGTGCACGGGACCGTCCACCCGGATGACGGCGCGCGGGTCAACGCCGCGATCCAGGCGGCCATCCAGCAGGGCGAGACAGGCAGCTGCGCCATCGAGCACCGCGTGACGCGGACTGACGGCGGCGTCCGATGGCTCAGCCTGCGCGGCCGCACGACCTCCACGGCGGATGGCAAGGAGCACGGCGCAGTCCGCCTGTCCGGCACCGTCGCCGACGTGACCGAGCAGATCGAGATGACGTCGCATCTGGCCGGGGTTGGGGAGCGGCTCCGCCTCTCCGTGGAGGCCGCGGAGCTTGGCGTGCTCGAATGGGACCTGCGGACCGGCGTGCTGACGCTGTCGGAGCGCAGCCGCGATCTGTACGGCATCAGGAGCGGGCTGCCGCTGGATTTCGATGCGCTGCTGGCGGCGCTTCCGCCCGAGGACAGGAAGGCGTTGGAACAGGAGATCGCGCGTGCCCTGCGCGAGGGGACCGACTTCGACCTGGAGCACCGCGTGCAGGCTGGCGAGGGCGAGGAGCGGTGGCTGCGCCTGCGCGGCCGCGCGGAACTTGGTCCGGATGGCGCGGTGCTCGCGCTTCGCGGGGTGGCGATGGACATCGACGCGCAGAAGCGCGCCGAGGCGCTGCTGCGCGACGACCGCGACCGGCTCGAGGCGCGGGTGGCCGAGCGCACCCGCGCCCTGTCGCAGTCCGCGGCCGAGCTCCGCGCCGAGATCCGCCGGCGCGAGGAGGTGCAGGCCGCTCTGCTGCAGGCCCAGAAGCTCGAGGCGCTCGGGCAGCTCACCAGCGGCGTGGCGCACGACTTCAACAACCTGCTGGCGGCGATCCAGGGCAGCTTCCGGCTGCTGTCCCGGCAGCTCCGCGACCACGAGCAGAAGTCGCGGGAACTGGTGCGGCTCGGCCTGGCTGCCTCGGAGCGCGGGGCGCGGCTGATCGCGCAGATGATGGCCTTCGCCCGGAAGGAGGAGCTGCGCCCGCGCCTGGTGGATCCCGGCCAGCTCCTGCGCGATGCCGAGGACCTGATCTGCCAGACCGCCGGGGGCCATGTCTCATGCCACTTCGAGGTCGCGCCCGACATCCCGCGCGTGATCGTCGACCCGGTGCGGCTCGAGGCCGTGCTGCTCAACCTGGCGGCGAACGCCCGCGACGCCATGCCGGACGGCGGCCGGCTGACGATCTCCGCCGCGCCCCTGCCGCCGGACCAGCTTGCTGCAGGTCTGCTGCCTGGCCGCGCGCACCTGCTGCTCAGCGTCGCGGACAACGGCGTCGGGATGGATGCGGAAACCCTGCGCCGCGCGACGGAGCCGTTCTTCACCACGAAGCAGGTCGGCAAGGGGACGGGCCTCGGCCTCGCCTCGGCGCATGGCTTCGCCGAGCAGTCGGGCGGGCTGCTGAGGCTGCGCAGCGCGCCCGGGGAGGGAACCACCGTCGAGATCTTGCTTCCCGCCGCCGCCGTCCTGATCGAGGACACCACGCCCGCGGGCGACCCCGGCCTCGAGGTCCACGGGAATGCGAGGATCCTCGTCGTCGACGACGACGAAGGCGTCCGATCGGTCACGGCCACGATCCTGCGCGGCCTGGGGTACGACGTCGTCGAGGCAGCCAGCGCCGAGGCCGCGGAGAGCCTCGTGGTCGGCGATGCGATCGACATGGTCGTGACGGATGTGGTGATGCCGGGAACCAATGGCCCCATGCTGGCCGCCCGCCTGCGGGCCGAGCTGCAGAACCTGCCCGTGCTCTACATCACCGGCCATGATGGCGGCGCAGCGCTGGACGATGCGCCCGTGCTGCGGAAGCCCTTCACCGACACCGCCTTGGCGCGCGCCGTGCTTGAGGGACTTGGCCGCGTCGAACCGGCATCGGCCGCCGCCCCCTTCGTCGAGCGACTGCGCCACCCGGCCCTGCGCGATGCCTATGCGCACTGGCTTCGGCTGCGCGGGACACGGCCAGGGCTGCCCACGCCGTTCGGCGATGCAGGCGACGACCCTCCCTTCGGAGCCGTCGAGCACATCTTCCTGGTCGAGGTGATGGGCGACGATCGGTTCCGCTATCTCCACGCCGGGCGCGCCCTGCAGGAACGCGCCGGCCGGGCGCTCGTCGGCGAGGTGGTCGCCGGTGACGCGGGCGGTCCGGAGGATCCTGGCCTGGCCGCCGCTCTCGGCACCCGCGCGGCTGCCGCCTATCGGCGCTGCATCTCCGGTCGTGGGCCGCAGTACGATTTCGCGCGCCTGGTGCCCGGCGGGGCCCGGCCGATCCTGTTCGAGCGCCTGCTCCTGCCGTGCTCCGCCCGAGGGGACAGGACCGTGACACACCTCCTTGGCGTCGCCTTCCACGGCGAATTGGCGGCGACACCAGGCAGGTCCGTTCCCTGAACGCGTCGTCGGTGCCTGGCTTCGACGCGCCCGATCCGGCCGCTGCGGTGGAGGACCTTGGCTCGAGCGTGCTGGACGAGCTGCCCCGCGGCGCGATGTGCACGTCGATGCCGAGGCCGAGCGTCGCCTCCGCCGTTCCGGCGACGGGCTGCGCCTGGCACTCGGTGCATGCGCACGCCAGGGTTCCGCAGCAGGAATCGTGTGGCTTGGCGATCTCGCGGACGCGCGACGCAAGCTGCGGGCGCGCCTGTTGCTGCGCGAGAGAACCTTCGCTCAGGACGGCGGCGGGGGGAGCCGCACGCTGCCCAGCCAGTACTCGCCAAAGCGGCGCATCAGCTCGGCGAAGTCCTGGAATCGCGCCGGCTTGGTCAGGAAGGAGTTCACCCCGAGCGCATAGGCCTGGGTGATCTGCCGCAGGCTGTCCGAGGTGGACAGCGCCACGACCGGCAGGCTTCGCAAGCGCGGATCGGCGCGGATCGTCCGCATCGCCTCGTGCCCGTTCAGCTTCGGCATGTTGATGTCCAGCAGGACGACGGACGGGCTGGGCGCGTCGCGGCCGGCGCCCTCGGCGTAGGGGCCGGTGCGCCGCAGGTAGTCGAGCAGATCCTCGCCGTCCTCGACGAAGCGCAGTTCGGCCGCGATACCGGCCTCGCGCCAGGCCTCCTCGATGATCAGCCGATCATGGTCGCTGTCCTCGGCGACCAGCACGACCGGCAGGGTTCCGGCAGGAGCAGCGTTCACGCGGGCGCCTCCTCCGCCGGCGGCGGCAGCGGCAAGGTGAACCAGACCGTGGCTCCCGCGCCCGGGCGGCCCTCGGCGCCGATGACCCCGCCGTGCCGGTCGACGATCTTGCGGCAGATGGCCAGCCCGATGCCGCTGCCGGGGTAGCGGTCGGCGCCATGCAGGCGTTGGAAGGGCTCGAAGATGCGCTCGGCGTGCCGCTGTTCGAAGCCGATGCCGTTGTCGGCGACCAGGATGCGGGCCATCGGCCTCTCCCGGCGCCCTGCGTCCTGCAGCTCCGGCCGCGCCGAGACGACGATCCGCGACGGTCGGCCAGGCGCGCGATACTTCATGGCGTTGGAGAGCAGGTTCTGCAGCACGCGGCGGATCTGGCCGCGATCGCAGAAGACGGAAGGCAGCGTGCCGTCCACCGCGATCGCGGCCCCGGCCTCGGCGATCGCGGGCGCGAGATCCTCGGTCGCCTCCGCCAACACCTCGGCAAGCGGCACCGGCGACATCGGCTGGGCCTGGCGGCCGAGCCGGGAGAACTCGGTCAGGTCGTCGATCAGGGTGCGCAGGCGCCGCGAGGAGGATTCGATGCCCTCCACCCAGCGACCAAGCCGCGCCTCGGGCGGGGCCTCCACCCGCGCCACGGCGCGCTCCAGCAGGCTGGCGAAGGTCTCGATCTGGCGGAGCGGTTCGCGGATATCGTGGCTGGCGACGTAGGCGAAGGCCTCCAGCTCCTCGTTGCTGCGCGCGAGCTGGGCATTGATGTGCGCGAACTCCTCGGCGCGCCGCAACAGCACCTCCAGCACCAGGTCGCGCAGCTCGCCGGCGGCGGCCACCTCCTGCGCGAGCCAGGGCCGCGATCGCCCGCGCACCTCCTCGCGCCAGGCGGTGAAGGAGTGGCGCGGCGTCAGTCGCGCCGGGCCGTCCGGCCGCACCTCGACCGGCTTGTTCGGGTCGCCGCCCCAGGTCACCGTCTGCGCCATCTCCGGCCGGAACCACAGCATGAACTGGCGCGGCGGCCGCGAGAGCGGCACGGCGAGCAGCCCGCTCGCGACGGCCTCGTGGCGTGCGGCCGGAGGATACAGGTCGGGCAGCCTGCCCGTCGCGAAAGGCTCGGCCTCCCCGCCATGCGCACCGAGCCAGTCGGCCAGCCCGCGGATCTCCTCCTCGGGCGGAACCTGGCCCATGCTGGTGACCGCCTCGGCCGTCACCAGCGCGAAGCCGCCTGCGCCCATCAGGGCGAGGAGTTCGCCGGCATGGCGCAGGATTGCCTCGCGGTGGTCGCGGCCGCGTGCCGTCTCCTCCAGCACGCGCGCCTGCAGCGCCCGTGCCGAGGCGCTGTGGCGGACCACCGCCGCCTCCTCCGCCACCGCGATCTGCCAGGAGAGCACCTGCGCGAGCAGCCGGCAGGCCAGCCGCCGCTCCGGCGTCACCCGGTGCGGCCCGGGGTGGTGGCACGCGATCAGTCCCCAGAGCTGCCCGCCGCGCACCACCGAGACGGACATCGAGGCGCCGACGCCCATGTTGGCGAGGTACTCGAGGTGGACCGGAGACACCGCGCGGAGCTGCGCGTGGGTGAGGTCCAGCGGCCGGCCGGCGAGCTCGGCGGCGCCGAGGATCGGCACCGGCGCGTAGCGGGCGTCCGGGATCAGGCGGTCCGGATTGACGCGGTAGAGATCGCGCGCCTGCGCCGGGATGTCGGAGGCCGGGAAGTTGAGACCGAGGTAGCTCGGCATGGGCTCGGCGCGGTCCTCGGCGACCACCTCGCCGCTCCAGTCGGGATGGAAGCGATAGAGCTTCACGCGGTCGAAGCCGGTCAGGCGCCGGACCTCGCGCACCACGTCCTCCCAGAGGGCGCGCGTGTCGGGCGCCGCCTGCAACCGCGCGATCGCGGCCGAGATCGTGGGGAACAGGTCGCGCTGCAGGGCGGACCCATCCGCGGCCGCGGGAGGCGCCTCGGCCTCGAGGAGCGCCACGCCCCCATGCCGGTGCAGCGTCGCGTGCCAGGGGCGGCCGTCGCCACCGCGTGCCGCGGCGTCGCGGAACCAGAGCGGGAAGGGGCTCGCCCCCACAAGCTCGCCGCCATCGAGCAGGGCCGCGACCTGCGCGGCGCTGTCATCCTCCAGCAGCAGCGCGAGCGGCTTTCCCATGGCTGCGGCGGCCTCGACACCGCAGGCCTCGGCAAGGTTCGCGCTGGCAGCGACCACGGTGCGGTCCGGCTCGCGCAGCGCGAGCAGGACGCCGTGCGGCTGGATCGCGCCGGGGATATGGATCGGCTCGAGGTCGCAGGCGGACAGGTCGATGCCTGAACCGATACCGGTCGCCCGATCGATCATGTGCGGCCACCGTCCGTTCAGACACCATCGGCTTCGCACACGCAGCGCCAGCGTCCGACTGGCTGCGCATCGTGAACGGCCGTGCCTCTTTGCAGCGAGAGGCGCAGCGGGATCGCCCCGCCAGCGCCCGAGCCATGCCTCGCCCGATGTCCTGCTTGCAGGCTAGACGATGACGACGGCGAGGGGAAGCGACGTGCAACGGCACCATCGCCAGTCCTCAGCAGCGCCTGACGTGCCGGTTATCCGAGGCGTCCAGATCTCGGGGGTCGAGGTCCGCGGATAGGATGCATCCCGCTGCGAAGCCAGGCTCCACCGGTTGCGCCGCGGAGGGTTCAGCCGAACAGGTCGAAGCCGCCGCCGAGGCCCCCACCCGTGCTGAAGTCGAAATGCGTCAGCGTGGTGTTGCCGGCAAGGTCGGTGACGCCGAGGTCGGGAGCGGGCCGCACGAGCACCGCCAGTGGCGCCGCCTCCGCGCTGCGGCCGCCGAGATCGGAGGCGCGGGCGACCAGCCCATAGGCGCCCTCCGTTGCCAGCGGCGTATCCAGCACCAGCGCGAAGCTGCCATCCGCATCGGCCTGCACGCCGCCGAGCACCACGCCGTCCGAGAGGATCTGCACGAAGCTGCCGGGATCGGCGGTACCGGCCACCTGCGTCACCGGGCCGCGCGTGGCGCCTCCGATATCGGTCGGGTCGGCATCAGCGGATATCGCGGTGATCGCAGGCACGCCCAGCACTGCGCCGAGCGTCGCCGTGAAGACCGGCGACGGCGCCGAGACGTTGCCCGCGCGGTCGGTGACGACCAGGTGGAAGGCGTGGCTGCCGGGATCGAGCGGAGCGGGGAGCGTCACCGCGAAGCGGCCCTGCGCATCGGCCAGCGCGGTGCCGGCCGGTGCGCCATCGCGGAACAGCGCGACCGCCGCGCCCGGCTCGGCCTGCCCCACGATCGCAAGCTGGCCGCCTTCGGGGCGAACGCCCGTGACACCGGGCATGCCGCCGGCGAGCAGCGTCACGCCTGTGGCGCCGCCGACCACCAGGTCCGGCCTGCCGTCGCCGGTGAGATCCGCCACCGCCACGCTGCGCGCCTCTGCGATTCCCGGCATGACCATCGGCGCCGAGAAGGCGCCCTGGCCGTCGTTGCGCATCCAGGCGAGGCCCGCCGTCCCCTGCGCCAGCAGGATGTCGAGGTCGCCATCGCCCTCGGCGTCGCCAAGCACGAGCGCGGCCGGCGGGACCGCGATGGCGGTGCTGGCGGCATCGAGGAAGCTGCCGCCCGGCCCGGCGAACCGGACCGCGACGCTGGGCATGCCCGTGGTGAAGGGGTTCAGCTCCACCGTCACGAGATCGGCCCGGCCATCGCCGTTCAGGTCGCCGACCGCGAAGGTGGCGAGCCCGTCGCCGACGATGGTGGAGATCGGCGCATGGAAACTGCCGTCGCCACGGCCGCGCAGCAGGTTGACGTAGCTGGAGACGGACAGGAAGCTGTCGGCGAACGCCACCGTGCCGTCGATGCCGAGCACGATGTCGGCGATGCCGTCGCCGGTCACGTCGCCGGCGGCGGCGCCGCGAAGGCCGGCGAGAGGAGAGAGCGCGTCCTCGCCGACGGTGAAGCCGTCGCCGACGAAGTCGGCGGCGCCCGCCAGCCTGGCGAAGCCGTCCAGGCCGCCATCCGGCAGCGAGGCCGCCAGGAAGACCGCCATCGGTGCATCCGCAGGGCGGGTGGCGACAAGGTCCGGGCGGCCGTCGCCGGTGACGTCGGCAGCGACCGGCACGAGCGCGCCGTAGAAACCCTCCGCCTCCGGGGAGAGCAGCCCCGGCTCGACCTGGCGGAACAGCAGCACCTGGCGCGTCCCGCCGAACGCGCCGCCCGCGACGAGGTCCGCCCGTCCGTCGCCATCGGCGTCCAGCAGCGCGACCTCGTGCGCATCGTCGAACGAGAAGGCGCCACGCGCCGGCGCCTCGAACAGGCCCGTGCCGTTGCCGTGGAGGATCAGCACGCCGTTGGCGGCCGTGCCAACCAGCAGGTCGAGATGGCCGTCGCCATTCAGGTCGCCCGGCGTCACGCGGTTCACGGGCGAGGGCAGCGCCAGGCTGCCGGCCGTGACGAAGCCCGGCCCGAAGCCCGGCGCGACATCGTCGCGCCCCGGCTGGAACGCCGCCGACCGCGCCGAGACGTTGCCCGCCGCGTCGGTCGCCGTGGCGGTGACATGGCTGAGCCCGGTCGCGGAAAGCGGCATGGCGAGGGTGACCGCGAAGGTGCCGGTCTCGTCCGCGATCGCCGTGCCGATGGCGCTGAAGCCGGTGGTGATGGTCACCGTCTCGTAGCCAAGCGGGCGACCGTAGTCATCCACCGGCAGGCCGTCCGGGCCGAAAACCTGCTGGAGCACGCGCTGCAGATAGGGCCGGCCAAGGTAGATCGTGACGAGGCTGCCGGCCTCGGCCGTACCGGTGACGGTGGTGATGGCCTCGCTGGTCAGCGGATCGCCGTCCTCGGGGCCGGTGCGGGGCGCAATGCCGCGCAGCACCGGGGCGGCGGGCGGCGTGCGGTCCACCGTGACCGCGACCGGCGCCGAGAGCGCTTGGTTCCCTGCGAGGTCGGTCATGCGGACCTGGACCGCGTAGGTGCCCTCCGCCGTCGCCGCGTCGCGCGCGGCCAGGGTGAAGCGCCCGTCCGGCCGCGCGGTGTCGGCGGACACGAGGACACCATCGACCAGCAGCTCGACCCGCGCGCCCGCCTCGGCGCTGCCGGTCACCTCGCGCACTGCGCGCCCGGTGACGAGGTCCGCGCCCGAGCGGCCGACATCCGGCGTGATGCTGTCCACCACCGGCGCGACCGCCGTGTTGTCAACCACCACGGCGAAGGCGCGGGAGGGCAGCGAGAGGTTGCCCGCGGCATCGGTCGCCTGCACGCGCAGCGCATGCCGCCCCTCGCCGAGCGGGGTGGCGAGCGTGACGAGGAAGGCGCCGGTCCCGGGATCGGCCAGGGCGGTGCCGATCGCCTCGCCCTCCCGCGTGATGGTCACGCGGCTGCCGGCCTCGGCGAAGCCGCGCAGCGTGGTCACCGGGGCCTGCGTGATCGCGTCGGTCGCGGAGAGCCCGGTGTCGGTCCCGATGCCGAGCAGGCCGGTGCTGGTGTTGCGGATCACCGCCAGGCTGGCACCCGGCCGCCCGGTGACGATGTCGGCGCGGCCATCGCCATCCATGTCCGCGATGGCGAGCGCGGTGACGATCTGGCCGAGATCCGCCGAGGGGCCGAGCGGGATGCTGCGCACATCCTCGAAGCCGCCGGTCCCGTCGTTGATGGCGATGGTGACGAACTGATAGCTGGTGTTGATGCCGAAGCCGACATAGGCGAGGTCCGGCCGGCCATCGCCGTCGAGGTCGCCGGCGGTCATCGCACCCGTGTCGAATGCGATGCTGCCGCGCACGAGCTGCGGAAAGTGGGTGACGCCCCGCGCATTCCAGATCGCGACGGGCGCGGCGTCGTAGGGTGCGTTTGCGTTGGCCAGGTTGAGATCCAGGGCCACGCGATCGAGCAAGCCGTCGCCGTCGAAATCGGCCAGTTCGAGGCTTCGGCCCGCGGAGGCGGAGATGCGATAGGGCTGGCCGGCGTCGTAGAACCCGCTCGGCAGCCCCGCGGGGGTGACGCCGTCCGGCAGCACCAGCCTGCCGTCCCCGGCGTTCAGCAGCGGCGTCGCGTCGTGCCACGCCAGCCAGACATCCGGCGCGGAGCTGCCGCCGGTGTCGCCCACCCGCAGCGTCCCGTCCCAATGGATGCGCGGAGTGAAATAGCTGTCCAGCAGGTCGAAGCCGGCATCGCCGCGATTGACCAGGACGCTGACCCGGTCCTGCTGCCAGTTATCCAGCACCGGCGTGACCGGGTCCGTGGTCTGCACGACGATGTCCATGCGGCCATCGCGGTCCATGTCGCCGAGGTCGAAGTAGCGCACCGGCCCGAGGGTGGGCACGAGGCGCTCCGCCCCGAAGCCGCCGGCGCCGTCGCCGAGCCGGATCACCAGCCGCCCGGCCGTGGAGAGGACGAGGTCCGCCAGCCCGTCGCCATCCATGTCGCCGAGCCGGAATTCGAGGAACCCGGGCGCGATGTCGCGGAAGCTTTCGCGCAGCGTCCCGCCCTCTTTCAGGAAGGCGCGCACCGTCCCGTCCGCGAAGGCGGCGACGAGGTCGCTCAGCCCGTCGCTGTCGAGGTCGCGCGCGAGCAGGCGGAGCGGCCCGTCCGCCATGTCGAGCGCCCGCGGCGCCTCCAACGCGACGTCGAAGACCGGCGCCGTGCTGTCCAGCGTGATCCCGTACGCGGCGGATGCGGCGCTCGGCACGCCGTCCAGCGTCGCCACGGCGGTGATGGCGTGGTGGCCCTCGGCCGGCAGCGTCGCGGCAAAGGACCAGGCGCCCGTGGCATCGGCTCGCGTGCCGCCGAGCAGCGTGCCGTCGCGGAAGACCTCGATCGCGGCCTCGGGTAGCGCGGTGCCGTGGATCAGCGGCGTCGCATCGGCGGTGAGGCGGTCCCCCGGCACGCCGGTGTCCTCGGCGATCCCGGTGATGACCGGCGCCGGCGGCAGCGCCCCGGTCACGCTGATCGTCAGGACGCGCACCTCGGATTCCGCGCCGTGCCGGTCCACTGCCTGCCAGCGCAGTCTGAGCTCCGCCGTCTCCGTCGTCAGCAGCCCCGCATGCGCGGTGCCGGCGACGAAGGCGACATGGCCGCCGCCCGCGAAGGTCAGCGCTCCCTGCTCCGGGCCCGGCAGGTCGAGGAAGCGGTAGGCCAGCGTGTCCGCGTCGTCGTCGCCGTCGACGTCGTCCGCCACCAGCCGGGCCATGGCGCTGCCGCCGACGCGCAGCGCGATGCCGGCATCGCGCGCCACCGGCGCGTCGTTGAGGCCGACCATGGTGAAGGAGAGGGTGGAGTCCGCCAGCCCGCCCAGCGCGTCGGCGATGGTGACGCGGAAGGTCTGCTCCCCGAGCTCCCCCACGGCGAGCTCGGCGAGGTCGGCGGAGCTGGGGTCGACGACGAACCGCGCCGCGCCACCCTCGGACCAGGCCAGCGTACCGAAGCGGCCCGGCACCGTGGTGCCCGGCTGTCCCTCCACCGCCGCCACGCGCAGCGCATCGCCGTCCGCGTCGCTGTCGTTGGCGAGGATGTCGAGGCTGGCGGCGCTTTCCGTGACGAGCGCGATGTCATCCTGCGCGATCGGTGCCTGGTTCGGTGCCAGCAACAACAGCGTGCCATCGGCGAAGCGCAGCCGCTCGACCCCCTGCAGCAGGTCGCGCCCGCCGCTGGGAAGGTGGCGGAGCTGCACGCCGCCGCCGACGGTGACGAGCTGGTATTCGTCGCGCGGCCCCTCGACCAGCGCCAGATCCGTGCCGGCGCCACCGCGCAGCGTGTCGTTTCCGGCGCCGCCCTGCAGCGTGTCGTTGCCATCGCCGCCCGCCAGCAGGTCGCGCCCGGCGCCGCCGCGGATCAGGTCGGCGCCACGGCTGCCGGCGACGTTCAGCGCGATGGGGCCGATGTCGGAGGCGTCGAGCACAAGGCTCTCCACCGCCGCGCCGAGCTGCAGCCGAAGCCCGGATGCGAAGGCGGCCGCGGCCGTCGCACCGAGGACGAGCCGCGCCGGGCCAGCGCCTTCGACCCGCAGGATCTCGATGCCGCTGATCGTGGCGAAGTCGGCGTCGCTCAGCGTGGCGGGATGCAGCAGCCGGAGCAGGTCGATGCCCTCGCCGCCGCGCAGGCTGCGGACCATGGAGCCCGCGGCCTGGTCGAGCTCCAGCACGTCGTCGCCGGCGCCGCCGTCCAGCGTGCCGGTGCCGCGCAGCGTGTCGTTCCCCGCGCCACCCTCCAGCAGGTCGTCGCCGCCGCGGCCGAGGATCCGGTCGTGGCCGTCGCCGCCGCGCAGACCGTCGGCGCCTGCCGTGCCGCAGAGATCGAGCGCGATGCCGGCGCCAAGGGTGCTGCCGTCCACCAGAAGGCCGGCCAGCTCCGCATGCGCCAGGATCGCCAGGCGGGTGCCGAAGGCCGCGGCAGCGTTGGCGCCGAGCGTCAGGGACGCGGCGCCGCTGCTGCGCAGCTCGATCCGCTCCATGCCCGCCATGCCGGCGAAGGCGTCGTCGTCGAGCGTCGCGGCGAAGCGCAGCTGCAGCGTATCCCTGCCCGCCTCGCCGTCGAGAAGCCGCCCGGCCGCCAGCAACTGTCCCGCCGTATCGAAGGCGATCTGATCGTCGCCGCCGCCGCCGGTGAGCGTATCGGCGCCGCCGCGGCCGCGGAGGAGATCGTTGCCGTCGCCGCCCGCCAGCGCCTCGGCGGCTCGTGTCCCGGTGAGCTTGGCCATGATGCGGACTCCGGTGGCGCCAGCGCCGTGGGTGACCGGGCGCGACGATCCAAGGTTGCAGGCCGCGCGGCGTGCCCCCCTGCCGCGCGCCAGCAAGGTGTCAGCAGTCGGCGCGACGGGGCAGATGCAGCGCGCCGCAGCGGAATGCACCGGCTTGCACGCGGGCCTGCACGCGATCCGCGGCGGCCGTGCGCGCCACGCCCGGAGCGAGGGGGGATCGACCACCTCCGGGCCCATGGTCCCGCCAAACCTTCGCGAGGGCTCCGGGTGCTGCGTCGGACGGACACTTGGCACGGGCGCTGATGCCTCCAACAGCAGGTGTCCCGTCCACCGCCTGGCCGTGGACGATGAAGCGCAAGCCTGATCCGAAGGTCTTGGAGGCCCGCCATGGACAGCGCCGGCTCCCCCCTTTTCGTCGCGCTCGGCGCCTCGGGCGACGAGGGCCTGAAGGACATCAAGGATCTGCTTCGGGCCCTCGGGCCGGCGCCGGGGGTGGTCGTCATGGTGGTCCTGCACCGGCCAAGCGACAGGCTCAGCGCCCTGCGCGACGTGCTTGCGCGCAGTTGTTCGATGCCTGTCGTCGTGGCCGAGGAGGCGGAGAGGTTCGAGGCAGGCACGTGCTACATCGGCGAACCGGACCAGCACCTGACGCTCGTGGCGCGGAACAGGGCGGGCCTTGTTCCGGGAGGCGGGAACAGGCTGCGCAACAGGACGATCGACACGCTGTTCGTTTCCCTCGCGCGACACGCGGGGCCGCGGGCAATCGGCGTCGTGCTGTCCGGCTCCCTGGATGACGGCTCGCGCGGCCTTGCCGCCATTCACGAGGCGCGGGGATTGACGATGGTGCTGGATCCCGGCCTGAAGCCGCGCGGCATGCAGCAGAATGCGATCGACTACGACGGCCCGATCAGCTTCATCGGAACAGCGGGGGAGATCGCAGCGACCGTTGGGCAGGTCGCGTCGAAGCTGCGCGACGGGGGCGACCGGCCGCCAGCAAGCCCCACCGCATCCACCGAACGCAGCGCGACGCGGGGCTAGCGCCGCGTGCCCTGGCGGTGCGCCGCGCGGCGACGAGGCCACGGTCGCCCTCCTGGAACCAAGCCGCTCATGGGCTGTTTGGCGGATGCTGCATCGCAGCATGGCCGCCGGCCGGACACGGCGATCGACCGGCCCCAGCACAGGACAGGAAGCCGGCATTGACCCTCTTCGCATCCGCCGGCCCGCGCATGGCCGGCCGGGCCGCCCTGGTCGGCGCAGCCGCGCTCGGCGCCCTCGCCCTGGTGAACCATGCCGCCGCCCGCCGCGCGGAACGCAGGAACCCGCCGCGCGGCCGGTTCGTCGAGGTGGACGGGGTCCGGCTGCACTACAGCGACAGGGGCGCCGGCAGGCCCGTCGTCCTCGTGCACGGCAACGCCGTCACGGGCGACGACTACGATGTCAGCGGCGTGGCCGGGCGGCTGATCGAGCACCACCGTGTCATCGTCTTCGACCGCCCCGGCTTCGGCCACAGCCAGCGCCCGCGCGGACGCATGTGGACGGCGATGGAGCAGGCCGAGCTCCTCCACCGCGCCCTGCAGCGGCTTGGGGTCGAGCGTCCGGTCGTGGTCGGCCACGCCTGGGGCGCCATCGTCGCGCTCGCGCTGGCGGCGCGACACCCGGCGGACACGGCGGGCCTCGTCCTGGTGTCGGGCTACTACTTCTGGACGCTCCGTCCGGACGTGTTGCTGGCCGCGCCGGGCGCGGTCCCTGTCCTCGGGGACCTCCTGCGGTACACCGTCTCGCCCTGGCTGGGGCGCCTCGTGATGCCGCTGCTGAAGCGGGCCATGTTCGCGCCGCTGGCGGTCCCGGCGCGGTTCCGGTCGGCGTACTCGGACGGGATGGCGCTGCGCCCCTCCCAGATCCGGGCCAGTTCGGCCGACGGGGCACTGATGATCCCGGGCGCGCTGGTGAACCGGAGGCACTACGGCCAGCTCGCCATGCCCGTCGCCATCATGGCCGGAGCGGACGACAAGGTGGTCTTTGCGCGCAGCGCCAGGCGGCTGCAGGCCTGCATTCCGGGGAGCGCCCTGGAGATCGTCGCGCGGGCCGGGCACATGGTGCACTACGCCGTGCCGGGCCAGGTGGTCGAGATGGTCGAACGCGTCGTCCGGGCCTCGGCCGATGCTCCCTCCCTGCCGGACCAGGCCGAGCCCGGGGAACCGGTCCGGGCGGCCTAGGTGCTTGATCCGAGGGTTTGCCCATCGCGAAATGGCGCAAGCGGTCGTCAGTCACTGAGTTGCCGACCGGCCCACGGGAGGCGCACTCCTCCACGATCTCGGCTGGGCAGGAGGCCATCATCATCGCCTTCCGGCGGCACACCCTGCTGCCGCTGGACGACTGCCTCTACGCCTTGCAGGCCTCCATCCCGCAGCTCACCCTCTCAGCGCTGCACCGCTGCGTGCAGCGCCATGGCATCTCGCGCCTTCCAGGGGTCGAGGGCGACAAGCCTGCCAAGAAGGCTTTCAAGGCCTATCCCATCGCCTGCTTCCATATCGATATCGCCGAGGTGCACAGCGCCGAAGACAAGCTCCACCTGCTCGTGGCCATCGACCGAACCTCAAAGTGTGCCTTCATCCAACTTGCCGACAGTGCCACGCGTTTCACTGCCTCCGCCTTCCTCGAAGCCCTCGTCGCCGCCGTGCCGTATCGCATCCACACGGTGCTCACCGACAACGGCATCCAGTTCCGCTTCGCGCCGCGCTATGCCAAAGGACCCACCGCCCGATACATCACCCACATGTTCGCCATGCGGTGCCAGGAAAACGGCATTCTTCACCGAGATCAATCATCCCTGGACCAATGGCCAGGTCGAACGGATGAACCGAACCATCAAGGACGCCACGGTCGAGCTCTTCCAGTACGACAGCTACGATCAGCTCCGCCGGCACCTCGACGACTTCGTCGCCACCTACAACTTCGCCCGTCGCCTGAAGCGGCTGCGCGGCCTCACACCCTACGAATTCATCTGCAGAACAGGGTAAGCCGAGCCCCATCGCTTCAATGCAAGCACGCACCACCAAATGCCGGGACTAAACAGCGAGCGATCTCGGGCAGGACGTGGCGCGTGGGGACGCCGACCTGCTGGCCGAGCTGGGGCGCGCTGCCTTTCAGCCCGACCGCTGAGGTGCGGCCGGGCCGGCGGCGGCCCGCGCTGACCTGGCCTGATGCCCCGATGCCCGGGCGTCGCGGCCGGATCCGGGCGGCACCGCCATGGCCGACGAAGCCCCTCCCCAAAGCCACGCGACCCGAGCATGATCGTGCCGAGGCCCGCGGAGCAAACGCGGCCAGAAGGGAGTGAGACATCGATGCGCCTCGGCCAGCCCTATCCCGTCCGTCCGCCCGCGCGGCTGCGTGCGCTGATCCGCGACGCCGCGCCCCTCGTCGTGCCCGGCTGCTTCAACGCCATGTCCGCGCGCGTGCTCGAGCATGTGGGCTTCGAGGCGGTCTACATGTCGGGCTACGGCTCCTCGCTCTCGGTCACCGGCCTGCCGGACGCGGGGCTGATGACGCTGACCGAGATGGCGGAGAATGCGCGCCGCATCGCCGCCGCCGTGAAGGTGCCGGTGATCGCCGACGCCGACACCGGCTTCGGCAACGCCATCAACGTGGTCCGCACGGTCGAGGAGTACATCCGCGGCGGCGTCGCGGGCATGCACCTCGAGGACCAGGTGGCGCCCAAGCGCTGCGGCCATGTCGCGGGCCGCGAGGTCATCGGGCGGGAGGAGGCGGTGCGCAAGATCCGCGCCGCGGCGGCGACGCGCGACGCCATGGACCCCGACTTCGTGCTCATCGCCCGCACCGATTCCCGCGGCGCGCATGGCGGCAGCCTTGAGGAGGCGATCTGGCGCGCCAACGCCTTCCTCGCGGCCGGCGCCGACCTCGCCTTCGTCGAGGGGCCGAAGGACATGGCGGAGGTCGAGCGCGTCTGCCGCGAGGTGAAGGGGCCTGTCTTCTACAACATGACCGGCATCTCCCCGCGCATGGACCGCGAGACCATGGCGCGGCTCGGCATCGCGGTGACCATCCTGCCGGGCGCACTGATGCGCACCGCGCTGCTTGCGATGCACGACCTGGCGGTGGCGCTGCGCGACCAGGGCCCGATGGTGGAGGCGGAGCTCGATGCGCGCTCGAAGGGCCATCCCTTCGGCAACACCCATGTCTTCGCCGGCTTCGACCGCATCCGCGCGCTGGAGGAAGCCTTCCTGCCGCCCGAGGCCGCGGAGAAGTACGAGGGCACGCTCGGCCACATGCCGCGCCCGGCGGCCGCGGCGGAGTAGTTGCCCGCGGCGTCGCGGGCTGCCTATGCTGCGGGCAACGAGAGGAGGGATCGTCCGGGCCGCCGCCAGCATGGCCGGCGCCCTCCCCGCGCAGCGTCGCCGGAGGGACCGCCATGGCCGAACGCCTCAGCATGTTCGAGAAGATCTGGCGCCGCCATGTCGTGGTGGACCGGCCGGATGGCTACACGCTGCTCTACATCGACCGGCACCTGATGCATGACGGCTCGGCCGGCGGCTTCGCGCGGCTGCGCCAGCGAGGCCTGCCGCTGCGCCGGCCGGACCGCAGCTTCGGCACGCCGGACCACTACGTCTCGACCGGCGGCAAGGGCCTCGGCGCGATCACCGACGAACACCATCGCGGCATCGTCGCCGCCATGGCGCGCAACCATGCGGCCTACGGCTTCACCGTCTTCGATATCGGCGACGAGCGCCAGGGCATCGCCCATGTCGTGGGGCCGGAACAGGGCATCACCCAGCCCGGCCTGACCATGGTCTGCGGCGACAGCCACACGTCGACGCATGGCGCGCTCGGCGCGCTGGCCTTCGGCGTCGGCTCCTCCGAGGTCACGCATGTCATGGCGACGCAGTGCCTCTGGCAGCGCAAGCCCCGCGCGATGCGCATCGCGGTGGAGGGCAGCCTCGGCTTCGGCGTCACCGCGAAGGACGTGATCCTGGCGATCATCGCGCGCATCGGCGCCGGTGGCGCAATCGGCCACGTCATCGAGTATGCCGGCAGCGCCATCCGCGGCCTTTCCATCGAGGGGCGGCTGACGCTCTGCAATATGTCGATCGAGGCCGGCGGCCGCGCCGGCATGGTCGCGCCGGACGAGACCACCTTCACCTACCTGCAGGGCCGCCCCTTCGCGCCGCAGGGTGCGGAATGGGAGAAGGCCATGGCCTTCTGGCGCAGCGTCCCGAGCGACGAGGGCGCCGTCTTCGACCGCGAGGTGACGCTGGATGGCGGCGCCATCGCGCCCATGGTCACCTGGGGCACCAGCCCGGAGGATGCGCTGCCCATCACCGCCCGCATCCCCGACCCGGCCTCCGCCCCCGATGCGGCCAAGCGCGAGGGGATGGAGCGCGCGCTGGCCTACATGGGCCTCACGCCGGGCACGCCGCTCGAGGAGGTGGCGGTGGACCGCGTCTTCATCGGCTCCTGCACCAACAGCCGCATCGAGGACCTGCGCGCCGCCGCCGCCGTGCTGCGCGGGCGCAAGGCCGTGGTGCCGTCCTGGGCGGTCGCCGGCTCGGGCCTGGTGAAGCGCCAGGCGGAGGCGGAGGGGCTCGACCGCGTCTTCCGCGACGCCGGCTTCGAATGGCGGGAGCCTGGCTGCTCCATGTGCGTCGGCATGAACGGCGATCTCGGCCAGCCCGGGCAGCGCATCGCCTCCACCTCCAACCGCAACTTCGTCGGGCGGCAGGGCAGGGGGGTGCGCACGCACCTGCTCTCCCCGGCCATGGCGGCGGCGGCGGCGGTGACGGGCCGCTTCGCCGACGTGCGCAAGCTGGCCTCGGCCTGAAGGGGGACCGCGCGATGGACGCCTTCACCACGCTCACCGCCACGGCCGTGCCGGTCGACCTGCCGAATGTCGATACCGACCAGATCATTCCCGCCCGCTTCCTCGGCCGCGCGCGGGAGGAGCAGGCGCCCGCCCTGTTCCACGACATGCGGCGCACGCGCGAGGGCGCGCTTCGCGAGGACTTCCCGCTGAACCGCGAAGGGTTCCGCGGCGCGGGCATCGTCGTCGCCGAGCGAAACTTCGCCTGCGGCTCCTCGCGCGAGAACGCGGTGACGGTGCTGGTGGACAACGGCTTCCGCGCCTTCATCGCGCCGAGCTTCGGCGACATCTTCTTCAACAACTGCTTCCAGAACAGCGCCCTGCCGATCATCCTGCCGGCGGAGCGCTGCGCCGCGCTGCGCGCCGCCCTGCACGCCGCACCCGGCGCGCGCATCGCCATCGACCTCGCGGCGCAGACCGTGACCGGGCCGGATGGGCAGGTGGACCGCTTCGAGATCGACAGCTTCCGCAAGGACTGCCTGCTGCGCGGCGTCGATTCCGTCACGCTGACCCTCGGCCACGAGGCCGAGATCGCCGCCTTCGAGGCGAAGCAGCGGGGGGACCTGACCTGGCTCTAGACGCCGCGCCGCTGCTGGAGGTCGAGGGCCTCGCCAAGCACTACCCGGTGCGGCAGGGGCTGTTGCCGGCGCTGCTCGGGCGGCCGGCGCCGGTGGTGCGGGCGGTGGACGGGGTCAGTTTCCGCATCGCGCCCGGCGAGGTGCTGGGGCTCGCCGGCGAGTCCGGCTGCGGCAAGTCCACCACGGGCATGGCGGTGCTCGACCTCGTCGCGCCGAGTGCGGGGCGGATCCGGCTCGCCGGCCGCGACGTGGCGCTGCGGCGCGACCGCGCGGCGCGGCTCGCCTTCCGTCGCGACGTGCAGATCGTCTTCCAGAACCCCTTCGAGGCGCTGAACCCGCGCTTTACCGTGCTGGACGCGGTGCTGGAGCCGATCGCCGTGCACTTCGCCGGCGAGACGCGCGCGGCACGGGTGGCGCGCGCGCGCCATGCGCTGGAGCGCGCCGGCCTCGCGCCCGCGGATGTCTATGCCGCGCGCTATCCGCACGAACTTTCCGGCGGGCAGCTGCAGCGCGTCGCCATCGCCCGCGCCATCGGGGTCGAGCCGCGCGTGCTGGTCGCGGACGAGCCGGTCTCCATGCTGGACGTCTCGATCCGCGCCGGCATCCTGGCGCTGTTCCGCGGCTTCGCGCGCGAAATGGGGATGGGGATCCTCTACATCTCGCACGACCTCTCGACCATGCGGTACCTCTGCCGGACGGTCGCGGTGATGTATCTCGGGCGCATCGTGGAATACGGGCCGGCCGAGGCCGTGCTGCAGCGGCCCGAGCACCCCTATGCGCGGGCGCTGATGGCGGCGGTGCCGGCGCGCGGGCGACGCGCGGGGCGCCAGCACGTTCCGCTCGGCGGCCAGGTGCCGAACGCCATGGCGATTCCCGCCGGCTGCCGCTTCCACCCGCGCTGCCCGCAGGTGATGCCGCGCTGCCGCGTCGAGGACCCGCCGGTGGCGCAGCTGGCCGATGGCCGGCAGGTCGCCTGCCACCTGCTCGCACCGACAACGGACAATGACCGGGAGGCCCCTTATGCAGCAGACCACGGAGCAGATCGCCGCGCCCTCGCCTGAGCGGCGGCGTTTCCTCAAGCTCGCCGCGGTGACCGGCGGGCTGATGGCGGCGGAGGGCGCGCGGGGGCTGCTGCCCGCGCGAGCCCAGGCGCCGGACGCGTCCCGCATCACGGTGGCCAATCCCGACTACCTGCGGCTCTATGCCCAGCAGCGCGGCTACTACATGCAGAACCCGGCCTGGGTGCGCGACACCCTCGCGCGGCTGACCTGGCCCGAGGCCGGTGCCAAGGTGCCCGAGCTCTCCGTGCTGATCCCGACGACGCAGCCGGCCTGGCTGAACGCCTTCCGCAAGTGGTCGCGCGACGGCGCGCAGCTCGGCCTGCGCTATTCCATGCAGCAGGTGTCGCAGTCGCGCTGGCTGGAGGCGATCGTCACGCACATGCATGGCGACATCCAGTTCCACCCCGCGGTGGCGCGGCCGGAGCGGATCGACCCCTCCGAATGGCTGATCAGCCGCGCCTACGGCAAGGACCGGCGCAACTACGGCGAATGGGCGAACGAGGAGTACGATCGCCTCATCGACCTGCAATCGGCCGAGAGCGAGCCGAAGAAGCGCCTGGAGCATGTGCGCGCCGCGCAGAAGGTGCTGGCCGAGGACCGCTACATCACCCAGCTCGGCTGGGGGCCCGGCGTGATGGACCCCTACAACGCCGAACGCTGGGAGGGCATCGTGCCCGTCACCGGCTTCGGCATCTGCTCCTTCGACATGTTCCAGACCTACCTGCAGCTGACGCCGCGGCGGGCCAGCCAGCGCCGGCGCGTCACGGTCGGCACGCTGTCGCTGGTGGAGACGCTGAACATCATCCAGGCGGCGAACCGCTTCCGCGCGGTCGGGCGCATGATCTACGACCGCCTCGCCTATCTCGACAAGGATCTCAACGTCATCCCCTGGGCTGCCGAGCGCTGGGAGCGCCGCGACGAGCTGACCTTCGACGTCACGCTGCGCCCCGGCATGGCCTTCCATGACGGCCGGCCGGTGACGGTGCACGACCTGAAGTTCACCCTCGACTTCCTCACGCGCTACGACCGCGGCTTCTTCTGGACCGCCAACCAGTACCTCGCCTCGACCGAGGTCCTGAGCGAGGAGAACCGCACCGTGCGGCTGCGCTTCAAGCAGCCCTACGGCCAGTTCGAGAGCTATTTCCTGCTGCTGAACGTCATCCTGCCCAAGCACCTGTGGGAGAACATCCTGGCCGAGCAGAATGTCGGCGACGATCCGCGCGCGCTGCGCTTCGAGAAGCCGATCGGCAGCGGCCCCTTCGCCATCGGCCGCTACCAGGCCGATACGCAGATGCAGCTGATCGCCCAGAAGGGCCACTTCTCGAAGCCCGCCATCGACGAGATCCAGGTGGTGGTGGTGCCGTCGACCGACGGCATCCTCGGGCGCCTGCAGGGCGGCGACATCGACTTCGCCGAGGGCGTCGACTTCACGCCGTCGCAGATCGCGGGGCTCGAGCGGGAGCGGCACATCAAGGTGGTGCGCACCACCGACATCAACTGGTTCCACGCGGTCAAGCGCATCTCCTGGCTGCCCTGGCGCGACATCGAGTTCCGCCGCGCCTGGTCGCACAGCATCGACCGCGACTTCCTCGTGCGCGTGGTCTGGGAAGGAAACGGCCGCGTGCCCCGGGGCGACACCTTCCTGGTGGACGGCAATCCCTGGACCAACCCCGAGCTGCCGGCGCCGGCGGGCTTCGACCTCGGCCGCGCCCGCCAGGTGCTGGGCGATGCCGGCTATTCCTGGGCGGCCGACGACCAGCGCCTGGTCTATCCGCGCCCCGACGATGCGCGCTGGCGCGAGCGCGTCGAGCGTGTCGCCGCGCCGGGCTATACCTGGGGCGGGCTGAAGATGCTCAGCTGACGGCCGGGGGGCGCTCAGCCCCGCCAGGTCGCAGGATCCGCGCCGCGGGCGCGGATCAGCGCGATGTCGGCGAGGCGGTGGCAGGCCGCGGCATGGCCCGGCGCCACCTCCTGCAGCGGCGGCTCCTGCTCGGCGCAGAGGCCGATGGCGAAGGGGCAGCGCGGCGCGAAGCGGCAGCCGCGCGGCGGCGCGAGCAGGCTCGGCGGCGCGCCGGGGATGGAGATCAGCTCCCGCGCCTCGCCGGCGAGATCGGGGAAGGCGTTGACCAGCCCGACGGTGTAGGGATGGAAGGGCTCGTCGAGCACGGCATGGCTGCCGCGCTCCATCACCCGGCCCGCGTACATCACCACCACCTGGTCGCAATTCTCCGATACCACGGCGATGTCGTGGGTGATCAGCAGCATCGCCTTGCCGAGCCGCTCCTGGATCTCCTTGATGCGGCGCAGGATCTGGTCCTGCACGATGACGTCGAGCCCGGTCGTCGGCTCGTCCGCCACGATCAGGTCGGGGTCGAGCGCCATCGCCATGGCGATCATCGCGCGCTGGCGCATGCCGCCCGAGAGCTGGTGCGGATGGTCGCCGAGCCGCGCCGGGGAGAGCCCGACCAGCTCGAACAGCGCCTCGAGCCGGCGTTGCAGCGCGGCGCGCTCCATCGGGGCATGCGCCGCGATCGCCTCCTCGATCTGGCGGCCCACGGTGTAGACGGGATCGAGCGCGTGCATGGCGCTCTGCGGCACCAGCGCGATGCGCCGCCAGCGGATGCGGTTCAGCGCGGCGCGGTCGAGGGCGAGCAGGTCGGCGCCATCGTGCAGGATCGCCCCGCCGGTCGCGGCGTTCTCCGGCAGGATGCCCATGATCGCCTTGGCGATGGTGGACTTGCCGCAGCCGCTCTCGCCGACGATGCCGAGATACTGGCCGGGCTCCACCGCGAAGGAGACGCCGTCCACCGCGCGCGCCTCGCCGGCCGCGGTGCGGTAGCGCACGGTCAGGTCGCGCACCTCGAGCACCGGCATTGCGCTAGCGCTTCCTGAGGCGCGGGTTCAGCAGCTCCTCGTAGGCCCGCGTCACCATGAAGGTGGAGATGACGAGGATCGAGAGGCAGATGCCGGGCGGCAGCACCCACCACCAGGCGCTGCGCATGGCGCCGGCGCGGAAGGCGTCGTTCAGCATCAGCCCCCAGCTCATCACGTTGGGGTCGCCGAAGCCGAGGAAGCTCAGCGCCGCCTCCGTCATCACGCCGGTCTGCACGCCGATGGCGACGTAGAGGAAGCTCAGCGGCAGCACGTTGGGCGCGACGTGGCGGAACAGGATGGCGATCTCGCCGAGGCCGGCGGCGCGCGCGGCCAGCACGAAGGGCCGCTCGCGCAGCGTCAGCACCTGCGAGCGGATGACGCGCGCCGTGGTGCGCCAGAGGAAGGCGATGACGAGCAGGATGATCAGCCCGATGCTGGGCTGCACGATGGCGATGACGACCAGCGCGAAGGGCAGGAAGGGGATGCCGTAGGCGATGTCGGTCAGGCGCATGGTGATCTCGTCCACCCAGCCGCCGAAATAGCCGGCCATGAGCCCGATCAGCGTCCCGAGAAGCACGCTGCCGAGCGCCGAGAGCACGCCCACCACCAGCGCGATGCGCGCCCCCCAGAGCAGCTGGCTGAGCACGTCGACGCCCTGGTTCGTGGTGCCGAGCCAGTGCGCCGCCGAGGGGGCGGCGAGGCGCACCGGCATCTCGTCCGCGTCGTAGATCGTCTCGAAGGGGCCGTAGGGGGCGATCCAGGGGCCGGCGGCGGCCATCAGCAGGAAGGCCAGCAGGAAGGCGAGCGCCACGCTGCCCGAGGGGTAGCGGGTGATGGTGCGCAGCGCGCGGGCGACCCGGCGCGTGCGGCCCGCCGGCAGGGCCGCGTCGCTCACTGGTAGGTCACCCTGGGGTCGATCAGCCCGTAGAGCAGGTCGGCCACGAGGTTAAGCACCAGGATCGTCAGCGCCATGAGGAAGAAGCAGGCCTGCACGATCGGGTAGTCCAGGTTGTTCAGCGCGTTCACCATCTCCCGCCCGATGCCGGGCCAGGCGAAGATGATCTCCAGCAGCACCTGCCCCTCGAACAGCAGCGCCAGCGAGACGGCGACGTCGGTGACCAGCGGCAGCATGGCGTTGCGCGCGGCATGGGTGACCACCTGGCGCTCCCGCAGTCCCTTGGCGCGCAGGATATCGACGAAGTCGCTGTTGCGCACCTCCAGCATGGTGCTGCGCAGCAGCAGCGCCGGCGTGGTGATCTCGCGCGACAGCAGCACGAGGCCGGGCAGCACCAGGTGCTGCAGGTAGTCCAGCGTCAGGATCCGCGCCAGGAAGGTCTCGCCCTCGTTGTCGAGCGAGACCATGCCGCCCGCGGGCAGCCAGCGCAGCTGGTAGGCGAAGAGCATCAGCAGCAGGATGGCGATGAAGAAGGAGGGCGCCGAGCGCAGCGCCAGCAGCGTCGCCACCGCCGCGCCCTCGCCGCGCGAGCCGCGGCGCCAGCCCAGCACCGCGCCGAGCAGCGTGCCGAGGATGATCGCCAGCAGCAGCGCCGGCAGCACCATCGCCCAGGTGTTCAGCAGCTTCTCCAGCACGATCTCGCGCACCGGCACGGCCTGGAAGAAGGACTGGCCGAACTCGAAGGTGGCCATGTTCCAGAGATAGCGCCCGTACTGGACGTGCAGCGGGTCGTCGAGGCCCCAGGCCGCGCGCTGCGCCGCGATCATCTCCGGCGCGAAATTGCTGTCGACGAAGATTGCCGTCGGGTCGCCGGGCAGCGTCTTCAGCACGACGAAGAGCAGGGTGAGGATCGCCCAGATGACGAAGACCAGCGTCGCCACTCGTCGCAGCACGTAGCGACGCAGACCCTGCATGGATCCCTCCCCGGCTCGCCCGGGCCGGCCGCGATGGCCTGGCCCGGCGATTCCGCCAGGAGCGTAGGGTCTTCGGATCGCCGCGCGCAATCGGCGCGTCCCTGCCGCGCCGGCGCGGGCGATCCGGGCGAGGCCGGGTCAGTCGATGGTGACCGACTCCGCCTCCGGCCCCTTGCGGCCCTGGATGACGCGCATCGTCACCGCCTGGCCCTCGGCCAGGGGCGGCACGCCGCTGCGTTCCAGCGCCGTGGCGTGCACGAAGACGTCGCGCCCCCCATCCTCCGGCGTGACGAAGCCGAAGCCCTTCTCCGCGCTGTACCACTTCACGGTGCCGCGCATGTCGGCGCCGGAGCCCGCCATGGGCCGCGGTGCCGCGGCGTGGCGCTCGGCCGGGGCATAGCCGCGCTCGGCCGGGGCGTAGCCGCGCTCCTGCGGAACGTCCTCGACGGCGCCGATCTCCAGGACCTCGACGACCTGCGGCCCCTTCTGCCCCTGGCCCCAGCGGACCCGCATGCGCGTGCCCGGCGCGACGGTCTGCGCGCCGGTGCGCTGCAGCACCGTCACGTGCAGGAAGGCATCGCCGCCGCCGTCGAGCCCGACGAAGCCGAAGCCCCGGCCTGCGTCGAAGCGCTTCACGATGGCGCCGCTCTCGCTGCCCTGGGGCGAGGCATCGCGCCAGGGCCTCTGCGCGGGCGAGGATGCGGCGGGAAAGGGCGAGGGGGCGCCGAGGTCGGGCGGGAAGTCATGCTCGGCGCCTCCTCTCCTGCCGCGGGACCTGCGCGACCGGCGCCAATCATCATCGGACATGTCTCAGGCTCGCTGCTTCGACCGGAATGGGGGGGCGATGCTATGGGCGACGCCGCCCGAACGCCAGCGCTGTCGGGCCTGGCCTGTCGCCGGCCGGGCCGGAGGGGGTG
Source organism: uncultured Acetobacteraceae bacterium (assembly GCA_964401305.1). Classification (GTDB taxonomy): domain Bacteria; phylum Pseudomonadota; class Alphaproteobacteria; order Acetobacterales; family Acetobacteraceae; genus JAIEOP01. The sequence goes on along the minus strand of CAYNYQ010000002.1, from coordinate 27,709 downwards.
CGCCGGTGCCCCGCCCCCGGGCGCTGCGGGGGGAGGGCATCGCCCCGGGTGATGGCGTGCCTGGCCTGGCGTCGCCCGGGGGCTGGCGCGCCCGCCGGTCGACCACCGCGCCGGCGGCGGAGATCCGGGCATGGGCTCGCCTTCAAGCGTCTGTGTCCGCAGGCAGGCCCCCGCGCCGGGCAACATGCGCCCAGACGAGACCCGGCGGCTGCCAGGCCGCGGCGGGCTCCGCTGGCGGGATGGACGCGATGACGCAATCGGCCGGGCGACGCCCAGGATTCCCGGCGCTTGCCGTGCCGGCCATCGCCGCCGCGCTTCTCCTCGGGGCCTGCGGCCAGGATCGCACGCCCAGGTTCTCCGGGCCGCTGGTCCCGCATGGCGCGGTGCCGGAGCCGATCCTCGGGCCCGGCCACCCCAGGTCGGAGTCGGGCAGCACGCGGCCGCCCTGGCTCGGCGACCCGCCGGCCGATCCCGAGCGCTACCACGTGCCGGACGACGGCTTCCTCGAGGCCCTCGCCCTGGCCTGAGCGACGGCGGCTACATCCGCAGGCGCTCCTCCTGGCCCGCGGCCGCAAGCGGCTCGAGGCGGGCGGCCGCGGCATCCCATCGCAGGTCCCAGGCCGCCGGCCGGCAGCCCCGTCCGCCGGCCAGCTCCAGCCGCCAGCACGGATCGCCCACCCCGTGCGGCCCCGCGCCCTCGCCCGGGAGCGACTGGCCCGGGATGGATTGTATGGTCCAGCGCGTGCGCGCCGCCGAGGGCTTCGCCAGGGCCGCCCGCGGCACCACGGAAAGCCCCAGCACGCCCCCCGCCTCCGCCGCGAGCTGCAGCCGCCGCGACGCGGTCAGGTCGGCCACCGTGCCGACCAGGACGCAGGAGGCGACGCCGGGGCAGCGCAGCGATTCCTCCGCCGCCCAGAGCCCGTCCCTGCCCCCGGCCGCGACCAGCACGAGCTCCGCCGGGTCGAGGCCGAAGGCCAGCGCCCCCGCCGGCCAGATGCTCGGCACCGGCTCGATCCAGAGCACGGTACCCCCGGCCCGGCCCGCCACCAGGGCGGAGAAGGCGAAGGCGGCGCCGGCGTCGACGGCCCCGCGCGCCGGCGCCACCTCGTGCACCGCCCCGCGGCAGAGGCCGGCATCCGGCAGGGCATGGTCGACGGCATCGGCGACCGGCACCGGGGCCGGCCTGTCCTCCGTGGCGGCGTACTTGCCCTCGATCCGGGCCACGCGGGCGCGGAGCATGGAGAGGACGGCTGACCTGTCGGCGGCGGGCATGGCGGGATCCAGGAGGCGGGGTCCGGGGTATGTTCCCTGTATGTTCCTAACGTCGCCACCGGGCCCGGGTTGTCAAGCACGGCGGGCCGGCGCTGGACTCTCCGCCCCAGCCGGCGCCCCCGTCCCCGGCGCGGCCGCCTGCGGGCCGGGAAGGCGGCGCAGCCCGGTGATCCGCCGCCCCCGGGCGGCCCGCTCGATCGCCAGCAACCGCACCTCGGTCCGTGCGACGGGGTGGAGCTGCTGCCCCTCCAGCACCAGGCAGGCGATGGCGTCGCCGCCGCCCGCGCGGACCCTCGCCTCCAGCGCCAGCACCGACATCACCGCCCGGCGCCGCTCCATCTCGGCGCGCAGCAGGGCCGCGAGCGCCTGGCGACCGGCATCGTCCGCGGGCACGGGAAAGCCGAAGACCGTCACCCGCCCCTCGGCATCGGCCGCATAGGCCCGCGCCTCGGCCGCCGCCCGTCCCACCAGGCGCCGCCGCGCGAGCCGCTCCGCCCGGTCGAGGAGCTGCTCCAGTGTGAGCCCGGGACTCTGGATCATGGCGCCTGCACCCGCTCCGCCGCGTAACGCGGCAGCACCGGGCCGGTGCCGTGCCGGCCGCCGATGCCGGTGGCGCCCCGCCCTCAGCCCCCGAGCTGGCGCTGGAGCCCGGCCCAGCGGTCCATGATCGGCAGCAGCGCCTCGCGCCCCTCCGCCGGCAGGCTGAACACCACGCGGTCGATGCCGATCTCCGCGCAGTACCTGAGCCGGTCGATCGCCTCCGGGACGCGGAAGATGGTGATCGGCAGCGAGGCGGGGTCGCGCCCCGCCTCGGCCGCCATGCCGCGGAAGCGCTCGACCAGCACGCCGACGCCCTCCCTCTCCAGCCGGTCGGCGCGGGGGATCCAGCCGTCGCCGTAGCGGATCGCGCGGCGCGCGGCATAGGGGAAGGCGCCGCCGACGATGATCGGCGGGTGCGGCTGCTGGCGCGGCTTCGGCCATTGCTGCATGCGGTCGAAGTTCACGAAGTCGCCGTGGTACTCGGGCTCCTCCTGCGTCCAGATCGCCTTCATCGCCTCGATCCGCTCGCGCGCCACCCGGTGGCGGTCGGCGAAGGCGATGCCGTGGTTCTGGATCTCGTCCTGGTTCCAGCCATTGCCGACGCCGAAGAGGAAGCGCCCTGCCGAGAGCTGGTCGAGGGTGGACACCATCTTGGCCGTGACGATCGGGTCGCGCTGCGCGACCAGGGCGATGCCGGTGCCGAGCCGGAGCGTGCGCGTCGCCGCCGCCGCCGCGGTCAGCGCCAGGAACGGGTCCATGATGTCGTAGTAGGGGCGGATCAGCGGGCCGCCGGCCGGATAGGGCGTGGTGCGCGAGGAGGGGATGTGGGTGTGCTCGGGCACCCAGAGGGATTCGAAGCCCCGCTCCTCCAGCGCCTGGCCGAGCTCTGCCGGCGGCATGGAGTAGGTCGTGAAGAACATCACGGCGCCGATCTTCAGCATGGACCTTCCTCCGCTGGCACGCGATTGTGCGGCAGGCAGCATGCGGCCCGTCAAGGCGCGCGGATCCTGGCGGGCCCTGCCGGGGGCATCTGCCCTTGCATCCGGGGCAGGCGATCGTCCCGAGGCAGCGTTTCAGCGCCGCTCAGCTCGTTGCCGGGCCGCCACGATTGGGCATGCCGACGAACTGCCCAGCCGCCGGGAGTAGCGGGCACAAAATTCCACTTCAGGCCGCAGCTGGAGAACCCTTTTCAACTCGGGTGGTGACTCGCCGCCTTCTTCACGCTTAAATGTTAGCAGCCTCGGATCAGTGCACGCCGCGCTAGCGGGCGAGCGGAGCAGGCCCATGATGATTTGGTACGGTCCTGGCTTTATTCGGACAGCCGCGCTCACCCCACCGGTTCCCGGCGGTCGGGGGCAAGGCCTGCGGCCGCTGCCCTGACCTCCTGCATGGCCGACATGTTCCTCTACGCGCGACACGATCACGTGATGCCGCCGCCCGACGCCCGCGAGACCGCTTCCGACGATCTCCGCGGCGGGCGCCTTCCGCCGGGGCGCGAAGCCGGCGTAGCCGGAACCCGCGGCGGCCTGCTGCTGGCGACGGCGCTGGCCGCCGGCGGCATGGCCGCCATCCTGGCGCTGCTCGCCTCGCTGCACCCGCTGCTGGAACTGCCGCCGCCCGATGCCGAATCCTGGGGGATGGCGCTGATCCTCGCCTTCTCCACCGGGGCCGCGGGCGCCCTGCCGGCCACGCTGCTGGCGCTGCGCTGGCGCGCACGCGAGAGGTCGGCGCGGCAGGCGGCGCAGGCCCTTGCGCAGCGCCTGCGCGCGCTCGACGAACTTGTCCCGGCGGTCGAGGAAAGCGCCGTCATCCTGCGCCGGATGGACGGCACGATCCGCAAGTGGTCCACCGGCTGCGAGCGGCTCCTCGGCTTTCCGGCCGCCGAGGCGAAGGGGCGGCTGGCGCAGGAACTGCTGCGGACGCGCTTCCCCTGCGGCGGCCGCCGCACCGCGCAGGCGGCGCTGCTGCGCGACGGCGAATGGCGCGGGGAGCTGCGGCACCGCTGCCGCGACGGCACCACCGTGGTCGTGGCCTCGCACTGGATCCTGCAGCGCGACCCGATCACCAACGAGCCTGGCGGCGTGGTCGAGCTGCACGCCGACGCCACCGCGCTGAAGCTGGCCGAGGTCGCGCTGCGGGCCGGCGAGGCACGGCTGCGCCTGGCGCAGGACGTCGCCGGGATCGGCACCTGGGAATGGGATCCGGAGGCCGATGTCCTGGTCTGGTCGGCCGAGCAGCACGCTCTGTTCGGCACCAGCCCGGCCGGCGGCACGCCCGCCGCGCTCGAGGAATTCCTCGACCTGATCTATCCCGAGGACCGCAAGACGGTCCGCCAGGCGCTCTACTTCGCGGTCGAGGACGGCGAATACGAGGCCGAGTTCCGCGTCGTCCGCCGCGCCCGCCGGCCGGACGGCACGCTGGCCGAGGAGCTGCGCTGGATCATCGGCCGCGGCCGGCGCATGCCGGGCCTGGCCGGGCGCCTCGGCCCCGTCCTCGGCGTGCATGTCGACATCACCGCGCGCAAGCAGACCGAGGAGCACCAGGCGCTGCTGATGCGCGAGGTCGATCATCGCGCCAAGAACGTGCTGGCCGTGGTGCAGGCGATCCTCCGCCTCACCCGGGCCGACAGCGCCGAGGCCTTCGCCCGGGCGGTCGAGGGGCGGGTGGCGGCGCTGGCGCGGGCGCAGACCCTGCTCGCCGCCACGCAATGGTCCGGCGCCGAGCTGCGCGCCATCATCGAGGGCGAGCTGGCCCCCTTCATGGACGCGGAGGTCGAGGAGGACGGGCGGATCACGCTCGACGGCCCGGACCTCGTCGTGCCGCCGCTGATGGCCCAGCCGCTGTCCATGGCGCTGCACGAGCTTGCGACCAACGCCGCAAAGTACGGCGCGCTGTCGACGCCGGAGGGGCGGCTCGCCGTCGCCTGGTCGGTCGCCCCCGACCGGGCGGTGCTGCGCCTGCGCTGGATCGAGCGCGGCGGGCCGCCGCCGGGCACCGCCCCGCTCCGGCGCGGCTTCGGCACGCGCATGGTCGAGGCGACGGTGCGCGACCAGCTCGGCGGCACGATCGTCGCCGACCAGCGGCCGGAGGGCCTGTCCTGGGGCATCGAGGTCCCGCTGGAGCGCAACGCGGGCGCACGCGCCCCCCGCGCCGCGCCGGCGGAGACGTGAGGCACCACCTCGGCCGGCCCGAGCGCGCCCGCCGCCACGTTCCCCCCGATCCTGCCAGGTTGCCTGGAGTATGACGTGACGACGATCCTCATCCTGGACGACCAGGCGACCAACCGGACCATCTACACGCGCCTGGCCGAGGCGGTGGAGGCCGGGATCGCGGTCGAGCCCTTCGCCGATCCGCTCGACGCCCTCGAGTGGCTCGAGCACAACCAGGTCGACCTCGTGATCACGGACTACAAGATGCCGGTGCTCGACGGCGCCGCCTTCACCCGGCGCCTGCGCGCGCTGCCGAACGGCGCCGACATCCCGGTGATCGTCGTGACCGCCTATGAGGACCGCAATTTCCGCGTCCGCGCCCTCGATGCCGGCGCGACCGACTTCCTGCAGAGCCCGGTCGACCATTTCGAGCTGGTGACCCGGGCGCGCAACCTGCTCGCCCTCGGCCGGCGGCGCCGCGCCCCCGCCCTGGCGGAGGAGCCGAACCCCATCGCCCTGGCGCGCGCCGCGCCCCCCCCGGCCGAGGCGCTGGCGCGCAGCCTGATCGACACCGTGCCGGCCATGATCAGCGCCGCCGACCGCGCCGGCCGCTGCATCTTCGCCAATGCGCAGTTCGCCGCCGCGCTGGGCAGCACGACGGCGCAGTCGCTCATCGGCCAGGGCCTGGCGCGGCTGTTCGGGCCGGAACGCGCGGCGCGCTACCGGCGCGAGAACCAGTGCGTCTTCGAGAGCGGCATCGCCCCGCCGCCCTTCCAGGAGGAGATGCAGGATTGCACCGGCCGCTGGCGCCGGCTGCTGACCATGAAGACCCCGCTGCGCGACGCCACCGGGGCGGTCAGCGCCGTCGTGACCACCTCCATCGACATGGGCTCGGCCCTGGCGCTGCTGGTGCCGCCCGCGGCGGGCGACGGCAGGGGCGGCTTCGGCCTCTCGCAGGACGCCGCCCCATGACCGGGGCGCAGCGCGGCGGGCCGGTCCGGGCGCCGCGCCGCCTGCGCCTGTCCCACCTGCGCGGCGAGGTCGGCAGCGAGCAGGAGATGAGCTTCAACCGGCTCGCCTTCGCCGTCGTCTTCTCGATCTACCTGCCGACGATCGGCAGCGCGATCAGCCACACCGCCATGATCGACCTGGCGATCTGGAGCGCGGTCGCGGTCGGCATCTTCCTGCACATCCGGCTCTGGCCCGAGCGCCTCGTGACCCAGCGCCGCGCCTTCGCCCTGCTGCTCGACATGGGCTTCCTGACCTGGTTCCTGCACACCGGGGGCGTCTATGCGGCGCCGTTCTGGCCGGTCTACATCTGGGTCGCGCTCGGCAACGGCTTCCGCTTCGGCACCCGCTGGCTGCTGGCCTCCATCGGGCTCTTCCTCACCACCTTCGGCTGGGTGGCGCTGAACACGCCCTATTGGCAGGCCCAGCCGCACCTCTCGGCCGGGCTGCTCATCGGCCCCTGCGTGCTCGGCCTCTACGCCACGGTGCTGATCCGCAAGCTCTCCCAGGCCCGCCGCCAGGCCGAGCAGGCGAGCGAGGCGAAGAGCCTCTTCCTCGCCAGCGTCAGCCACGAGCTGCGCACGCCGCTCAACGCCATCATCGGCAGCGGCGCCCTGCTGCGCGGCACGCCGCTCGACCGCGAGCAGCGCGAGATCGCCGGCACGATCGACGACGCGGCGCAGCTGCTGCTGGCGCGCATCGCCGGGATCCTCGACTTCTCCCGCATCGAGGCCGGCGCCGCCGTCTCCCGCCCCGAGCCCTTCGAGCTGCCGGCGCTGCTCGAGGAGGTGCGGCGGATGCTGGCGGCGCAGGCGCGCGACAAGGGGCTGTGGCTCTCGGTCCATGTCACGCCCCGGGTGCCGCTCCAGGTGGTCTGCGACCGCACCCAGCTGCGCGACGTGCTGCTGAACCTGGTCGGCAACGCGGTGAAGTTCACCGAGGCCGGCGGCGTGGTGATCGCCGCCGATGCGGAGGAGGAGGCCGGGGCCGAGGGGCTGACGCTGCGCTTCGAGGTGACGGACACCGGCATCGGCATCGCCCCCGAGGCGCTGGGGCGCATCTTCGAGCGCTTCACCCAGGCCGACCGCAACATCATGAACCGCTTCGGCGGCACAGGCCTCGGCCTTGCCATCTGCAAGGGCCTGGTGCGGCTGCTGGGCGGCGAGATCGACGTGCGGAGCACGCCCGGGCGCGGCAGCACCTTCTGGTTCACCGCCCATGCCCGGCGCGGCGCGGCGGAGACGACCCCGCCCGCCGCCGCCTTCGCCGACATGCGGGTCCTGCTGGTCACGAGCGACCCCTCGGCCGCGGCGCCGGTCGGGACCATGCTCGCCGAATGGGGCGCGCGGATCGCGGTGCGCGAGGCGGCGCCGGCGGCGATGGCCTTGCTCTGGCAGGCCGAGCCGGCGGGCCCTGCCGTGCCGGTGCACCTGCTGCTCTGCGGCGCCGCGGAGGTCGATGACCCCGAGGCGCCGCTGCCCGGCCCGCCGGGACCGGAGGAGGCCCGCAGCCTCGTCGCGCTCGGGGTCGAGGAAGCCGGCGCCGGCGGGCTTCCCCCGACCGGGATCCGGCAGCGCTGCCTGGCCGCGCTGCCCGCCCGCCCGGCCGCCGAGGCGCTCGAGGCGGTGCTCCGCTTCGCCCGGCCGCCGCCGGCCGAGCCCGCCGCCGCGCCGGCGCGCGAGGCCTCCGCCGCGGTGCCGACGCGCCCCCTGCGTGCGCTCGTCGTCGACGACAACGCGGTCAACCGCAACGTCGTCCGGCGCATCCTGGAGCGGGCCGGGCATGCCGTCGTGCTGGCCGAGAACGGCGAGCGGGCGCTGGACGCGCTGGAGGAGGAGAGCTTCGACGTCGTCCTGATGGACCTGAACATGCCGGTGCTGGACGGCATCGAGGCGACGAAGATGGTCCGCTTCACCAGCCTCGGCGGGCCCCACGTGCCGATCATCGGCCTGACCGCCGATGCCTCCCCCGAGGCGGCGGAGCGCTGCATCGCGGGCGGCATGGATGCCTGCCTGACCAAGCCGGTGGAGCCGGAGCGGCTGCTGGAGGCGATCAGCGCCGTTGTCGACGCGCCGCCGGGCGCCGTGTCGCCGCCGCCGCCGCCGCGGCAGGTGGCCGACATCGCCTCGCATCCCAACTTCCGCCGTGCCGCGTCGCCGACAGGCCCCGCCATCGATGCCGCCGTGGCCGAGCGGCTGGCGGCACTCGGCGGCGCGGATTTCCTGGCGGGGCTGGCGCGCGACTTCCTCGGCGACGCCGAGGTCTCGGTGGCGACGCTGGAGGGCGCGCTGCAGAGCCGCGATGTCGGGCGCTTCCGCTCCGCCGCGCATGCGCTGCGCAGCAGCGCGGCGAGCCTCGGCGCGATGGAGCTGCGCGCCATCTGCGGCGCCGCGGAGGCGGTGCGCGCGGCGGAGCTCGAGACCGCCGGCCGTGCGCACCTGCGGCTGATCGCGAAGGAGCTGGAGCGGGTGCGCCTCGCGCTGGCGCCCGGCACGCCCGGGCAGAGCCAGGCGCGTTGAGCCAGGCGCGTTGAGCCAGGCGCGTTGAGCCAGGCGCGTTGAGCCGGGCGCCGGGGCGGCCCAGGCGCCCGGAAGCGCCGGCCGCGCCCCGCGAGGGCGGCCCGACCCGCGGGCCGCGCCGCGGCCGGGGACGTGCCTGGTCCTCGGCGTGCGGCATGTCGGCGCAGGTCGCCCTCAGGCGCCGGCGTTCCGCCTGGCGCGCCGCCCCCGCGGCGGGCGGCATGCGCGGCCCGGGCCAGCGTCACTGGCTGCAGATCGGTCTCCGAGGCCGTGCGGATGACCCACCGTCGGGCCGATCCACGGCAGGCCGCCCGCGGGATGCCGCCCGGCCCGCCTGCGTTCTTGGGCCGGCCGATCCGGCCCTGCACGCGCTCAGGCCAGCGCGGCCGAGAGCGCGGCCGGGGCGGGCTCGGCGGCCGTGGCGCGGCGCCGGTCCTGCGCCGCGACCAGCCGCGCCATCCGGCGCAGGTCCTGCTCGCCGAGGCGCAGCGCCGCATCGGTCCAGACCTCGACCACCTCGCGCAGCTCCTGCAGCGTGACCGGGTCGACGCGCCGGCGGGCGCTGTACATCGCGTGGCGCGCATTGTGCCAGCGGTCGTTGCGGTCGACGAAGTCGAGCACCGCCTCGACACCCTCGCCATCCGGCGCCACCACGTCGACGAGCCCGATCTCGTGCAGCTCCTCCGCCGTGTGCACCTTGCCGCCGAGGATCATCCGCTCCGCCGCCTGGCGCCCGATGCGGCGCGAGAGGAAGCTGTAGGCGCCCATGCCGGGGAAGAGGTTGAACAGCACCTCGGGCAGGCCGAACTTCGCGCTGCGCTCGGCCACGATCAGGTCGTGCGCCAGGGCGCATTCGAAACCGCCGCCGAGCGCGTCGCCCTGGACCAGCGCGATGGTCACGAAGGGCAGGCCGAGGGCGGTGTGGTTGCGGTGGATCGCGTCGACGCAGGCATTGCCATAGCGCTGCAGGCTGGCGCGGTCGCCCCGGCGGATCAGCTCGAGGAAGAGCCCGAGATCGCCGCCGAGATTGTAGACGCCGGGAATCGCCGAGCCGCAGACGAAGTAGCGCAGCGGCGCGGGCGCATCGGCCGGCATCGCCTCGAACAGCGCATGGATCGAGGCGTGCATGGACGCGATGTCCTGCAGCAACGCATGGTTGAAGCAGGGCCGTCCCTGCGGACGGAGCCAGCACCAGAAGAGGGCGCGGGCCGCGTCACGGCCGACATCCACCGTCGCGTAGCGTTCGTCCCACGGGGCGGGGTGGAACCGGGGGGGGTCGGAGGCGATGCTGGCATTCGTCGGCTTCGGCGGCAGGGCAGCGGCGAAACCGGCCCCAGCGGAGGTCTTGATGTAGGCCATCGGGGTTCATCCTCATTGCGAAATCGGGCCCAGCGGCCGGGTTGCAGTCCCGACGAGGCGCAACGCCCGCCTCCGGGTCGTTGGACCGTAAATCAAATGCGCGCGAGAAGACAATGTCGAACACTACTTCTGATCGATAGATCAGTCCCTGCGACCGTCTCACGGGTGAAGTCCATCAATGTGGACAAATACTGCGGAGATTGTATTACCAGATATTTTACGTGTGCGGCCTAACTATTTAGATCCCCTGGCCGCTTCATGCAGGATGCGCTGGAGCTCTGCTGGGGTGCATCCGCCGCGCGCGTCCGGCCCCGCCCTTCATGCCGAGTGCCCGGCGCGCAGGTCTCCCGTCAAGTCGCGCCGATCGCGGCGCCGCCCTGCCGCCATGCGGGTGCCGCCCATTGCCGCCACGCGACGGACGGTGGGCAGGGCCCCGGCGGCGGGCAGGCCCGCCATCGCCGCGCGACACGGGGCGCGGCACGACGGGGCACCGCTCCGCGCCGGCATCCTGCGCATCGGCAGGGTCCGCGTCATCCGCGCCGCGACCGGCACCGCCGGCAATGCGCGCGCCCGGCGCGGGATGAGCGAATGTGACCGGAAGCGCCGCGGGCTCGCGCGGCTGCGTGCTTCCAAGGCGCCGGGGGGGCTGTAGCGACCGTCGGCAATGACCCGACGCCGCCTGATCCTCGCCGCCGCCGCTGCCGCCGCGCTGCCCCTCCATCCCGTTGCCCAGGCGGCGCGGGTGATGCCGCCCGAGCAGGCATCGGCCTCGCCGCGACGCCTGCGGCTTCGCCACGCGGCGACCGGCGCCTGCTTCGCGGGCACCTACCACACCGGCCGTGCCCTCGATCCCGCGGCGATGGCCGAGCTTTCCTTCGTGCTGGCCGACAGCCACACCGGCGCGGTCCGCCCCTTCGACCCGGCGGCCATCGACATCCTGTGGGAGGTCGCCAGCCGCACCCGGCTCGATGGGGAGATCGTCATCCTCTCGGGCTATCGCACGCGGGCCACCAACCGCGCCGTCAACGGCGCGGACGACAGCCAGCACCTCCGCGCCGGCGCCGTCGACGTGCAGCTTGCCTCAGCCCGCCTCGGGGCCTTCGGCGAGGCCGCGCTGGCCCTCGGGCGCGGGGGTGTCGGGCTCTATCGCCGGCGCGGCTTCGTCCATCTCGACAGCGGGCCGGTCCGCCGCTGGGGCGAGGCGGACCTGCCGGGGCGGCCCTCGAACCGGCTGGGCCGCATCGCCGAGGCCTGGGCGGCGACCCGCGGCCGCTGAGCGTGCTGCAGCCGGAGGGCGCGGCCGGTCAGCCCCCGGCGAAGCCGACCAGTGCCGCGGCGATGCCGAGCGCCACCAGCAGCGCCAGACCGCCGCCGAGGCGCCAGGCGTGACGCCGGTCGGTCCCGGGATCGGTCGGATCGAGCGGGCTGCGCAGCGGCGGGCCCTTGCGTTCCGTCCGCCGCACCTCCGCGACGAGGGCCGGCGAGGGCGACGCGCCGCCGGCCTCGTCGTCGGTGCCGAGCGGCGAAGCGGCAGGGTCGAGGACCGGCACCTTGTCGCCGGTGGCGCCGGCGTCGATGTCCGACCGCAGCTGGTCGACGGTCGACCTTGCCCCTGGGGCGGGCGGGGCGGTCGGGCGGGGCTCGATCTCGGTCGGGTCATCGTGGCGCGGCACGGGGCATACTCCCTTTGCCGTTTCCAGCGCGGCCGGGCGTGCCGGGTTCGCCGCGCCATGCCCGCCCCGGACCACGATCCGCAGGCACGGGCTCGCGGATCATGGCCTGGCGTGTCGTGCGCTCGCATGATCCGCGCCTGCGGGCGCGACGCCCTTCGGCGATCGCGCCCCAGGTACGCCCTGCCTCGGCCTCGGGATCAGCCGCCGGCGGCTTCCAGCTTGTCCTGCGTGCGCGTCGCGAAGTCGCTGGCGTCGTGGCGCTCGCGCAACTGGCTCGCCGGGTCGCCCTGCATGCGGTTGACCATGCGCCCGCGCTGCACGGCCGGGCGGGCATGGATCTGGTCCGCCCAGCGGTTCACATGGGCGTAGGACTGCACGTCCAGGAACTCCGCCGCGCCGTAGAGCCAGCCCTTCACCAGCCCGCCATACCAGGGCCAGATGGCGATGTCGGCGATCGTGTAGTCGGGGCCGGCGATGTACGCGCTCTCGGCCAGGCGCCGGTCGAGCACGTCGAGCTGGCGCTTCACCTCCATGGCGAAGCGGTTGATCGGGTATTCCTGCTTGGTCGGCGCATAGGCGTAGAAATGCCCGAAGCCGCCGCCGAGATAGGGCGCGCTGCCCATCTGCCAGAACAGCCAGGAGAGGCACTCGGCCCGCGCCGCGCCCTCCTTCGGCAGGAAGGCGCCGAACTTCTCGGCGAGATAGGTCAGGATCGCGCCGGATTCGAAGACGCGCACGGGCGTCGGCCCGCTGCGGTCGAGCAGCGCCGGGATCTTGCTGTTCGGGTTGATGCCGACGAAGCCGCTGCCGAACTGGTCGCCCTCGCCGATGCGGATCAGCCAGGCGTCGTATTCGGCGCCGGCATGGCCGAGGGCCAGCAGCTCCTCCAGCATCACCGTCACCTTCACGCCGTTCGGCGTGCCGAGCGAGTAGAGCTGCAGCGGGTGCTTGCCGACCGGCAGCTCCTTCTCGTGCGTCGGGCCGGCGATCGGGCGGTTGATGTTGGCGAAGCGGCCGCCGCTCTCCTTGTCCCAGGTCCAGACCTTGGGCGGGACGTATTCGGTCGAGGCATTCATGCGGTCTGCTCCGGCTGTCGGGGGTGTGGCTGGGGGCCCGCGCGGGGGGATGCCGAGCGCATCTTCGCGCGATCGCCGCCGCCGGTCACCCGTGCCCGCGCCGGCCGGCGGACTGTGCCGGCCCGGCGGGCGCGAGGGAATGCCCGCCTCGCCGTATGGCCCCTATCCGCTATGCGGCTGCCCTCGGCGGGGCTCAGGCGACGGGGTCGAGCACGACGACGGGGATCTCCCGCTCGGTCTTGCGCTGGTAGTCGGCATAGGGCGGCCAGAATTCCAGCGCCTGCGCCCAGAGCCGCGCACGCTCCTCGCCGGCGGCGGTGCGGGCGCGCGCGCGCATCCGTGCGGTGCCGACCTGGATCTCGACCTCGGGGTCGGCGAGGATGTTGCTGTACCAGGCCGGATGCTGCGGCGCGCCGCCCTTGGAGGCGACGACGAAGTAGCCTTCTCCCGCGCGGCCGTAGAACAGCGGCAGGACGAAGCGCTCGCCCGAGCGCCGGCCGCGCGTGGTCAGCATCAGCGAGGGCACGGTCATCTCCGGCCGCCCCTGCAGGGTGATCCGGTACATGTGGCCGTCCGTGCCGCCGCTCGAGAGGTAGCGGTTGGCGTGCTCCACCATCCAGTCCGGAAGGTTCGGGGCGAGCCTGGCGTCGGACATGGCGTCTCTTCCTCGGTGCTGCGCCGAGGCTAGCATGGTGCGCCGCGGCGCCGCCACCTATCCGCCGACCCGGTCGCGCAGCGCGTAGAGCAGCGCGACGCCGCCGGCATAGACCAACAGCGCCGCCAGCGAATCGATGCCCATGCGCAGCACGGTGCGGTCGCGCCGCTCCACCACGCCGGCGAGGAAGATCGCCGTCAGCACGAGGCCGAGCAGCGCGCCGAAGGCGGAGAAGGCGCCGACGCTCGAGAGCAGCGGCGGGCCGGGCGCGAGCAGGTCGGTGAGGAAGACCAGCGCGGCGTTGAAGAGGTTGGTGCCGAAGATGTCGCCGAGCGCCATCTCGTAGCGCCGGAGGCGCACCGCCGCGACCATGGTGCTGATCTCGGGCAGCGAGGTCGCCACGGCGACGAAGGTCGCGCCGAAGAACGCCGAGCCGAGACCGGTCTGCGCCGCCGCCGCCGAGCCGGTGCGGCTGAGCAGCCAGCCCGCCGCCAGGATGAGCAGCGCCGCGACGAGGGTTCGCCACACCAGGCGGCCGAGCGGCGGGGGCTCTTCCTCCTCCTCGGGCGCCGCTGTCGCCGTCCTGGCCGGCCGCGCGGTCCAGGGCGTGCGGCCCTGGTAGCGCGAGAGCATCCACATGCTGATGGCGTAGCCGGCGAAGAGCCCCCAGCTCCAGGCGCCGGCGCCGAGGAAGGCGACGTCGCCCGCAGTGATCGCCGCCGCCACCACGGCCAGCAGCAGGATGTTCAGCACCGCCTGCAGCAGCACGATCGGCGCGACGACGACGGAGGTCAGCGCCTCGCGCCCGATCAGCGCATCCGCCAGGGCGAGCAGCGCCACCTGGGCGGCGACGCTGCCGAGCACGTTGTTCACCGCCAGCACCGCCTCGCCCGACAGCGAGGCCGTGACGGAGACCGCGACCTCGGGCAGGGAGGTGATGCCGCCCAGCAGCACCAGGCCCGCGAAGGCGTGCCCGATGCCGGTGCGCGTGGCGATCGCGTCGACCGCGCGCGTGAGATGCGTGCCCGCCATCCAGACCACCGCGGCGGCGCCGAGGAAGCCGAGTGCCAGGAGCCAGAGCGGCCATTGCCCGACGTCCAGCATCGCGGCGCTCCCTCAGGCGCAGGGCGCGACGATCAGCGCCGGCACCGCCTCCCACAGGATCGCCAGGGCCGCGAGCAGCGCCACCGCCAAGGTGAACCAGGGCAGGAAGCTCTCGTCGTCCTCGCCCTCCTGCCCGGCCAGCCCGTGCTCCAGCCGCCGCCACGGGCCGAGGGCGAGCGCCCCCACCGCGAGCAGCGCGATGGCCGTCAGGCCGAGCACGCCGGCCGGCACCAGCGGCAGGCCGAGCACCCGCAGGCCGGCGAGGCCGCGCTCGCAGGCGATCGCGTTCAGCACGTAGACGGCGCCGAAATGCGCGGCCCAGACGAGCAGGCCGCCGCTGGCGGCGGCGATCGGCGCGAAGCCCCTCCCGCGCCGGCTCATGGGCCGCCCAGCCCGCGCGGGAAGCCATGGGTCAGCGCCAGGCCGACCAGCGCCTGCGCGATGGTGTAGTACCAGAACAGGCTGACCGTATCGAAGGTGACCCGGCGCACCGGGTCGAGCAGGCCGGCCCAGGCGCGCGCCGCGACGTAGAGCGCCATCGCCAGCGTCGCCGCCGCGTGCACGCCCTGCCAGGCATGGTTTGCGAAGACCGCCGCGGCGAAGCTGTTGGCGGTCGGCCGCACCCCCGCCGCCCACCAGGCCCAGAGGTCGAGGCCGAGGCCGGCCTGCAGCAGCACCAGCGCCACCAGCACCGCCGCCGACATCAGCCATCGCCGGCCGCGCCGCAGCAGCAGGTCGGCGATCCGGAAGGCCGCCGCGCTGGCCAGCAGCAGCGCCGCGGCGATGGCCGGGGCCACCGGTGCCGGCAACAGCGTGCCCGGCGGCGGCCAGGCGGCGTCGCCGTTCACCAGCCACAGGAACCCGTGGGTGAAGATCAGGCAGGCGAAGATGCTGCCGTCGACCAGCAGCAGCACCGCCATCGCCCACCAGCCGAGCGACTGGCCGCCGCTGACATAGACCGGCAGCCGCAGCCCGCCGCCGACATCGGCCGGCTCGTGGAGCGGTCCGAAATCCGTGCCGGCCCAGAGCCAGCGGATGATGGCCGCGACCGCGACGACGCTGCAGGCGGCGGCGATCCAGACCAGCTTGAAGGTCAGGGCGAAGAAGAAGAAGGCGGTGAACACGGCGGCGATCAGGTGCGCCCAGCCCGGGCCGGCGATGACGGCGACGTATTGCGGCCGCGCCTCCACCGGGCTCGTGACCATCGTCTCGCGCCGGCCGGTGATCGTGCCCGGCATGAAGTAGCGCCCCTGCTTCACGTTCTCGGCGAGGTCCGGGTCGTCCCAGAGCGGCTCGCGGCTGACGATGCGCGGGATGCTGCGCGCGGCGTAGTTGCCCTGCGGCAGCCATTCCAGCGTCCCGCCTTCGTAGGGATTGCCGCCGACCGCACTGTCGCTCTGCTGGCCCATGCGGAAGTTTCGCGCGAGGTCGACCAGCACCACCGCCACGCCGAGCGCCGCGACGACCGCCCCCAGGGTCGAGAGCATGTTCCAGAGGTCGAGGCCCATGCCCGCCGGGTAGGTCCAGACCCGGCGCGGCATGCCCATCAGCCCGCTGATGTGCATCGGGAAGAAGGCGAGGTTGATGCCGACGAAGAGCAGGCCGAAGGCCCAGGTGCCGAGGCGCCTCGAGAGGGTCCGCCCGCTCGCCGTCGGCGCCCAGTAGTAGATGCCGGCGAAGACCGGGAAGACCATGCCGCCGATCAGCACGTAGTGCAGGTGCGCGACGATGAAGTAGGTGTCGTGCGCCTGCCAGTCGAAGGGCGTGACGGAGACCATCACCCCGGTCAGCCCGCCGAGCACGAAGATGAAGAGGAAGCCGAGGACGTAGAGCGTCGGCACCGCCGGCCGCGCCCGGCCCGCGGCGAAGGTCGCGATCCAGGCGAAGACCTGGATGCCGGAAGGGATGGAGACGGCGAAGCCGGCGGCGGCGAAGAAGGCGAGGCTGAGCGCCGGGATGCCGGTCGTGTACATGTGGTGCACCCAGAGCCCGAAGCTCAGGAAGCCGGTGCCCACCAGCGCCATCACGACCAGGCCGTAGCCGACCAGCCGGGCCTGCACCATGGCCGGGATGATCATCGAGACCATGCCCGCGGCCGGGATGAAGATGATGTAGACCTCCGGGTGGCCGAAGAACCAGAAGAGGTGCTGCCACAGCAGCGGGTCGCCGCCCTTCTCCGGGACGAAGAAGGGCCAGTGGAAGGCGCGCTCCAGCTCCAGCAGCACGGTGCCCCAGATCACCGCCGGGAAGGCCAGGACGATCATCGCCGCGAAGACCAGCAGCGCCCAGGCGAGGATCGGCATGCGCGAGAGCGTCATGCCGGGCGCCCTGGTGCGCAGCACGCCGACGATGATCTCGATGGCGCCGGCGATGGCGGAGATCTCGATGAAGCCGATGCCGAGCAGCCACATGTCGATGTTGATGCCCGGCGAGTACTTCGCGCTGGTCAGCGGCGGGTAGATGAACCAGCCGCCATCCGGCGCGATGCCGAAGAAGATGCTGGAGAAGAAGAACACCGACCCCAGGGCATAGGCCCAGAAGGCGAAGGCGCCGAGGCGCGGGAAGGGCAGGTCGCGCGCGCCGAGCAGCGCCGGCAGCAGGTAGACGGCGAAGGCCTCCACGATCGGCACGGCGAAGAGGAACATCATCATCGTGCCGTGCGTCGTGAACAGCTGGTTGTAGAGCGCGTGCCCGATCAGGTCGTTCTCCGGCACCGCGAGCTGCGCGCGCATCAGCAGCGCCATGCAGCCGGCCAGCACGAAGACGCCGAGCGCCGTGGCGATGTAGATCGCGCCGATCCAGTTGTTGTTGACCATGGTCGGCCAGCGCCAGCCCCGCGGGCGCGGCCAGATCCGCTCCAGCGCCTCGAGCTCGCCCGCCGGCCGCGGCAGCGGGTTGGGCAGCGGCGCATCGCGGGAGAGCGGATCGGGCGCGGGCAGGCGCGGGCCCTCGGGCGGGGGCGGGCTCACTCCAGGCTCTCGAGCCAGGCCGCGACGGCACGCAGCTCCCGCCCCTCCAGCACCGCCGCGAAGCCCGGCATCAGGCTGCCGGGCTTGATCGCCTGCGGCGCGCCGATCCAGCCGCCGAGCGTCGCGCGATGCGTGTCCAGCGTTCCCGCCGCGATGGTCTGCCGGCTGCCGACCAGGGTGAGGTCCGGACCGGCGCGGCCGTTCCAGGGCGTGCCGCGCACCGCGTGGCAGCCGCCGCAGCCGGCCCGGCCGAAGGCGTCCCAGCCCAGCGCCAGGAAGGGGTCCTGCGGCCGCCCGACGGGGCTGCGCTGGCGCTGCACCCACGCGGCGAACTCCGCCTCCGTCCCGACCACCACGTAGAAGGCCATCAGCGCATGCTGGGCGCCGCAGAACTCGGCGCATTGCCCGCGCAGCACGGCGGGCGCGCCGGTGGTCAGGTGCAGCCGGTTCACCCGGCCCGGGATCATGTCCACCTTGCCGTGCAGCGCGGGCACCCAGAAGCTGTGGATCACGTCCGGGCTGCTCAGCAGGAATTCCACGGGGCGCGCGGCGGGCAGGTGGATCTCGTTGGCGGTGACGATCCCCTGCTCGGGGTAGCGCACCTCCCACCAGAACTGCCGCCCGATCACCTCCACCCGCAGCGGCGCCTCCGTCCCCCGCGCGCCGAGCCCGGCGGCCAGCACCAGGCTGTGCACCAGCAGCGCGCTCAGCACGACGACGGGGAAGGCGACGCCGCCGAGCAGGATGGCGCGGCGCGAGGCGAGGCGCCGACGCAGGCCAGGCCCGCCGCCGAGCGCGAGCAGCAGCAGCGTCATGGTCAGGATGAAGATCGCCGTGCCGCCGGCGAAGAGCAGCCAGCCCAGGCGCGCGATCAGGCTCGCCTCCGGGCCCATGGGCGCGAACACCGCCTGCTGCCCGGCGCAGCCGCCGAGCGCCAGCAGCAGGCCCGCGGCGCCGATCCCCCCGTGCCGCATCAGCGCGTAAGCCGGCTGGCGGCGCGGGCGCAGCGCGCCGCGCCGCGGGGCGTGATCAGGGGCATGCTGCGCTCTCCTCCGGCCAGAGGCGCAACCACCGGGCTCCGCCGCGGTTGCGTCGCCCCGCCGGGCACGCACGCGCGAGGCCGCCGACCCGGGCCGCCCGATCGCCCTACTCCAGCCGGTAGAGATAGGCCGCCACGTCGCGGGCCTCGCGCTCGCTCAGCGCGAAGGCGGGCATGGCGGTGGCGGGATCGAAGGACGGCGCGTCCTGGATCCAGCGGATCAGCAGCGGCGCGCGGTTCGGGATCTTCCCCGCGATGTAGCCGCGTGCGGCGAAGCCCTCGAGCGAGGGGCCGACCATGCCGCGCGCGCCGCGCAGGCCGGGAATCAGGTGGCAGGCGCCGCAGCCGGCCTGGCGCATGATCCGCGCGCCGCTGCGGGGATCGCCCTCCACCAGCAGGCGCCCCTCGCCGACATCCCCCTCGCCCTCGCCGCAGGTGGCGAGCAGCGCCAGGCCGAGCAGCACGGGCAGCAGGGGGCGCCGGGCCCGCCCCGTGGCGTCGGGCCGCCTCATTCGCCGCGGCCGCCCTGCGCCGCGTACCAGGCCGCGACGGCGCGGATCTCGGCCGCGTCCAGCGCCCAGATGGCCTCGGGCCGGGGCGCCTCGCCCCCGTAGGCGGCCACGGCATAGGCCATGATGCGGCCGAGCGGGCCCTGCCGCTCGCCGCCGCGGACGCCGGAGAGCCAGAGCTCGAGCTGGGTCGCGATGTAGCCCGCGCGCTGCCCCGCGAGCCGCGGGTAGAGCGGGTTCGCCGGCCCGACGCCGGGCCCGCCGTGGCAGGCGATGCAGGCGGCGACGCCGCGCTCCGGCACGCCCTCGGTGGCGATGCGGCGCCCGAGCGCGAGCACCGCCGGGTCCGCCGCGGCGGCGGCCGGGGCCGTCGCGGGCTGGCTGGCGTAATGGGCGGCGAGGCTGCGCATCTCGGCCTCGTCCAGCTCGGCCGCGACGGGCTGCATGATGCCGCTCGGCCGCGTGCCGAGGGCATAGGCCTGCAGCGCGTGGTAGAGATAGGCCTCGGTCTGGCCCTGCAGCCGCGGGAAGGCGGCAGTCGGCCCGCCATCGCCGTCCAGCCCGTGGCAGCGGGCGCAGGCGGAGATGCCGTTCCCGGTCGGGCCGTTCAGCAGCAGCAGCGCGAGCCCCTCGCGGGCGCCGGCCGTCGCCGCCGCCGCCTCGCCGAAGGCCAGCGCGCGATAGGCGCCGGGGTCGAGCGCGGGCAGGCGGAGCAGGAAGGCGACGACGGCCCAGACCTCGTCCTCGCGCTGCGGCGCCACCCAGGCGGGCATGCCGGCGTACTTGATGCCGTGCTTCACGATCCAGAACAGCTCGGCCGGCGTCCAGTTGGCGATCACGGGCGCGAGGTAGGGCGGCTCGGGCAGCATGCGCCGGGTGATCGGGTTGCGGGCGCGTCCGGGCGCGCCGTGGCAGGGGGCGCAGCCGCCCTGGTAGTGCCCGGCGCCGCGGCGGATCAGCGCCGGGTCGTCGAGCCCGTCCTGAACCCGGGTGCCGATGGTGTGGGTGGCGACCGAGCGCTCCAGCGCGAAGCTGAGGAAGGTGCGGAAGAAGGGATAGTGCCCGGAGGTCGCGGCGACGCTGTAGAGCCCGGACCAGGCGAAGAGGATGGCGCCCGCCAGCGCCGCGCCGGCAAGGCCGAGGATGAGCAGCCGGTTGCGCCAGAGATGCGCGGCGAGGTCGCCGGCCTCCTCGCGCAGCTCTCCCGCGGCGCCGCTGAGGCGCCAGGGCAGCGCCGCGGGCCGGGGGTCGGCGACGGCCTCGTCGGCGCCCGGCCCGGGCCCGCGATCCTTCCGCGCGTGCGTCTCCGCCATCGGCATCCCGCCTTCCCGGTCACCCGGCAGGCAACGCGGCAGGCGGGCCCGGCGCGATCCCGGCGGCTTCAAGGCGGCGCGAGCGGCTGCCGCCATTCCCTCCACGCCCCCGCCCCGGTAGGCTGCGGCCCCACCGGATGCGGGAGCGGCCATGCAGTTCGTGTGCGACGCCGACGGGCGGAAGGCGTGGTTCCGGATCGAGACCGAGGTCGAGGCGACGCAGGAATCGGCGCTGATGGACCACGCCGTCGAGAAGCATTTCCGCCAGGCCCATGAGCGGGCCGCGCTGGCCTACAACCCGGGCGACGTCCCCTACATCGAGCAGGATATCGGCCGCGCGGCGCATATCCGCCGTGCCATGCCGCTCTTCCTCACGCTGCGGGACGAGGAGGGCACGCCGCTGGCCACCGCGATGCTGCCACCCGGCGGCACCGCCGACCCGGGCTTCCGCATCATCGTGGTGGGCAAGGGCAACGCCGATCCCTATCCGGCGCACCAGGCGGCCATCGAGGCGCTCGGCCGGCATTTCGGCCTGACCCTCGACCGGGCGCGCTGCTACCCCTACCGCCGCGGCTGACCGGGGGCGCCAGACCCCGGGCCCTCGGGCGCGGCGGCGCTCGCGCGGTCGACGACGCCCGGCATGTCGCGGGTCGGGCGGGCGAAGCGGCCCTTCAGCGCATCCACCCCTTCCTGCGGATGCGCGATCGAGACCAGCGCCTCCCGCGCGCGGCGGCGGAGCGCGGTGTTCACGCCCATCCGCGCATCGCGCGATTCGACGAGGCAGGGCTGCACCTCGCCGTCGCGGCCGAAGGACCAGGCGAGGCGAGGGTCGCCGAGCGGCAGCGCCTGGCCCTCGCGCCCCGGCCCGCCGGTGTCCCAGAGGTGCCAGGTCTTGCCGTAGCTGTTCATCTTGCCGCGCATCAGCGCCGTCTCGGCGAGCTCGGGCAGGCCGGGGGCGACGAGCTGGCCCGACAGGATCTCGCCATTGTGCGGGTGCCAGTAGCGGCGCTCCGCCTCCGGCAGCTGCTCGAACAGGCGCTCGGAGACGATGTACTCGATGCCGGTGAGGTTCGCGTCCGGCGCGTTCCCATCGAACAGCACGCACTGCATGAAGTCCTCGTTCACCTGGCGGCAGAAATGGTGTGCCTCCATCTGGTGCTCGGGCTCGTCCTTCATCGGATGGAAGCCGACGAGGTAGACGTCGAAGCCGTCGAGCGGGGTGCGCCGCTGCAGCGCCGCGGCGCCGGCCTCGAGCAGCCGGAGCTGCGCGCTCTTGGCGCGCCCGGGCGGGGCGAGGGAGGCCGGCACGCGCGAGACGGTGCGGCGCAGCAGCAGCGCCGTGGCCGTGGCCGCCAGCACGGCGGCGGCGAGGTGGCTGGCATCGATCCGGCGGGTCATGGCCGTGCCCGCCTCACGCCCGCGCCGCGGCCAGGGCGGCGCCGGCGCGGAGGCCGGCATCGCCGCCGAGCCGCTCGACCGGCGTGAAGTCGCCGCGCAGCGCCTTCAGCGCCACGCGCTCGCGCTCGATCTCGCGCGCCGTGCGCAGGCCGAGGCGGCGCAGCACCGGCACCGGCGGGCACCAGCCCTGCAGCGCGTGCTGCAGCAGGAAGGCGGCGACCAGCGCGGGCAGGGCCAGGAAGCGCCGGTCCGCGGCGAGGCCCAGCACCGTGCCGCCGAGCGCCAGCGTCGCGGCATTCGCCTCCAGCGCGCGCTCGATGTCCCATTCCCGGTCGAGTTCCTCGAGGCGCGCGTCGATCCCTTCCGGCCGCTCGGCCAGGTGCCGCACCCGTCGCGCGGTCTCCGTCTCGATGCGGCGGTTGATGGGCGCGGCCGTGTGGGTGGCGACGCGGGTGACGGTGGGAGGCAGGCTGGGCATCGGTCGGGCGGCTCCCTGGCGGCGGCGCCGGGACGGGCGCCGGGCGTCCTGCGGATCGCGACCAAACCCCTGGCGGTCGTGCCGGTTGCAACGCTGCCCCGGGGCGCGGCCCGGCGCGGGACTTGCTACGCTCCCCGCGATCGATGGAGGGCCGGACCATGGGCGCGAGCGCCGTTGCGCCGAAGCCGCGCGAGTTGATGCACCTGGCCACGCGCTCCGATGCGCGGGGCGCCGCACGCGCCGGGCTGCACCTTGCCCTTCTGGTGGGCAGCGCTGCGCTGATCGCGGGCGCCCCCGGCCTCTGGGTGCTGCCGGCGATGCTGGTGATGGGGATCGTGCAGGCGGCGCTCTTCGCGCCCTTCCACGAGACCTCGCACTACACCGCCTTCCGCTCGCGCCGCGCCAATGCGGTGGTCGGCTGGATCGCCGGGCTGCCGGCACTGCACAACTGGCATTTCTACCAGCAGTTCCACCTGGCGCATCACAAGCACACCCAGGACCCGCGCCAGGATCCGGAATTCACCCCCGGCCCGCCGCGCGACCTCGGCGGCTACCTGCTGCGCATGACGGGCTGGTTCTTCTGGAAGGCGCGGCTGCAGGTCTGGGCCGCCGCCTGGCGCGGCGACATGGCGGGCTACCCCTTCCTGCATCCGGCGACGGCGCCGCGGGTGATCCTGTCCGTGCGCGTCTCCTCGGCGCTGACGCTGGCGCTGGCGGTCGCGGCCGGGCTCGGCTTCGGCTGGCAGGCGGTGCTGCTCTACTGGATCGGGCCGCAGCTGCTCGGCCAGCCGGTGCTGCGGCTCTACCTGCTGGCCGAGCACACCGGCTGCTCGGAGGACGCGAACGGCCTGACCAATACTCGCACCATGCTGACGAATCCGCTGGTGCGCCTGCTGATGTGGAACATGCCCTACCACGCCGAGCACCACCTCTACCCCTTCATCCCCTTCCACCGCCTGGCCGAGGCGCATGCGCTGCTGCAGGCACGGCTGGCGCATGTCGGGAACGGTTATGTCGCCTTCCACCGTGCGCAGCTGCGCCGGCTGCAGGGCGGGGCGGCCTGAGATGGCGGCCGACTGGCCCGTCGCCGAGGGCGAGTTCCGCCTCGGCGACCTGCCGCTGCACAAGGGCGGCGTGCTGCCCGATGCGCGGATCGCCTGGCGCGCGCATGGCACGCTCGCGTCGGGGCGGGACAATGTCGTGCTCTATCCGACCTCCTACGGCGCGCAGCATGCCGAGCTGGAATGGCTGATCGGGCCGGCCGGCGTGCTGGACCCGCGGCGCTGGTTCGTCGTGATCCCGAACATGTTCGGCAATGGCCTCTCCTCCTCGCCGAGCAACAGCGCGTCCTGGCCCGGCCTGGTCACCGCCTGGGACAACGTGGCGGCGCAGCGGCGCCTGCTGGAGGCCGTCTGGGGCGTCGAGCGCGTGCATGGGGTCTATGGCTGGTCGATGGGCGCGCAGCAGGCCTACCACTGGGCCGCCGCCTTCCCCGACCGGGTCGGCGCCATCGTGGTGAATTGCGGCTCGGCCCGCACCGCCGTGCACAACCGCGTCTTCCTCGAGGGGCTGATGGCGGTGCTGGAGGCGGCGCCCGAATACATGGGCGAGGGGCGCTTCGCGGCGCCGCCGGTGAAGGCGCTGCGCGCCTTCGGCCGGATCTACGCCGGCTGGGCGCTGAGCCAGGATTTCTACCGCGCCGGGCTGCACCTCACGGCCCTCGGCGCGCCCGACCTCGAGACCTTCCTGCGGCGCGAC
Organism: uncultured Acetobacteraceae bacterium; assembly: GCA_964401305.1. GTDB lineage: Bacteria > Pseudomonadota > Alphaproteobacteria > Acetobacterales > Acetobacteraceae > JAIEOP01. The sequence goes on along the minus strand of CAYNYQ010000002.1, from coordinate 3,890 downwards.
TGGGAGGAGCGCTTCGCGGCGCGCCTGGCCGAGAACCTGCTGGCGCAGCTGCGCACCTGGGCGGCGGGCGACATCGCCGACCATCCGCGCTTCGGCGGCGACCTCGCGGCGGCGCTGCGTGCGATCGAGGCGCGGGTGCTGCTGATGCCGGGCGCGACCGACCTCTACTTCCGCGTCGCCGACAACGAGGCGGAGCTGCTGCACCTGCGCCGCGCCGCGCTGCGGCCGATCCCGAGCCTCTGGGGGCACCGCGCCGGCAATCCCAATGCGAATCCGATCGATGCCGCCTTCCTGCGCGCGCAGGTGCGGCAATGGCTGGAGGACTAGGGTAGCCGGCTGGCGCGGAGGGCCGAACCGGCCCGCCTCGTGTACCAGCCCGCCGCGTCAGCCCTCGCGGAAGGCGATGGCGTTGCGCAGCGCGTGCGCGATCAGCTCCATCCGCCGCTCGAAGCCGATGGCCGCGCCCGGCCGCCCGGCCGCCTCGGCGCCCAGCACGCCGCGCAGCAGGCTGCCTTCCAGCTGCGCCGCCATGTCCTCCATGGCGCCCACCGCCGCCTCGGCGCCGCCGCCCCGGGCCGCCGCGCGCAGCACCGCGATCTCGCCGAAGGCGGCGGCCAGCGCCGTCTCCAGCGCGATGATCTCGCCCCTCAGCTCGTCGATCTCGGGCCCGGCCATGGCATGCTCCGCATCCGGCAAGCCGGGATGATATGCGGGCGCCGGCGCCGCCCTGCGAGGGCGGCCGCGCTCAGCCGCCCGTGAGCGGCCAGACGAAGGCGATCAGCGGCACGCCGACCAGCACCACCAGCAGCGAGAGCGGCAGGCCGAGGCGCGGATAGTCGGTGAAGCGGTAGCCGCCCGGCCCCATCACCAGCGTGTTGCACTGGTGGCCGATGGGCGTGAGGAAGTCGCAGGCCGCGCCGACCGCCACCGCCATCAGGAAGGGATCGACGGCCAGGCCGAGCCGCGCCGCCAGGCTCGCCGCGATCGGCCCCAGCATCAGCACCGTGGCGGCGTTGTTGAGGAAGGGCGTCACCGCCATCGCCACCACCATGATCGCCGCCAGCGCGCCGACGGGCGGCAGGTGCTGCACGCCGAGCGAGAGCCACCCCGCGATCAGGTCGGTGCCCCCGGTGGTGCGGATCGCCTCCGAGACCGGGATCAGCGCGCCGAGCAGGATCAGCACCGGCCATTCGATCGCCTCGTAGGCCTCCTGCATGGTCAGGCTGCGCAGCACCAGCATGGCCAGCGCCGCGAAGAAGAAGGCGATGGCCACCGGCAGCAGCTGCAGGGCGACGGCGAGCACGGCGAGGCCGAGCACGATCACCGGCAGCCAGCTGCGCCGGCTGCGCCCGAGCGGGATGTCGCGCCCCGCGAGCGGCAGCAGCCGCAGCCGCGACAGCGCCTCCGGCAGGCGCTCGCCGGGCCCCTTCAGGATCAGCACGTCGCCCGGCACCAGGCGCAGCGTGTTGATGCGCTGCGCGATCCGCTGGCCCCTGCGGCTGACCGCGAGCAGGCTGGCGCCGAAGCGGTCGCGCAGGGCGAAGGTCGCGGCCGTGGCGCCGGCCATGGGGGAGTCCGCGGTCACCACCGCCTCGACCACCCGCGCCTCGTCCTCGGTCGGCGCCGCGGGCTTCTCCCCCGCGAGATGGAGCTTCGCGCGCGCCACGAGGCTCTCGAGGTCCTCCGGCTCGCCCTCGAGGATGAGCACGTCGCCCTCCTCCAGCAGGAAGCCGGGTGGCGGCGCGTGCCGGCGCAACCGCCTGCGCATGACGGTGCCGACGGTGACGCGGCCCTCGGCCATGGCCTCGAACTCGGCGATGCTGGTGCCGATGGCCGTCGAGCCGGCGATCAGCCGCGCCTCGGCCGCATAGCCCTCCAGCGCCAGTGCCTCGCCCATGGAGAGCGCCGCGCTCCGCTCGCGCGGCAGCAGCCGCCAGCCGAAGGCGAGGAAGCCGAGCCCGGCCAGCGCGATGCCGAGCCCGACCGGCGTGTAGTCGAACATGCCGAAGGGCTGGCCGGTCGCCTCCTCCCGCACGCGGGAGACGATGATGTTGGGCGAGGTGCCGATCATGGTCACCAGCCCGCCGATCAGCGAGGCGAAGGCCATCGGCATCAGCATGGCCGAGGCCGGCGTGCCGGTGCGCCGCGCCAGCTGCAGCGCCACGGGGATGAAGATCGCCAGCGCGCCGATGTTCTTGGTGAAGATCGAGGCGACGAGCACGGCGCCGGCCAGCGTCGTCACCTGCACCTGTGGCGTGGTCAGCCGCGGCAGCACCGGGCGCATCATCGCCTCGACCGCGCCGGAGCGCGCGACCGCGGCGCTCACCAGCAGCGCGGCGCCGATGAGGATGACGATGTCGTCGGCGAAGCCGCTGAAGGCCTGCTGCATCGGCACGACGCCGAGCGCGACGCCGGCCGCCAGCGCCAGCAGCGCGACCAGGTCGTAGGGCAGGCGCCCCCAGACGAAGAGCACCCCGGTGACGCCGAGGATGCCGAAGGCATAGGCCTGGTCGAGCGTCAAAGGGGTTCTCTGGCGAGCGGCGCCGGGATGTCAGCGGGCCGTCCTGACCGGAGCGGCGGGGCGAGCCAGGAACCGCCGGACCCTCCTCGCGGTTCCTTGCGGCGGGCGCAGGGCAGGCTCCCGCCCGGCGAGGGGCGGGTGGCCTCAGGCCGGCGGCTCGGCGGTCTCGGGGCAGAGCGCGGCCAGCGCCTCCTCGGTCGGCAGCATGCTCCCCTCGAAGGAGACCAGGATCCGGGCGAGGTCCACGGGGCGGAACGGCGCCTCGCCGGCGCGGCAGGCGGCCATGCGCCGCAGCACTTCGAAGACCCGCTCGCGCGGCGCGAGCGCGAGCAGGCGCTCGGCCTCCCGCGCGCTCTCCTGGGCGCGCTTCGCGTCCGCCGTCTCGCGTGCCTCCAGGGGCAGCCAGCCCGACACAGCCTCGGTTCCACTCATCGCCGCGCTTCCTTCCCGCATCGCGCGAGCGCAACGCGCGCCGGGGCGCCGGGTGCCGTGGCTCAGCCGCGTTACGCCTGGTCGCGCTGCAGCCGCCGCGCCAGCAGGGCGAGCACGGCGGCCTCCTCGCGCGCATCGACGATTGAGGCCGCGGCCGCGTCGTCGTCGAAGGGCATGGCGGTGTTCCGGGCGCGCGTGGTGCGGCCAGAACCGCGCATCGGCCCGCACGGTCCCGCGCATGGCCCGCGGGCAGAGGCGGGCCGTCCGCGGGAGATTCCCCCTGGCCGGGCTTTGCCCTAGGCACGTGGGGCATGTCTCCCCTGGCCGAAACCCTCGCCCGCCTCGACCGGCCGCCGCGCATCGCCTCCTTCGTCGTCACGGTCTGGGGCGATGCGGTGGTGGCGCGCGGCGGCTCGCTCTGGCTCGGCACGCTGCAGCGCATCCTCGAGCCCTTCGGCTGCAAGGAGGGGCAGCTGCGCACCGCCATGTCGCGGCTGACCGAGGAAGGCTGGCTGCTGCGCACGCGCCGCGGCCGCCTCTCCTTCTACCGGCTGGGGCCGCGCGGGGAGGCGAGCTTCGAGGCGGCGGCGCGGCGCATCTACGCCCCGCCGCGCGCCGGCCTGCCGGGCTGGGACGGCGCCTTCCGCCTGGTGCTCTCGGGCGAGGCGGCGCTGCGCGAGGCGCTGGCGCCGCTGGGCTTCGTCGCGCTGGGGCCCGGGCTGCTGGTCGGCACGGAAGGCGCGGCGGAGGACCTTCCCGCCACCGCCCCGGTGCTGCTGGCGCGGCCGCGCAGCGAGGCGGAGGCGGCGGCGATCGCGGCGCGCGCCTGGTCCGGCCTCGGCGCCGTGGCGGAGGGGTATCGCCGCTTCACCGCCGCCTTCGCGCCGCTGGTCGATGCCGCGATCCCGCCCGGCGAGGCGCTGCCGCTGCGCCTGCT
>CAYNYQ010000001.1:0-65143 GCA_964401305.1 uncultured Acetobacteraceae bacterium | reverse complement strand
CCGGAAGAAGGTCAGGCGGCACCTGCTGATCCGGCGGCTCTGCTCCCTCACGGCCTGATAGGTCTTCCCGCCGACCGGGATGTCCATGGCCTTGAGCCAGGCGTTCATCGAAGCGCCCAGCTCGACCTCGCGGCTGCGCGTCCTGACCGCCTGCGTCTGCAGGTAGAGGAGGATCATCCGGGCGATGGAGCCGTAGGGGATGCCGACGTGCTGGCGCTCGGAGTCGAGGCCGCTCTCCACGAGCAGCTTCACCGTGCCCCCGTCCTTCTCCCAGACCGCCTCCGCGACCTTCTTGTGCGGCAGGGCGGCCATGGCGAACCCGGCATGGGCGACGCCGATCCGGCCCTTCTCGTCGGTCAGCACCTCGAAAGCAGCGTCGATCGCCTGCCGCTCGGCCTTGTCCAAAGCCTGAGCGCGCGCCGCCTCGATGCCATGCGTGAGAATCAGCTGGTGAACCTGTCCCATGCCGCTCACCTGAACCGGAAGCCGGGGTGCGATGCAACTTGGGGCTTTCTCACGCAAGCTATTCGCAGGTTATTTGAACCTACTATTTGAAGTATGTGAGCGGAGTCCAAGGGATAACCGCGAGTCGCGGGAGTGCTGCCCAATACGGGGGCGTGAGAGGGGTCCAACCCGCTTCCTGTGGATAACCCCTGCCCGTGAGAAGAGTCCAAGCGCGACTCGGGTCATCGGAGCAGCGCCCGATGCACCCACCCACTGGAGTCGCCGACGCGGACCTCGCGCCAGTTCTCGCACTCCGCCGTCACCGTGACCTGCTCGCCTCGCTTCAGCGTCGCCGTGATGCCCGCGTCCGTACGCGGCGCTTCGCGCACCGCCGCCTCGCTCTGCACCTGTGCCGGGCGGGGGAGCGGCAGGTCCGTCACCCGCGGACAGGCGAGCGCCGGGGAGGCGCTGAGCAGGACGGCAAGAGCGACACGCAGCATGGCGGCCTCGAAGGTTGCGGGCGGATTCTAGCCCGTGGCAGCCTGACTGGAGCAAGGGGAGATGAACGCCGTGTCCGACGTGCTCGAGAAGGCCCGCTGCGACTGCCCGCCGTCGGTGCGGCCGGGGAGCTGCCCGGATTGCCCGCACCGGCGCAGGATGGAGGCGCTGCGGAAGGTGGAGGAGCTTGGCCTCGACATTCCGACCTTCCTGCGGCGGAGCGGTTCTAGCGCCGCCCCGTCATGCTGCGCACCAGCTCGCCAGCGATGACGAAGGGGACGGTGACGGCCAGCGCGACATAGGCCGTGACCAGCAACAAGGGCTGGCTCCTTGCCTGCGCCAGCTCCGCTGCGTTGAGGTGGTCGAAGGTGCGCTCCAGCAGCGCGCCGATGGCGAGGAGGTAGATTCCGAGTAGGTATTCCATCACTCCCTCCGCTTCCAATGGTTCTGCCCCTGCGTCCGCCCGTCGTACCGGTGGCTGTAGGTGCGGCTTCCCGGCGGCGGATCGTCCGGCCCCCGGTGGCGCGGCGGCGGCTGATCGACGCCACGGATGATGTCGCCGACCAGCACCGTCAGGCCCGCCACACCGGCAGCGATGACCGCATGGCGGATCTTCGCCTGCCACTCAGGCGGGATGCGATGCCAGACGACGCCGGGGGTCACCGCTTCCTCAGGTCACGCTCGTACTTCTCGCCCGCCTTGCGGAGCTTCACGGCGTTCACCACGCCGCGCGGGAAGACGCGGAAGTAGACCAGCTTGAACAGGAGCCAGATGATCGAGAGGGCGATTACCCCCTCGACCAGATAGACGACGAGCCGGCTACTCATGTTTGCTCAGCCCCTTGCTGATGCGGATGAAGGACTCCAGCCCCACCGCATCGAACGGGTTGACCGGCCCGGACTGGGACCCGCTCCCGCCGATCACCATGAGCTTCGGCAACTGGACCTTGGCCAGCTCGGCCGCGACACCGATCGCGGTCTCCTTGTCGAACTGGGCCTTCTCCTGAGGGGTCAGGCCAGCCGTCACCTTCAGCGCGTTGGCGCGGGCCTCGGCCTCGCCGCGAGCGATGATGGCCTTCTTCTCCTCTTCGGCCTTCAGCGCCTGCTGCTCCGCGACCTCGCGTTCCTTCTCGGCCTCGATCACGGCGCGCTTCTTGATCACCAGCGCCTCGGCCTCGGCGATGGCGACGTTGGCCTTACCCTGCTCCTGCGCGGTGATGGCGTCCTGCTTGGCACGCTCGGCCTTCGCCTTGGCGACGACCTGCTCCTGCTCGGCCTCTTTGCGCTTCGCGATCAGCTCGTCGGTCTTGTCGTCGAAATCGATGTCGTTGATGACGAGCTGGATCAGGTCCACATCGTAGCGGTCGAACGCCGACGGCTCGGAGATGATCGGCTTGCCGTCCTCGTTCAGGCGCACCGCCACGATGCGCTGGATGAAGTTGTTGCCGTCCTCGTCCTTGCGGACCCGCTCGGTATAGGACGTGGCGAAGATGCCGCTCTTGATCTGAGCGTTGACCAGGTCGATGAAGTCCGAGCGGCGGGTCGAATAGACCTCCTCCGCGCCGAAGTGCGTGGCAGATTGCTTCAGGCTCGCCGCGACGACCTGCCGCACGAGATCGGACTGCACCGCCTCGAAGCTGCGGAAATCCTCGTGAATCTTGAGGATGCCCGCCGCCGTCACGGGAAGCCGGTACTTGATCTGGCCGGAGATGCGTGCCGTGGCGGCATCGTTGAACCGAACGATGATCTGCTCATCGTCCGTGTTGAAATCGTAGACGTCCGAAATCTTGTACTCGTGGATGTCACCGAACATCTGCGCATAGACGCCCGGCGTGGTGCGCACCGTCATCTCGCCCGTTCCGGCGGCCTGCTTCACTTGCACGTACCCGGCGTCGTTGGTCTGGAAGAGCATGGACGACAGCGCGGCGACGATGACCGCGATGATGACGACCGCTCCGACCGCTACCTTTTTGATGATAGAACCTTCATTCATAAAAACTCCCTGTTGTGAAAGGCTTGAATTTGAGCCGCGCTACTCGCGCAGATCGGACAGCGCGATGCGTCCCTTCATCGGACGCTCCGCCGAGTTCGCGGTGTAGCCAGCCGTCCATCCGACGACGAGCGCGACGAGGCCGGTGGCCAGTATGATGTGCAGATATTCCCTCATGGGTTCCTCCCCCTGTTAATGGTTATGCAGCACGTGCTGCGAGGTTTGCGTTCCGCTCCTTGCGGCGCAGGCGCTTCACCTTGGCACGCTCGATGCGGAACAGGTTGAACGCTCCGGTGTCGATGACACGCTCGCGCGCCGCTGCCCGCATGGAGATCGCCAGCAGGTCCAGCAGCGCGTTGCGGTAGGCGATGTCGTCGCCGCCGTCGTGGCGAACGCGCCGACCCTTCGTGCTGTGCCGGTATGCGTACCCGTCCGGCAACTGCTCATGCTCCAAGACCCGCCCGGAGAACTCCCGCTTGGTCACGGCCTTCCGGTTGGCACGCGCCACCCGCTTCGACGATTTGAAATTAAGAACTCCCATTGATTCCTCCCCTGGGCTGTTTGACTGGTTCGACGCCCCCGCTTCGCAGGAAGCGCACGTGCTCGCGGAGAGCGGTGCCGATGCGGCGCAGCAGACGCTTCCGGCGCGGGTCCATCTTGGTGCGCACCGGCGGCGTATTGCGGAGGTGGACGATGCTCTTGCGATCCACGCCGACGACGTGAGCTAACCCCTCATCTGTCCAGCGCAGGAGCCCGAGAGCGGCATCCATCTGCTTCTCGGAGATCAACTCATCATCGGCTAAGTATTTGCTCATTTTGTGCTTGAATTAAGAATTCTCGCGGCTATTATTACGCTATCGTTTGTTTACGTGCAAGCGAGATTTTAACAAGGAGGATTTATGGAGTTCTTACACATGGCATGGAAGCGACGCGAAGAAGTTGCCCTTGCCGCTTTCGCGCTGCTGATCGGCCTCGCGCTGGCGCTCGCCATCGTCGCTGACACGCACCGGCAGATCGAGGCGGAGAAGGGCGCGGCGCATCGCGTCTATGACCCGCGCACCGGCCACTTCGTCACCGAGAGAGGCCGCTAATGACATTCTCCGCTTCAGAGTATTTCACCGCGCGCGACGCCGTTGAGAAGCATCACGTGGCCATGGCCATTTCCGAGATGGAGATGGTTGCGACCCGCGCCATGGGCACCATACAGCGCCGTATGACCTTCTTCGGGGAGCATGTCGATCAGGCTCAGCTGGACACACTAGTGAGTGGCCTGATCGCTCAGGCAGAATGCATCAAGGTCATTTGGGAGCAACGCCAGCGTCAGAAGGCTGAGATTGAAACCGCTGCCGCGAACTTCGACGCCAGCAAAAGCGTGCTGGCAGATCGTGAGGCTATGTGCTGAATGGAAACCTCGCACTCTGGCAGTCGGTAGAGACGACCGACCCCGACCGCACCCGACACATCAACCAGCGCGGCGGCTTCACCGCCATCGACAGCTACTATCAGATCAAACGGGCGACCGACGTGTTCGGCCCGATTGGAACAGGCTGGGGCTATGACGCGGAGTTCCGCTTTCAGGAAGGCCTCGCCATTGCCATCGTGAAGCTCTGGTACGTGCACGATGGGAAGCGCAGCGAAGCGTTCCCTGTGTGCGCGACGAACGCACTGGCGAGCACCGACAAGCACGGCAAGGTGCACCTCGACGAGGACGCCGCGAAGAAGGCGACCACGGACGCGATCACCAAGGCGCTCTCCTATATCGGCTTCAGTGCCGACGTGTTCGAGGGCAAGTTCGACGACAACCGCTATGTCGCCGCGCTCAAGAAGGAAAAGCAGGAGGCGGCGAAGCCAGCCGCCAAGCCCACTCCCGCGCCCGAGAAGCCGCTGCCCGATGACATCGAGGCCGAGCTTGTCCGGTTGGAAGCACAGATCGCGGAGGCCGAGGACGCGGAGGCTTTGGCCACCGTTTCGGACGGCTGGCGCTCATGGGTAACGGAGAACGCCGCCACCTATCCCGCTGTCGCCAAGCGTGCCGCCGCTGCCAAGGCAAAGAAGCAGAAGGAGATCGTGGCGACGGTCGGGACGGCTGCGCCATGACGTACCTTGAACAACAACCGAATCAACAAGGAGAATCTATGAATGCGATTGCACACGCACAGACCAGCGAACCCGAAGCGCGCCTGAGCGGCGCGGTGCAAGTTCTCATCGACGAGGCCAACACCTGCACGGCGTTCGACGACAACTCCCTTGCCGCCTGCATCGACCTTGCTGGTCGCATCAAGCGACACGCCGACCTCGCCGAGAAAGAGCGGAAGGCGATGGTGAAGCCATTCAACGACGGCGTAAAGGCGATCAACGACCGCTTCAAGCGCATCACCGAGCCGCTCGCCATCGCGCAGGACATGGTGAAGCGAAACATCCTCGACTACCAGCGCAAGCGTGAGGCCGAGCTATTGGCCGAGGCGAGGAAGCGTCAGGAAGAAGAGCGCGCTGCTCTGCTTGCCAAGGCCGCAGCGGAGGAGGAGGCCGGAAACGCTGTGCAGGCCGAGGTGGCGCTTCGCCAGGCGGTGCAGGTACGCGCCGAGCCAGAGAAGGTGAACGTAGGCAAGGCCACCGACGCCACGAGCGTCATCCAGAAACGCTGGACCTTCAGCCTCACGGACATTCAGGCCCTCGCCGCCGCACGGCCAGACCTTGTGCAGGTCGATGCCGTGGCAGTCCGCAAAGCGATCACCAGCGGCGCGCGCGAGATACCGGGGCTGGACATCTTCCAGGAATCCGGCGTCTCCATCCGCTGATAACACGACAACCAGACAAGGAGGAAACAATGGCTGGCTCTCTGAACTGCGTCACTCTCATCGGCAACGTGGGACGTGACCCCGAAATCCGCTCGACGCGGGATGGCCGGGAAATCGCAAACCTATCCCTCGCCACGGAGGAAAGCTGGAAGGACGCCGACGGCGAACGCCAGAGCCGCACCGAATGGCACCGCGTCTCCATCTTCAGCGAAGGGCTGGTGAAGGTGGTGCGGAACTACGTCCACAAGGGCAGCAAGCTCTATGTCTCCGGCAAGTTGCAGACAAGGAAGTGGACGGACAACGACGGAGCCGAGCGATACAGCACCGAGATCGTGCTGCAAGGTTTCGACGCGAAGCTGCTGCTTCTCGACAGCAAGCGCGACGGCGGGACTGGCGACGATGAAGCGCCCCCCGCCCGTCGCGCTGCCGCACCATCCCAAGCGCCTGAATTAGATGACGAAATTCCATTCTGAGGAGGAACCTATGGAAATCAACGCAAGCCTACAGAGTACCAGCATCGACAAGATCGGGCCGGAAGCGAAGCGCCTCATCACCGAGATCGACGCGGTGTTCGACAAGTTCAACAAGCGGGCCTTTCATAATGACGCCCTGAACGTCCCGGAGATCATGAGCATCACGTTTTCCGTGCTCTCCATCGTCACCTCGCGGCAGGTAGCCAACCATGCCTTCGCCCTTGCCAAGACCGGCATGACAGAAAGCGACGACGCCCAGCTTCTGCGCTTCTGCGACCACCTGCACGAGGCGACGTGGCGCAACGCGCAGGCTCGCTTCGACGACATGATGAAGGACGCCGCCTGAGCCGTTTATGACCAAGTGCGAGTTCGAGGGAAGGATCACCGAGCAGGGCCGCTTCAGCAAGGCGGATCAGGTTCGCATCCTTCTCTCGCACTTCGCCGGGAAGCGCGTCCGCATCACCATCGAGCTGCTTGGGAAGCGTCGGAGCTGCCAGCAGAACCGCTTCATGCACGGCCCCTTCTTCGCTGCCGTCCAGCAAGCCCACCTCGAAGCAGGACAGCTCCTCTCACCTGAGGAGGTGAAGGACATGCTGAAACAGGAATTCGGCCTGAAGACCATTCGCCGGGGCATCTCCGGCAACGATGTCGTCGTCCTGAAATCGACGGCCCAATACACCACCACCGAATGCGAGGACTTCATGACGCGGATCAGGGCGCATTACGCCCAGTTCGGCTTCGAGCTGCCCTTCCCCAATGAACACCTACTGCCACCAACCGACACGGAGGAAGCCCATGTCACTGCCTAAGCCTGCGCCGAAGTCCGACTTCATGTTCACCGACGAGATCACGCGTCGCGCGTTCCGCATCACCGAGGCGCAGGACGGCACCGCCGTGGTGCGCTGCCTGAAGCTCTCCCCCAAGCAGCGCGGGAAGGCGAAGATCGGCACGGACGGCATCTTCCCCACGCTCGACGCCGCGATGACCGAGGCGCATCGCTGGATCATCGAGGGGCGGAGGACTAACGTATGAGCCTGTACGATGCCCTTCTTTCCCGCCGTGATGATCTCTATGCACGTGTTTCCCCTGACGTTCTGGTCGATGAGTTTCTGCTGCCTCTCGCCGCTCGTCTGGACAAGCTCACCGGGGAGTTCCACCGGCAACAGCAGGTGATCGACAGCCTGCAGAACCGGCTGAACGCTCCGCCCGTCGTGCAGCGCACCGTCCTCAGCGGCGGTTATGGGGATGACCTTGTCGCGGCAGGTGTATGACAGAGACCATCAGCGCAGCGGAGTACCAGGCGCAGCTTGCCGCTGACCGCGCCGCCCGGGGGACGAAATACAAGGCCCGGAAGGTCACGGCGTTCGGGCGCACCTTCCACTCAAAGAAGGAGGCGAAGCGGTACGGCGCGCTCCTCATCCTCCAGCGAGACGGCACGATCGGCCCCATCGAGTGCCAGCCCCGCTTCCGGCTGGAGGTCAACGGCCACCACATCGCCGACTACGTCGGAGACTTCCGGTATCGCGACCTTACCACGGGCGAGGTGATCGTCGAGGACACCAAGGGCTTCGAGACCCCCGAGTTCAAGCTGAAGAAGCGCCTCATGAAGGCCTGCCTCGGAATCGAGGTGCGCCTGACATGACCGGCTTCCCCGACGACGCGGCCCGCACGTTCGAGCGCCTCTGGAACGACGCCAGCCTCTCCATGGACGAGGTGTTGGCCAGGCTGGAGACGACGCACGCGGCGGCGAGCTGGCGGGCCAGCGTGTACCGCGCCAAGGGGCTGCACCTGATCGACCGGCGCAAGGGTTGTCAGCCGAAGCAGGGGGTTCCCGCCTACACTGTCGAGCAGGGCGCGGAGATTATCCGGCTCACCACCGAGCAGGGCATGAAGCGCGAGCAGGTCGCGGCGCGGCTCGGCATCCCGGGGCACCGCGTCAAGGCCGTGCTGACCTTCTACCGACAGGACGGCGAGGTACCGCGCAAACTGACCAGACGACGGAAGGACGACGGGCCGAAGATCACGGTGCCGGAGACGGACACCCGGCCAGCCCCGCCGCCCCGCAGCGTCGGCCATGCCGCTGGCATCCTGACCGGGAAGGGCGAGGAGGTGACGTTCGAGCGCCATGGAGGCCACCAGATCATCCGCGTCGGCGGCGTCATCGTCACCGTGCCCCGCCTCTTCGAGCTGGCCTACGGCGAGCCGGCGGGCAAGTTCCGGTAGGGTATGGCGGATCCGGCTGGTGACTGCGTCTACCTGTGGCGGCGCGTGATTCAGGAGGCGCTGCTGGAAGCGTCCGGCGTGGTGGTGATCGACGGGAACGGCAGCGGGTTGCGCGAGCGGTACGTCGCGGAGGCCCGTGCCTGGTTCGAGCGGCGAAGCCAGCGGGCAGACTTCGAGCGCGTCTGCGACTGGGCCGACCTCCATCCCGACTACGTGCTGCGCTGCTATCGCCGGGGCGAGGCGCTGCCAATCTTCAAGCCGGAGAAGACCGCCCCGCAGCGCGTGCTGGACGCATGGAACGCCGGGTGCAGGACGCGAGACGACATAGCGCGGCATACCGGGCTGGAGTCCGTCACGGTGAAACGCCACCTGATCGCCCTCAGGAAGCAGGGGCACCCAATACCGCGACTCTATCGGGGTCGCGTGTAAGTGTTGCGTAAATACCGCTTGCAGAATGATTAGGGAACAATAAACTAGCGAACGGGGTGGCGACTTCGGTTCGCTACCAAAGTTCAGCGCATGTAACCCCATCCATGCTGCCACCCCCACCATAACTCGCATGGGGATGGGGTATTTATGGCGACTGGCGTTTCAGGTCCTAATCTTCATTCCTTTGTTCTCGACGCATTGAAGCGCGGCGCGGCCCTCGTCGATCAGCACGGCCCCGGCGCCATCCACGGCTTCATCGCGGGCCTCGAGTATGGCGCGGCCATGGCCCCTGCCCCGGTGACGGTCACCGTGACGCAGGAGGAGCGGAGGGCGCTGCTCGACCCAGCGACGTTGATCGCCGCCTCGACGCCCACGCCAGAACCGCAGGGGGTGCCCGTTGCCTTTCCGCGCAACGAGCTGCCCGCCGAGACGGCCAGCGCTCCCACGGCGCTGCAACCCACCAAGAAGATGCTCGTGCTCGAAGGCTGGAACAAAGGCCTCCGCACCGCCGACGAGCTGATGGAGTTCGCCGACTGCAAGCGTACCTCGGTGCACACCTATCTCGGCCAGCTTCGCGCTGAAGGGCTGATCCCGCGCAGTGCGAAGGAGCCGAGAGCTACGGAGGAGGCCCCGGCGGACGCCTTGCTGGGAAAGCAGCCCCAGCAGAGCGAAGACCCGCCGCCGCCTCTGCCACCCGCATCGTCTCCCTCAGCGAGTGGCGAGGGGTGGAGCGCCGCGATCGACGCGATGACCGAGCTGCGCGATGCAGTGAAGAGCGCTCCGCCACCGTCGTCCGAAAGCCTGCCGTCACCGCCCAGCCATGGACACCACGGCCCGAGCGAAAGCCCATCCCCGGCAACGACATCCTCGACAGGATCGCGGCGAAGCCCGCAACCGAAGCCCAGCCGCGACGAGATGATGGCCCGCGTCGGCAGCTTCTCGCTTCCGTCGACGAAGACCCCGGCGACGGCGGCGGGTTCTACCGACCTATCCCCGAGGATCCCGAATTCCACCGGCGACGTGTCGCCCTATGGAGGGCAGTCGTGCTGATGGCGCTCGAAGACTGGGACCGCAGCCTTTTCCAGAATCCTCAGCGAAAGGCTGACCTTAACGACCTTTGCCGGATGGCGGACCTTCACCCCGACGACGTATGCCGAGAATTCGCACGGCGTATGGACGCGCAATCTAGAGGCGAGCGCGTCTCCCATAAGGCCTTCGCCCCAGATCGGGGGCCGCGATGAGACCATTTCCCAACCCGCTCATCGAGCCTTACCGCGTCACCATCGGCACCTTCGCAACATGCTATGGCGACCCTTTTGGGATGTTCAAAGTGCGGCTGCCGAAAGGCCCCGTAGTCAAGGTCATCATCAGCACCGACTACGGATGGGATCACCTGAGCGCATCGCTCAGCACCCGGTGTCCGAGTTGGGAGGAGATGTGCCAATTGAAGGATCTCTTCTTCGAGCCGGAAGAGTGCGTGATGCAGCTGCACCCTCCGCAGTCCGAGTACGTCAACAATCATCCGTTCTGCCTTCACCTCTGGCGGCCCCACGATGTGCCGATACCAACCCCGCCATCGATCATGGTCGGGGTCAAAGACCTCGGAGTGCTGTCATGGGCATGATCGCCGAGGCTGTCCGGCACATGCTGGCCGCCGGTATGACGGCAGAAGCAATTGTCGCTGCCGTGGCCGACATGGAACTTCATGCGCCGAAAGACGAAGCTGCCGAGCGGCGGCGGGCCAGCGATGCGGAGCGCAAAAGGCTCAAGCGCGAGGAGGAAAAGCGTCTGCTGAGTCTGCGGACAACTGCGGACGGCGCAGACACCCCTTCCCCCCTTGATGGCCCCCCTTGCCCTTCCCCTGCACCCCTTCCCGAACCCCCCCTTAATCCCCCCAGCCCCTCGCTCGCCGATGCCGACGCCGCGCGCGTCGAGGCGCCGCAGGACGTGGTCGCTCAGGCTGTGGAGCTGACCGAATGGATTCAGGCGCGCTTCGGCAACCAGAGAATCTACATCGCCGGTCCGGCCATCGCCTGGCTGAGGTCCGGGGCCATTCCCGAGCTGGACGTGAAGCCGGTGATTGAGCGGCACATCGCCAGCGGGCGCGAGCCGCCCCGCGCCAGCCTCGCCATGTTCGACCGGGACATCGCGGAGAGCATCCGCCAACGAACGAAAACCATCACAGTGGAGGAAATCCATGGAGACATTGCCAGCAACGCATCGCGCCCCCACCGCTCCGGCCCCGGCAGGGACAGGCCCCTCTCCGCTCACGAGGCTTTCGTTGTCGGAGCGCGTCAGTGGGCTGCTGACCGAGGAGAGGTATGACTGGGACGGCACGCACGCCTTCGACGAACACGGGCAGGTCGACATCGCCCGCAGCACGGGCCCGGTGAACCTCGCCACACGCCCCCTTCCCGCCATCGGGCCGAAGACCCGCGCAGAGCTGGTCGAGGCCGAGGCCGTGTTCGAGGAGGCGCTGCGCCCCGCCACGCGCATGGCCTTCGCCGCGCACCTCTCAAAGCTGGCGCTGCATTACCCGCAGCAATTCCGCGACCCGAGCCTGCTCGCCCCCATGCTGGACGACTACTGGCACGACATCGGCCACCTCCCCGAGGCCGTGCTGGTCGAGGCCTGCAACCAGTACCGGGACAGCGGCGAGAAGTGGTTTCCGCGCGCCAAGCAGCTCGCCGACCTCGCCTATCCGCACATGCGCCGCATCGAGCGTCTCCGGCGGCGCGCCGCGAAGCTGCTCGAGAAGCCGTACCGTCCGCGCACCCGCCAGCCCGCACCGCCTGGGCAGCGCACGCTTGGCCAGATCATGGCCGCGCTGACCGAGGCGCACCGCATCGAACCATGAACCACAGGGAGAACGTATGAAATGGGATTTCTGGAACAACGCTAAACGCAAGCGCGAGGCCGAGACAACTCGGTCAAAAGAGTACAGAAAAATGCGCGAGGACAGGAGGCGAGCGGCCTTCGAAGCCACTCCGCCCTATCTGGTAGAACCGGCCAAGGATGGCTCGTTCTTGCTGCTGAAGAAATGCTGGTCTCCGTTCGCTCACCTCGACTGGGTGCCCATTGCCAAGGTTCACAGCTTCGAGGCGGCGCAGGAGCGCATCGCGCACCTCTCCCGGCCCCCGATCTACCTGACCAGCGACGGCATGCCCTGCCAGCCCGAGCCGCTGGAGGTGCAGCCATGAGCGCTGCCGCGAAGCTTCCCGAGATCCGTGTCATCCGCGCCGGGACGAACGACAGCCGCGACGGCGTCACCATGCTGGTGGACACGCAGCCGACGCCACGGCAGCGCCACGACTGGGCGTTACTCGTGCTGATGAACGGCGAGAAGCGGGCGCGGGAGTTCCGGCCCGACCTCGCCGAGCTGTTCCCGGAGCAGCCGCGATGAACGAGACACCCCCTCCCGGGCACCTCCATAGGACCAGCCGGATGGGTCCGTGTGCCGATATGCGAAAGCAGGCAGGGCGGGAGACAAGGGTGGCACATATCCCTGCTAATCGGCGCGCACCGGCAACCGGGGGAGGTGGCAGATCAGCCCCTCCCCCGGCACTTCAGCCCAAGGAGGGTTATGCCCGTCTACGTTGACAATGCCCGACACCGCTACGGCCGCATGATCATGTGCCACATGCTGGCGGACACGCCCGATGAGCTTCACGCCATGGCCGACCAGATCGGCGTGGCCCGGAAGTGGTTCCAGCGCCGGGCGAGCACGCCGCACTACGACATCTGCCAGGCGAAGCGTAAGCTCGCCGTGAAGCATGGCGCAATCGAGCTGGACCGGCACGCGCTCGCCGACCTGATCAAGCGTCTTCGACAGTCGGAAGAGCCCGGGCCCGCCGCCACGGACACATCACCTGCCATTCGCCGGAAGGCCCGGAAGACGCGCAACCGCGCCCGCCGCGCCGTCGAGAACGCCGCCAAGATGCAGCGTGCCATCAATCAAGCCGGCATCCCGGTTTACCGGTTCATCGACCGCGACCCCGAGCCCCAGAAACTCGGCGTCGCGCCCCAGCTGCTCGAGGTGACCGGCCTCGGCCGCGGCGCCCGCCCCGCCTTCGTCCGCGCCCCCAACAAGGCCCTGACCCTCTACCGCACAAAGGGACTGATCACCCACCCGCAGTACGAGGCCGGGATGCGCCTCTGGCTCGACTACGAAGAAGCCTCCATCCCGCCCGCCATCGTCCCCGAAATGGGCCGCATCATGGTGGACGGGGGCAAGCTGCCCGACTGGCCCCTGCCCAACATCGACGCCGACCGACGCCTGCGCCGCGCCATCGCCGCCATCCCCGACCCCACCGATCGTGCCATGATCATACACGTATGCTTGTATGGCAGCGCCCTCGCCACCGGCTCCTTCCCCTGCTGCCAAGACAAGAACGCGAAGATGCCGCGCTTCCGTAAAGCACTCGACCGGTTGAGGCTCCATTATCAGAATGCGACTAAGGATTGACGCCGCCTTTACACACCGGAACTGTTTCGGTAGTATTTGGGAGAATCCATTGTCGTCTTTCCTTACTCGTTAGACTCCTCCTTGAAAGCCCTGCCCTCACCGGCGGGGCTTTTCTTCCAGTCTCCATGAGCACCATCTCCGCAGAATACATCTCGCAGGACCTGCTCGACCGCCTGTGCGACTACATCACCGACGGCCACAGCGTGCACGCCTTCTTCCGCGACGAGTGCACGGACAAGCGTCGTAATCGCTTCTATGACTGGCTCTCGCTCCATGCCACGCCAGAGCAGAAGGACCAGTACGCCCGCGCGATGCAGGCCCGGGAAGAAGCCCTGTTCGAGGATTGCCTCGAAATCGCCGACGAGACGCACCGCGACACGAAGGTCATCAAGCGCGGCGACTACGAGCAGGAAGTACCGGATAGCGAGTGGATCAGCCGCTCCCGGCTCCGCGTCGATACCCGCCTGAAGATGCTGGCCCGGATGAATCCGAAGAAGTACGGCGAGCGGATCAACCAGGCGATCAGCGACCCCGACGGCAAGGCGCTTCCCGCCGCATCGCCGGTGCAGGTCTATCTTCCGAGCAACGGGAGGGATGACGCCAGCGAGGAGACGTGACGGCCTCCGTCGAGCTGCGACCGCAGCCGGGGCCTCAGGAAGCATTCCTCGCCACCTCGGCCGACATCGCCATCTACGGCGGGGCGGCGGGCGGCGGCAAAAGCTACGCCCTCCTGCTGGAGCCGCTCCGGCACATCCACGTGCCGGACTTCGGCGCGGTGATCTTCCGCCGCACGCTGGCGGACGTGACGAAAGAGGGAGGCCTGTGGGACACCAGCTCCGGCCTCTACAAGCTGCTAGGCGCGACGCCGAACGTCCAGCTCAAGAAGTGGCTGTTCAGCAGCAGCTCGCGGATCGGCTTCGGCCACCTCGAGCACGAGGACACGAAATACGACTGGCAGGGCGCGCAGATCGCGCTGCTCCTGTTCGACGAGCTGACCCACTTCAGCCGGACCCAGTTCTTCTACATGCTGAGCCGGAACCGCTCGACCTGCGGCGTCCGGCCCTACGTCCGCGCGACGTGCAACCCCGACGCCGATAGCTGGGTCGCGGAGTTCATCGCGTGGTGGATCGACCCCGACACGGGATACGCCATCCCCGAGCGCTCCGGCGTGATCCGCTGGATGCTGCGCCGGGGCGAGGCGATCCACTGGGCCGACACGAAGGCCGAGCTGCTCGAGCGCTTCCCCGACGCGGAGGACCACGAGCCAAAGTCGGTCACGTTCATCGTCTCCAGCGTGTACGACAACCAGATCCTGCTGGAGCGGGACCCGGGCTACCTCGGCAACCTGAAGGCCCTCGACCTGGTCGAGCGCGAGAGGCTGCTGAAGGGCAACTGGAAGATCAGGCCCGCCGCCGGGCTCTACTTCAAGCGGCACTACTTCGAGATCGTGGACGCCGCCCCGGCCGATGCCCGGCGCATCCGCCGCTGGGACCTCGCCGCGACCGACCCGAAAGATGGAGCGGAGCCTGACTGGACCGTCGGCCTCCGGATGGCCCGCGACCGGCACGGCACCTGCTACGTCGAGCATGTCGAGCGCTTCCAGGCCAGCCCGGCCCGTGTCGAGCAGGCCATCCTCACCACGGCGGCGCTGGACGGAAAGGACTGCCTGATCGGCCTGCCGCAAGACCCGGGACAGGCAGGCAAGGCGCAGGTGCAAAACCTGACGACGATGCTGGCCGGGTATCAGGTCCGCAGCGAGCGCGAGACCGGCTCCAAGATCGTCCGCGCCTCCGCCGTCTCGGCACAGGCGGAGGTCGGCAACGTCAAGCTGGTGCGCGGCCCGTGGAACGAGGCGTTCCTGACCGAGCTGGAGAACTTCCCCACCGGGGCGAAGGACGACCAGGTCGACGCGCTGGCCGGAGCATTCAACGAACTCAATCAGCCCCAAGCGCAGCCGCGCATACGGAGCCTCGCCCCCAACGCCGGGAGACCACTACGATGAACCAACACCCTGCTGCCGATGTGGCCGTTCAGCCGAGCTAAGGCCCGCAGCGAGACACCCACGGCACCGAACCGCCCGGCGTTCTTCCCCACCTACGGCTCGATGTGGCCGGCGTGGATGGAGCGCAGCCCGGAAGCGTTCGCCCGTGAAGGCTACATCGCCAACGCCCTCGGCTTCGCCTGCGTCACCAAGAAGGCCCGTGCCGTGGCCTCGGTGCGGCTCCAGCTGGAGAAGGTCAGCCCGAACGGCACGGTGGACCTCATCGAGGACCACGCCATCCTGAAGCTCCTGCAGCGGCCCAACCCGATGACGCCCGGCCCGCTGCTGATCGAGGCGCTCGTCGCGTTCAAGCTCATCGCGGGCAACGCCTACCTGACCCGCCTGCCCATGACCGACGCGGCCCGCCAACCCAAGGGTGGACCGTCCGAGCTATGGCTGCTGCGCCCCGACCGCGTCACCGTGCTTGGCGGCGACGGCCTGCCCACCGCCTACCGCTACAAGGTCGGCGACGTGCAGCGCGATTACCCGGTCAACCTCCTGACCGGTTTCTCCGACGTGCTGCAGCTCCGCACGTTCCACCCGCTGTCGGACTGGTACGGCCTCTCCCCCATGGAGGCCGCGGCCTACTCGATCGACACGTTCAACAAGGCGCAGACGTGGAACAAGGCGCTGCTCGACAACGGCGCGCGCCCCTCCGGCGCCATGGTGATGACCGGCAAGGACGGCGCGCAGACAACGCTCTCAGAGGAGCAGTTCACCCGGCTGAGGGAACAGATTGACAGCCAGTACAGCGGCCCCGGCAACGCCGGATACCCGATGCTGCTCGAAGGCGGGATGGACTGGCGCGAGATGTCCATGAACCCGAAGGACATGGACTATGTCGAAGGCCTCTGGGCCAACGCCCGCCTGATCGCGTTGGCCCATGACGTGCCGCCCCAGCTGCTCGGCATCCCCGGCGATTCCACCTTCGCCAACTTCGAGCAGGCCCAGCTCTCCTTCTGGGAGAACACCGTGCTGCCCGAGCTGGACAGCCTGCTGGAATACCTGAACGGCTGGCTCGTGCCCCAGTACGGCGAGCCGGGCCTCCGCCTCGCCTACGACGAGGACTCGATCCGGGCGCTGGAGCCGCGCCGCCAGATCATGTTCGACCGCGCCGCCAAGGCGACCTGGCTGACCGTGGACGAGAAGCGCGTGATGAGCGGCTTCGACGAGCTGCCGAACGGCGAGGGCAAGGTGATCCTCGTGCCGACCGGCCAGATCCCGCTCGACATGGCGGGGGCCGACCTGAACGAACCGCCCGCCCCTGCCACCGATGACCCTGCGCCGGATACCCAGTCCTGAGGCGCTGCAGGCCCGCAACGAGGCGATTCTGGTGCGGATGGAGGTGCCCTTCGCCCGCGCGGTGAAGAACCTCCGCAACGCCTTCGTCGAGCAGTGCGCGTCGGACTACCTGAACGGGGACCGCGCCTTCGACGGCGAGGCCATCGCTCACCGCGCCGCGCTGCGGCTGATCCTCGAGGACCACTACCGTCGCGTCATTGCTCGCTTCGCCCGCCTCACCGCCGGCGACCTCGCCACGCTGACGCAGAAGGCCGAGGAGACATGGATCGAGCGCCTGATCCGGGAGTGGATCGCCACCGAGGCCCTGCGCCGGTCCCGTCAGATCACCGAGACGGCCCGCACCGACGTGCTCACCGCGCTGGAGAAAGGCTTCGAGGCGGGGGAAGGCACCGAATCCATCGCCCGGCGCATCCGCACCGTGGCCGCGCTCTCGGCCTACCGCGCCGCCGTGGTGGCCCGCACCGAGACGCACCAGGCCGCGCTCTACGCGCAGGCCGGAGCGGCAAAGGAAGCCGAGCGCACCTACGGCCTCAGGCTGATGAAGCAGTGGGTCCCTACGCTCGACAGCCGGACCCGCGACGCACACGCCGCGATGGCGCGGCACCCGGCAATCCCGCTGGACCAGAAATTCACCGTCGGCGGCGTCCTGATGGACCGCCCCGGCGACCCCTTCGCACCGGCCAGTCTCACCGTGAACTGCCGATGCACCCTCATCCACAGAGAGGCACCCGATGACCAAGGAACTTAAAGCCTTCCGCTTCGACGACATGGAGGTCAAGCAGGACGGCGACCTGATGACGATCTCCGGCTACGGCTCCACCTTTGGCGGTGAGCCGGACGCCTATGGTGACGTGATCGCCCCCGGCGCCTTCGCCGAGACACTGCGCCAGCGCATGCCAAAGATGCTGTACCAGCACCGCAGCGACAAGCTGTGCGGCGTGTGGACGGAAGCGCGCGAGGACGGCAAGGGCCTGTTCCTCAAGGGCGCATTCCTCAACACCACCCTCGGGCGCGACTGCTACGAGGAGGCGAAGGCCGGTGCGCTCGACTCCATGTCCATCGGCTTCCGCACGCTGGCCGAGGAGCTGGACAAGGGAAGCAAGGTTCGCCTGATCAAGGCGGTGAAGCTGTACGAGGTTTCGCTCGTCACCTTCCCGGCCAACGAGAACGCGCGGGTCATCGCCGTAAAGGGCGAGCCGCCACAGACCATCAGAGAATTCGAGGAACTCCTGCGGGATGCAGGGGGCTTCAGCCGCGAGCGCGCGAAGGCCATCGCCGCTCACGGATTCAAGGCAGAGGACGCCCAGCGGGATGCTGAGGACCTGACGCCGACCCTCACGGCCCTCACCAAGCTAACCACCACTCTCAAAGGATTTTATGACCAATGAAGTAATCACGCAGGAGAAGGTTCTCCGGCAAGCCGAAGAGGCCCTGAAAGCCGTCAATGACGTCAAGGGCATCCTCGAGAAGAAGACTGAGCAACTCGACGCCATCGAAAAAGATGTCGAAGCCCGCGTCACCGAGATCGCTTCCAAGGCCGCCGAGCAGTCTCAGAGCTTCCAGCTCAAGCTCGAAGCCAAGGAGAAGGCGGACACCGAACGATTCAACCAGCTCGAAGCCGTGCTGCAGCGCCTGCCGGCCGAGAAGCGCGACGACGCCAAGGGCATCGAGAAGAAGCTGACCGAGGCGTTCAACAAGTTCGCTCGTGTCGGTGAATCCTTCCCCCGTCTGCCGATGGACGAGTTCCTGAAGCAGACGCCGGAGTTCAAGGAGCTCAGCGTCGCGATCCAGACCGAGGGCGGCTACACCGTGCTGCCCGCGCTTGGCGCCATGATGCAGCAGCGCGTGTTCGAGACCTCGCCGATCCGCGCCGTGGCCTCGCAGATCACGATCGGCACGGACCGCCTCGTCTTCGTCACCGACAACGACGAAGCCGCGTCCGGTGGCTGGGCAGGCGAGAAGCAGACCCGCACCACGACCGACACCCCGGATTTCGGCAAGCAGGAAATCCCGGTGCACGAGCAGTACGCCAAGCCGAAGGTCACCCAGCAGATGCTGGACGACTCCTCGATCGACGTCGAGGCGTGGCTGTCCGGGAAGGTGGCGGACAAGTTCTCGCGCGTCGAGAACACGGCGTTCGTCTCCGGTGACGGCATCGCCAAGCCGAAGGGCTTCCTGAGCTACGGAAACTACACGTCCGCCGGCGTCTTCGAGACTGGCAAGATCGAGCAGATCAAGTCCGGCTCCAACGGCGCGTTCACCTATGACGGCCTGGTCGACCTGCAGGCCGCATTGAAGGAGCCGTACCAGCCCGGCGCGGTCTTCATGGGCAAGCGTGCCAGCTTCGCCGCCCTGATGAAGCTGAAGGACGGGGAGAACCACCCGATCTTCAACCTGATGTTCGACAAGAACGTCGGCCTCACCTCCCTCATCATGGGCCAGCGCTTCGTCTTCGCGGACGACATGCCCGCCATCGCCAACGACGCCCTGTCGCTGGCCTACGGCGACTTCCGTCAGGGCTACCTGATCGTCGATCGCATCGGGGTGCGCGTGATCCGCGACATCTACACCGCCAAGCCCTTCGTGGAGTTCTACTTCACGAAGCGCGTCGGCGGCGACGTCGTCAACTGGGAAGCCCTCAAGCTCCAGAAGCTCGCGGCGTAACCCATCAACCAGTGAAACACGGGGGCGGCTTCCGGGCCGCCCCTCTCATTTGAAAGGACCATACCCATGGCAGAACGCGAACTGGTGAGTGACATCAAGGTCACTCCCGCCTTCAACCACGCCTCCATCACGTCGAACACCACGACGAACGGCACGTGGATCGACACCGACGGCTTCGACAGCCTGACCTTCTCGATGCAGTCGGCCACCATCACCGACGGCACCTTCACGCCGCTGATCGAGGAAGCCAACGCTTCGGATAAGTCGGACGCCGCCGCCGTAGCCGATGCCGACCTCACCGTGACCGAAGCTTCCGTCGCCTTCGTCGCGGCGAACGACAACACGGCCAAGAAGATCGGCTACATCGGCTCGAAGCGCTACGTGCGCCTGAGCTGGGTCTCCACCGGCGTCACGTCCGGCGGTGGCCTCGGAGCGACCGCGATCCTCGGTCACAACCGCCTCGGCCCCGTCGCGTAACGCGGCGGCTCCTGAACGGAAGCGGGGCGGCGGTGACCTAGGCCGTCGCCCCCTCTTCCTCACCATCAAAGGACATTCCCATGAAATTCACCGCATTGAAGACCGACAAGGTTGCGTTCGACGGCATCAACATCCACCAGTTCGCCGAGGGCGAGGACTACGTCTTCGACGGCGAGCAGCTCACCCGCCTGCAGGAACTGGGCGTCGCGCCGAAGGGCAAGGCGAAGGCCGATGGCCCCGACGAGAACAAGGCCCTGTCCGGTGCACCGGAGAACAAGGGCGAGCCGAAGCTCTCCGACCTCACCGTTGCCCAGCTCACCGAGAAGGCCAAGGAGCTTGGCATTGAGCTGGCCGGACGCGAGCGCAAGGCTGACCTGATCGCCGCCATCGAAGCCGCTCAGGCTGCCGAGTAACACAACTGCCCGCCTGACCCGTGGACCGCACCTCCGTCACCATCGTCACCCCACCCACCGTTGAACCGGTGACGGTGGAGGAGATGAAGCTCTTCCTGCGCCTCGACAGCGACACGGAGGACTCCGTCATCGCCGAGATGATCGGGGCGGCCCGGGCCATGGCGGAGCAGTACCTGCGCCGCGCCCTGATCACCCAGACGCTGAAGCTCACCTTGGATGCCTTCCCCCGGGACAAGGCGCGCGAGGACCGCTGGTGGGACGGGGTGCGCGAGGTGCCGGTCTCCCTCGTCATGGGCGGCTATGGCCCGGTCCCCCTCCCCATGCCCCCGCTGCAGCAGGTCAGTTCCATCGTGACCTATGACTGCAGCGACACCGCCTCGACGCTGGCCACCTCCGTCTATGGCGTCGATGTGCCGGGGGCGCGGGTGTACCTGAAGGACGGCCAGAGCTGGCCCGGAGAGCTGCGCGACCGCGCCGCCGCCGAGATCACCTACCTCGCGGGATACGGCACGACCGCCGCGACGATCCCCTCCCCGATCCGCCTCGCCATCAAGCAGGCCGTCACCGAATTCTACCACTCGCGCGACTGCGGAGCCCTGCCCGACGCCTCCATGGCGCTGCTGGCACCGTACCGCGTCCTGAAGGCTGCCTGATGGGCTGCACGCCCCGCAAGCGCCCCTGCCTCAGCCCCGGCGAGCTGCGCCACCGCGTCACCCTGCAGGCCAAGACGCAGACCACCGACATCATCGGCGGCGCGACCGTCGCATGGAGCAAGGTCACCGACCTGTGGGCCAAGATCGAGCCGCAGAGCGGAATGCAGACGTTCCGCATGGGCCAGCTTGAGACGCCGATCACCCACAAGGTGACCATCCGCTACCGCGCAGGCGTCACCGCCAACCAACGCCTCCTATTCGGCTCCCGCGTGTTCGAGATCGTGGAGGCGCTGAACCCCGAGGAGGCCAACGTCATGCTCGTCCTGCGCTGCCGGGAGGGGGAACTCGATGCCTAGTCTCCTCCAGCAATGGGTCACCATCCGCACGCGCCTGAAGGCCGAGATCGACAAGGAAGTCGCCGCCGCACTCGTGGCAGGCGGATACATGATCGAGGCCAACGCCAAGCGGCGCATCATGTCCGGGCCGAAGACTGGCCGCACCTACAAGGTTCGCAGCGTCACCCGGCAGGCATCCGCGCCC
Source organism: uncultured Acetobacteraceae bacterium (assembly GCA_964401305.1). GTDB lineage: Bacteria > Pseudomonadota > Alphaproteobacteria > Acetobacterales > Acetobacteraceae > JAIEOP01. The sequence continues at coordinate 43,734 of CAYNYQ010000001.1, read as the reverse complement.
GGCGAGGCCCCGGCCAACCAGACCGGACGCCTGGTCAACTCCATCACCGTGCAGCCGGAACCGGCCCGCAAGCGCGTACTGGTGAAGGCCGGGGGTGGCGCCGTGGACTACGCCGCCATGCTGGAATTCGGCACCGACAAGATGGCGGCGCGCCCCTTCTTCCGTCCCGCGCTGAAGGAGGAGAAGCCGCGCATCGAGGCCCGCCTCAGGCAGGGCGTGCAGAAGGCCAACCGCAAAGCGGCGAAGAAGTAGCCCATGGCGCTCGACACCGTGACGCTACGCGCGGGCATCTACGCCCGCCTCACCGCCGCCATGCCCGCCGGAACGCGCATCTACAGCCACGTCCCCGCCGGTGCCGCGTACCCGTACCTGCGGATCGGCGATGTGACCGTGGACGACGCCAGCGCCAAGGATCTGGAGCTGCACGACGTCGAGTTCGAGGTGCACGCCTTCTCGCGCTCGAAGGAAAGCCCGCTCGAAGTCGAGAACCTCATGAAGCTGGTGAACGCCGCGCTCCACAATCAGGAGGGCAGTATCACCCTCACCAGCGGGCGGCTGATCCTGCTGCGCTGCGAGTTCCAGACCAGCTTCCAGCAGACGACGCCGAACGACACCTACTGGCACGGCATCCAGCGATATCGCGCCCTCACACAGGATATTTGACCATGTGCCACCATTGCGAACGTGACGACGACTTTCAGGCGGACATCTTCACCGCCGTGCTCGCCAGCGCCGCCGTGGTGATCGCCGTCCTGATCTTCCTGTGCATCTGTCACCAACCGAGCCTCTGACCATGGACCCGATCTTCAACCCCGAACGCCCCGTGTACGTCATCGGCGGTGGCGCATCGCTGAAGGACCTCGACTGGAGCAAGCTGCACGGCGAGCAGACCATGGCGGTGAACCTCGCCTTCCTGAAGCTGCCCTTCGCCACCGCGTTCTTCTTCGGCGACGACGGCTTCTACGCGCACTGGCGCGACGTGAACAACCCGGCCGCCGACTTCTGGCGCTTCAAGGGCCTGCACCTGTTCAGCACGGCCCCTGCCCTCGCCGCTGGAAACCATCCGCGCATCCGCTACGTCGATCCTGACACGCTGACCGTGAAGAAGGGCCGCAGGACCTTCTCCGCCGCGAACAGCAACTCCGGCATCAAGGCCGCCGTGCTGGCCCGCCTGCTCGGCGCGGAGGAGGTGATCCTCCTCGGCTTCGACGCAGCCCCGGGCCACTGGGCCGATGGCGAGCCCTACCGCCACCCGGTCGGCACGTACGACGCCCCCACGTTCGAGCGATACGCCGCCGACGTGGCGCTGCTTCGTGGCCTCGGCTTCTGCAAGGAGTCTTACCCCTCGCTTTTCACCTAACCGACTCATTTAACCAAGGAGATTACCCATGCCTGCAGCTTCCGGCCGCATCCTACGCATCAAACTCGGGGCAGGTTCGCCCGTCGTTTATACCGCCATCGGCGGCATGACGGCTGAGAGCCTGACCATCAACAGCACGCCCGTCGATATCACCACGAAGGACGACGCCGGGGTGCGCAAGCTCCTGCAGGGCGCTGGCGTGCGCTCCGTCTCCGTGTCCGGCAACGGCATCTTCGACGACAGCGCGGGCCTCAATGCCCTGCTGACCGCCGCCATGGCGCAGACCCATGTGAACCTCGAGATCGTCTATGGCACCGCCGCCGGCGACAAGTTCGTCGGCACGTTCCAGGTCACCAGCATGGCGCTGGCAGGCGATGAGGGCGGGGCGCAGACCTACAACGTCTCGTTCGAGTCCGCCGGGGCCGTGACCAACACCCAGTCCGCGTAACCGTCATGACTGACGCGACCCATACCCGCGGCGAGGTGAGCTTCACGCTCGACGGCACGGAATACACCATCCTGCCGAACGTGAAGGCGATCCTTGCCATCGAGCAGGCCACCGGCAAGCCGATCCTGCAGGTCGGCATGGAGGCCATGCAGCTCGGCGTCGGCCTGAATGCCACGGTGCTCTACCAGGCGCTTCGGGCCAACGACGTGAAGGACGTGTCCTTCGATGACGTCGCCGAGGCGATGCTAGCTGATCTGCAGAACCCGAAGAAGCCGCTGTTCAGCGCCAGCCTCCGCTTCCTGAACGGCGTCTTCCCGAAGGTGGAACGCGCCGTGGGAAAGAAGAAGCCCGCGAAGGCCACTGGATAGACGCCTACGCGGAATTCGCCATGGGCGTCCTGCGCTGGACGCCCGACGCCTTCTACCGCGCCACCCTGCATGACGTGCACCGCGCCCTGACCGGGTGGAAGCGGGCCAACGGCATCAAGGACAAGAAGCCGCCGAAACTGACTGCCTCCGAGATCGCGGACATCCGCGCATGGATGAAGGCCGAGAACGCCAAGAGCAAGAGACCTGAGTGAAGCTGGACGAACTGATCATCGAACTGAGGGCGAAGACCGATCAGCTTGAAGCCTCGATTCATCGGGTCGACAAGCAGATGGACTCCTTCGCCAAAGGGGTCCAGCGCAACAACAAGGGCCTTGAGCAGAGCTTCTCCCGCCTCGGCGGGGTGATCGGCACCTATCTCGGTGTCAACACGGTACGGGCCATCGCCCAGACCGGCATGGCGTTCGACCGCGTCAACATCCAGCTGAAGGCGGCGACCGGCTCCACCGAGCAGGCATCCCGTGAATTCGCGTTCCTGCGCGAGGAAACCAACCGACTCGGCCTGAACACGCTGGAAACGGCGAACGCCTACGCAAAGCTGGTATCCGCTGCCCGGGACACGAGCCTCGAGGGTCGCGGCATCCGCGACGTGTTCACCGCCGTCGCCGAGGCCGCCAGCGTCATGGGGCTCTCCGCCACCGACACGGCAGGCGCGATCCGCGCACTGGAGCAGATGATCTCCAAGGGCACGGTGATGTCCGAGGAATTCAAGCTTCAGCTCGGCGACCGCATCCCCGGCGCGACGAAGATCGCCGCGCAGGCGCTCGGCGTCACCACGGCCGAGTTCATCAAGATGATGGAGAACGGGGAGGTCATCACCGAGGAATTCCTCCCGAAGTTCGCCAAAGGCATGCGCGAGCGCTTCGCCGGGGGCGTGAGCGAGGCGGCAGACAGCGCCCGTGCCGCGATGGGCCGCTTCAAGAATTCATGGGAGGAAGCCGCCAACACCATCGCGCAGGGCGGGCTGCTGGAGAACATCGCCGACGCGGCCGATTCCATGGCCGAGTCCTTGGCCAACCCGATGATTACCCAGTCCATCGCGGACATCGCCAACGGGGCTTCCGAGGCGACGGCCACGCTGGTGCAGTTGCTCTCCACGCTCGGCGAGTGGGGCGGCACCCTGCTCCAGACCGCCGTCACGGGCTTTGCCACCATGTCGATCGGGGCGCAGAACGCACTCGGCATCATCGACGACGATGTGGCAGGCGAGGCCCTGAACGGCCTCCGCCAGCGCTTCCAAGACCTCGCCAGCGCCGGGAAGGACGCCGCGGGGGCCATGGACGATGTCGGCGGGAAGGGAGGCAAGGGCATCCCCGCGGCCGGGAAGGCGGCAGGCGAGGCAGCAAAGAACGCTGAGAAGCTGGCGGAGGCCCTGCGCAAGCTGGGCGTCGAGTCCAACACCGAGTTCCTCGCCGTCCACATGAGCGATGCCGAAAAGGCCGCGCTCGACTTTGACAACGCCATCGACGAACTGACCCACCGCTTCGGCCCTCTCAACGAGCAGCAGGAGCGCTACGTCAGGCTTCTGCGCGAGCAGACCATCGCCACGGCCAACATGAAGGCGGCGAAGAAGGCCGCAGAGGAAGTCGCCGAAGAGATCAAGCGCCAGAACGAGCGCATCGCGGAAGCGATGAACGAGCCGTTCATCAATGCCGCGCGCAATATCCAGAACGCGGTCAGCGACGCCATCTATGACGGCCTCGACAATGCCGATGACGGCATCGAGGCCTTTGGAAAATCGCTGTACAGCGGCGTGAAGAACGCCCTGAAACGTGCCGTCGCGGAAGCGCTGACACTGCAACTGCTGGGGCCGAGCCTCTCCGGCCTGTCAGTCGGCGGCCTTTCCGGTGCATCAGGCGGCAGTGGCATCAGCAGCCTGCTCTCGCAGGGCGGCGGCCTGATCGGCAATGCTACCGGCATCACCAGCGGCATCACCGCCGCGATAAACGGCTTCGGAGCCACCACGCTTGGCCTGCCGGTCTATACGTCGGCTATCGGCCCGGGCGTCGCGGCAGCAGGCGGCGCACCCATGGCCGCCGGGGCAGCAACCGGGCTTGCGGGTTACCTCGGATACGCGGGCCTCGCGCTTACGGCGGCCCAGATGCTTGGTGTCTTTTCCGGCCCTCGCCCGCATCCCGCCAGCAGCTTCGGCACCACCGGCCTCGACTTCCGCAACGCCAACCTGCAGGCGAAGCACATGGACACCTCCACGGCGTCCAGCATGGCCGGAGCGCTGCAGCAGTCCTTTGCCGCGATGCAGGCGGCGGGCCTGAACCTCGACTTCATCCAAGGCCTTCAGGGCGGCGTGGATGACGGCACCGGCTTCTACAGCTTCGGCGACTGGTCGCAGCGCAACCCGCTCGACACCGTCACCTTCGACCCGAACGACGCCGACAACGGGCTGGCCCGGTTCCTGAAGCTGGTCCTCGACGCCTCCGACGACCTCTCCGCCATCATGGACGCCGAGCTGATCCCATCGCTGCGAGAGCTTTCCACCGAAGGCAAGACCAGCGCCGAGGTCGTCGAGGAGATCGTAAAGGCGCTGACCCGCGACGACCTCCGCAAGGCCTTCATGCAGCAGGTCGATGGCGCCCTGCTCGACCAGATCATCCCCGGATATGCCGCGATGGCACAGGCCAGCGCCGAGCACGCCGCGAACCTCGCCCGCGCCACCGAGCTGGGCGTGTCGCAGGAGGGCATCGCCCGGATCACCGCCCTGCACCAGGCGAACGTCCAACGGCTCCTGCAGCAGAACGACAAGACCTATCAGGATAGCCTGCGGAAGGCCGGGGAGCTTGGACGCCGCTTCGGCCAGACCGCCGAACAGTTCGGCTCCATCCTTTGGTCGGTCAGGAACGGGACCTACACCCCACTCTCCCCCACCGCCAACCTCGCCTCGCTCCGGGGCATGGTGCAGAGCGCCGGGGCACGGGCCCAGCTTGGCGACATCGCCGCTCAGGAGGAGCTGGCCCGGCTCCTGCCGCAGTTCCTCGAGCTGTCCGGCTCCGTCAACGGCTTCGACGAGGAGTTCGAGAAAGACCGCGCCCTGACCGAATCCCTCGCAGAGGCGGCCCAGTCCGTTGCCGAGCGGCAGGCCGCGATCATGGAGAACATCCTCGCGCAGGCCGAGGAGCAGACCGACATCCTGAGCCGCGCCTTCGGCGGCCCCGCCGTGTCCGGCGTGAACGCGAACACCCTATTTCAGCAGGCCATCGCCTCCGGCCAGCTGGACAGCCAGACGGCGATGAACATCATCCGCGCGTCCGGGTTCACCGGGCAGTTCGGCAACGGCAACGCCACGGCGTTCTTCAACTCCGACATGGCCGCCAACGCCCGCGCCCTGCAAGCCGGTGCCGCGCTGGGCCTGCCGCAGTTCCTCGTACCCGGTGGCACGGCGGCGAATGACAACCGCAGCGATATCGCTTCCCTGCGTAGCGACGTGCAGACCCTGATCCGCGTGACGGCCGCCTCTGGCCAGCTCAGCGCCGAGCAGCTTGCCCAGCTCAACTCGCTGACGGAGCGCATGGCGCGTACCGACGAGCTGAAATGGGCCTGATCTACCTCTACGAGACCACGGGCAAGGACGACAGCGCCGCCACTGTCCCGATCCGCCTGAGCACCGGGGAGGGTTACGCCCACCCGACCGCGCCCGGGTTCTTCGAGCCTGCCATCGCCGCCGAATCCTCCGGCATCGCGGTGCAGCGCTCCGTCTTCGCCAACCGGGAATTCGGCGCGGGAGACATCCAGTTCGGCGATGTGACTGCGGTCAACGACGGCCGCTTTGACGCATGGCTCGATCTCGGCTTTGGCCAGCCCGCCACGCTGAAACTCGGCGAGGCCACGGCCCCGTACGCAGACTTCGTCACGGTCGTCTCGGCCCGCTGCGCCGACCTGCAGCCGGGCAGCCAGCGCTTCTCCCTGCTCTGGGAAGGCAGGCTGCGCGAGCTGGACGAGCTGGCCAGCCCCGCGACCTTCGCCGGGACCAACTCCGGCACCACCGGGCTGGAAGGCCTGCCCGCCGACCTCAAAGGGCAGCGCAAGCCCCGGGCCTGTGGCGTGCTGAAGGCCATCCGCCCGAAGCTGCTGAACGCCTCGCTGCGGATCTACGGCTGGAACTTCGACAAGGACGGCAACCGCGCCCCGACCCACAGCATCGATGCAGTGCGGTTCCGGGGCAGCGAATGGACATTCGGCACCGACTACGCCACCGCTGCCCTCCTCGCCGCCTCGACCCCAACCGGCGGGACGTACAACACGTGCAAGGCCGAAAGCCTGGTCATGATGGGCGGCTCGGCCGGCCTCAACGGCGGGCCGGTCACAGTGGACGTGACGATCGAAGACGCCGCCGCTGAGCGCTACGCGGCCAACCTGCTCAAGGCATGGCTGCTCGACGCCGGGGTGGCGCTGGGCGACATCAATGCCGCCGACCTGACCGCCCTGAACGCCGCCGCGCCCTACGAGGCCGGGTTCTACGTGGACGGGGAGATCACGTACCGCGAGGTGTGCGACCGCCTCGCCGCCTCCATCGCGGCGGTCTATGTCCCCGACCGGCTCGGCCAGTACCGCATCAGGCGCATCGCCGCGCCGACCGGCACCCCCGTCGCCCGTTTCCAGCGCTTCGGGCTGCTCACCGCCGCCGCGACGAACGAGGGCGACCTGATCACCTGCGAGCCGGTGATCGGGGAGGCATGGATGCCGGCCAAGGAGGTCAGCGTCCGCTACGCCCCGAACTGGACCGTCCACAGCGCGGCCGATATCGCCGACGCGGTGAGCGACGAGGATCGCGCCTTCCTCACCGAGGCATGGCGCACCACCGACCCGGCCACCGATGCGGCCATCGCGGCGCAGTACGGCAACGCCGAGACGCTGACCTTCGACACCCTGCTCGCCTCCGAAGCCGACGCCGAGGCGCTGCGCGACGTGTTCGCCGCCCTGTTCGGCACGAAGCGCCGGTTCTGGCAGGCCACGGTCAGCTTCGGCCCCGAGTTCGCGGCACTGCTCGAGATCGGGGCGGAGATCAGGATCACCCAGCCGCTTCAGGGCATGGCGAACGGCAAGGACTTCATCATTCACGGCATCCGCGTGCGCGACAACACCCGGACCGCCGAGATCAAGATTTTCGGTTAGACATGGCACCACCTCTTGCAGGGCTGCCGAGCTGGCGTGACGAATGCGTGTTCACCAGCTCCGGCGCATCCGCCCCCGGATACCCCGTCTCGCATCTCGGCGTGCTGCCCGTGGCGCGGGTCTGGCGCAGCGCTTCGCTGAACACCATCGATACCACCTTCGTCGGCACGTTCAGCGACACGCGCAAGATCGGCCTGGTCGCGCTGTGCCGCCACAACCTGACCAAGTACGCGACCTACCGGGTGCGCCTGTTCTTCGACGCGGGCCGCACCGAGCTGCTCTACGATTCCGGCGTCCTGCCCGTCATGCCGGAGATCTATCCCGAGGACGCCGAGGAGTGCGACTGGGATAGCGGCAACCTCTGGGACGCGACCTACACCGACGAGGAGCTGGTCGGGGCGCGGCTGAACCGCCCGCTCAACATCCCGGACAACTGGCCGACCCGCGCCTTCGAGGTGCAGATCAACGATCAGGGCAATCCGGCCGGCTATGTCGAGCTTGGCCTGTGCGAGCCTGCCACGGCGCGGCCCTTCCCCATCGGGCTGAGCTTCGGCTCAAGCTACGGCTTCACGTCCCGCACCGTCGTCACCGAGGGCGATGGCGGCGTTGAGTATTTCGAGGAGCGCGGCCAGCCCCGCGTCCTCACCGGGGAATTGGCCTACGTGAGCCGGGAGACCGCGCTTGGCCAGTTCTACGAGACGCAGCGCCAGCATGGCGTGTCCCGCCCGTTCTTCTTCTGGGCCGACCCCGACGACGAGCTGCAGCTGCTTCGCACCGCCTATCTCGCGCGCCTGCAGCAGCTTGACCTGCTCGCGCTCGCCACGGCGGCGCACGACCGCATTCCGATCAGCATCAAAGAGGTTATCTGATGGCCGAATTCACCGCTGCCGAGCTGGACGCCCTGACGCGCGGCCCGTTCTACAACCCGAACCCGTACAACGTGGTGACCAACCCGTTCGGGATGGCGTCACGCGGCTACAAGGTGAATTTGACCCGCGCCGTGAATGACGGGGCCACGTTCCTCAACGGCTGCGCCCGCTTCTTCGACCTCTGCGCCGACGAGGCCGACCGCTCCGCCGGTGCCGTCTCCAGCCGCCTGCGGGCGACCAGCACCAGCTCACTCACCGTCACGACGAGCGGCACCCGTACCTTTAGCGTGGCGCAGGACCTCGATCCCGACGTGCCGATCCGACCCGGCGACTGGCTCAAGGCCAGCCCGACCGCGGACCTCTCCGTCTATATGTGGGGCTATGTCAGCGCGATCGACACGGTCAGCGCGACGAACTCGATCACCCTGATCGTGCAGGAAGGCGCGGGCGCTGGCACCTACGCCGACTGGATTCTCGTGACCACCGGCCCGAAGGGACCAGCGACCGGCATCGCCTCGCTGTTCGACGATCCGGCCCCGAAGCTCGCCGCCAATCTCGACGGCGACGGGAAGTCCATCACCAACACCGACCTCAGCCCATCCATCGACGAGGTGACGATCTACCTCGGCGCATCCCTCTTCGCCTGATTTCAAAGGAGATTTATGGCACGCACCGTTACCCGCACTCCCCTTTCCGGCTCGACCAACGGACGACCGATCGCCATCGCCACGACGGCGACGACGATTCACACCGCGACCAGTGACGCCGACCAGACCGACGACATCGAGCTGTCCGTATTCAACTCCAACAACTCGCCGCGCACCCTGACCCTGCGCTTCGGCAGTTCCTCCCATCCCGACGTCATGACCTTCACCGTTCCCGGCAAGGGCACGGCAGGCAGCGACGGCGCGCTCCCCATCGGTACGTTCACCCTGAAGGGTGGTGTCGTCCTGCAGGGCCTCTCCTCCGACGACAGCACCAGCCTCGCCATCGTCGGCAAGGTGACGCGCCAAGACCTGACGGCCTGACCATGAGGCTTCTCACCCCATACGCCGCCCGCCGACTGGCACGGCCCGGCATTGCCACGCCGTACAGCGTCATCCCGCCCTTCGTCAGCACCGGCGGCGTGCAGGCCTACGGCGCGTTCGGCTACTACGAGTTCGCCGTTCCCGCCGGGAAGTCCGTGTTCCGCGCCAAGACGTGGGGCGCGGCAGGCGGGGCCGGATATGGTGGCACGGCAGGCGGGGGCGGCGCGTTCGCGCAGGCTGACTTCGCCGTGGCAGCGGGGGATACGATCCTCTGCACGGTCGGCGCGGGTGGCCTCGAGGCGGCGCTGGCCCATGGCGACTACAGTGCGTCCAAGGCCCGCTTCACCGGAGCGCCCGGCGGCCTCGATTCCGGCCAGGCCCGTCACGGGGCATGGGGCGGGGGCCTCACCATGGTCGCCCGCAAGGACGTACAGGGCAACATCACCGTCCTGCTCGTCGCGGGCGCAGGTGGCGGCGCAGGCTCCTCACCCCGTCCCGGCGTCGGCCTCAGCGGCGGGACGCGCGACGGCTCGCAGAGCGCAGGAGGCACGGCGGACGGCGGCTACAGCGCCTCCTCCGGCTCATGGCTGCGTGGCGGCGCGGGCGACCCCGGCCCCGGTACCAATGACGCTGGCTCCGGCGGCGGTGCGGGCTGGTTTGGCGGCGCGGGTGGTAGGCGCAACTCGGTCAGTCCGACCGAGGCTGATGGTGGCGGTGGCTCCAGCTGGGCCAACCCGGCACAGACCGCGAATGCTGTCATGACCTCCGGCTCAGGGTCCAGCCCCGCGAATTCAGGCGATGCCGACTACTCGGGCAGCGCGGGCCTCGGCGCGTCCGGGGCAGACGGCAACCCGGGCCGCATCGTCCTTCTCTACTAACCCCCTCCCCCGCTCAGGAGACGTATGACCCAGACACCCGCGAACATACCGCTCACCATTTATCAGGGCGCGACGCTGAGGCAGAGCTACCAGCTCCTCGACGCCAACCGTGACCCGATCAACCTCACCGGTTTCAGCGTGCGCGCGCAGGGACGCCTCGACTTCACGTCGGCATCCACCCTGTTCGACCTCTCCACAACGAACGGGAAGATCACGGTGCCGACCCCGAGCAACGGCACCCTCATCCTCAACATGACCGCGGCCGATACCGCCGCGCTCGCCTTCGACGTCGGTGTCTATGACATCGAGATCGTCAGCCCGGGCGGCACCGTGGACCGCGTGGTGAAAGGAAAGCTAACCCTCGATAAGGAAGTCACGAAATGACCGATGATGCTGTAAGTGTTGTGCTGGTAGGCACGCAAGGGCCGCAGGGGCCGACCGGCGCGACAGGGCCGCAAGGACCGGCGGGGCTGACCGCCGCATCGCGCGGTGGCGTCGCCATCCTCATGGGCGATTCGCTCATGGGCAACGGCTACGGCATCAATGCCACGGGCAACAACATCTACTTCCACCAGCGCGGCGCGTTCAACTGGTTTCAGGCGATGGCGGGGTGGCCCTACGCCCACGTCATCCAGTATTACGGCAACACGATATCGGCCGCGACGAACACGCCTCCTGCCGGGCACAACGTCGGCATCGGCTCGACCTACACCCGCCAGATGCTCGCCCGCTTCCGCCGCGACGTGCTTTCGAAGAACCCGAGCCTGGTCGTCCTTGGCGGCGGCACCAACGACGTCACGGAAGGCCGCACCGCGAACGAGATCGCCCGCAACAAGCACATGATGGCGAAGCTCGCCGTCGATCAGGGCGCATCGGTGTGGATCGAGACAATCCCGCCGCGCCATAACAGCGACGGCAAGCAGTTCACCGCGCCCCAGCGGGCCGTGGCGACCGAGGTGAACCGCCGCACCCGCGACTTTGCAGCCCGTACCCCGGGCGTCATCCTGATCGACCTCGACCTGATCGTGGCCGATGTAAACGGCGATCTTCAGCTGACGCTGTCCGATGACGGCCTGCACTGGAACAGCCGAGGGGGCGAGACCGTGGCCCGGCTTGGCTACCTGCCTGCATGGAAGGCCAGCGCCACCTACGACAAGCTGCGCCGGGACATTCCCGAGGCCTACAACGTCACCACCGCCCCGTACGGCAACCTGCTCAGCAATGCCGACTTCGCCACCGGGACGGGTGGCACAGCTGGCACAGGCGTCACGGGTTCGGTTCCGTCCGGCTTTCAGGTTACCCGCTCCGGCACCCTCACCGTCGCGGCGAGCGTGGTCTCGCGGACCAACTTCAACGGCGACACGGTCAACGCGGTACGCCTCGCCATCACCAGCCCGGGCGGCGGGGCCGACAACGGCAACGTCCAGTTCCTGACCTCGCCGTCCACGCTCACGTCCGGCGTCTCCGCCTTCACCTGGTACCGGGCCGAAGCCGAGGTGGTCATCCCGGCAGGCACGCTCGGCGTGCTCCGCTCGGTCTATCTGGAGCAGCAGGACACAACGGGCACCGCCACGTCGCAGCGAATGTTCTCGACGCGCTACAGCTACGAGAACGACAGCGTCAATGTGGGCACGGTGGTCAAGGATCTCCTGCCGAACGGCGACCTCCGGCTCATCCTGCGCACCCCTGACCTGTTCACCGATGGCACGAGCGGAATCATCTGGCGCGTGCGCGTCGAGGTGGACGAGACCGTCGCCGGGACGCGCACCGTCGATATCATGGAGCCAGTGCTGCACCCCCTCCCCTTCGCCGCATCGCTGGACATCACGACGAACTATCGTCCGATCTACCGGGTCACGCTGCACGCCGCCGCCAACGCCGGTGTCACGACGACCAACGCGGCGCTGGCAGGTACCGCCATGGGCGGCACATGGAGGCACGTCACCGAGGCCGACCTTTCCGCCTGCACGCAGGCCCGCATCCTGCTCTACGTTTCCACCATCGGGGCGACGGGCGCGAAGGCCATCCTGCGGTACGCCACGCCCTACAGCCAGACCGTCACCGACTATGCCGACATAGGCGTGACGGAGGTATCGGTGCCGATCGACACGACGGGCTTCAAGGATTCCGGCTGGATCGACCTGCGCTCCGCCGCGCTGCGTGACGTCTTCCTTGCGATGATCGTCACCGGCGACGGCGTGGCCGACCCGATCTTCGACAGCTGCCACGTCGAATTCCGCTGAGGAGGCCCGCCATGACCGAGACACAACGAGACCTGTGGACCGAACGCCTCTCCGGCGTGAAGCACACCTTTGACGGACGCACCTACATCAAGGAGCTGGTCGTCGAGCGCGTCACCGTCCTCGCCCGCGAGGATCAGGAAGCGATCACCATCATTCCCGAGAAGGACACCAGCTACGGCTTCATCCGCTGGGTCACCCGCGCCGGGGCGTTCATGTTCGGCCTCGTGGCTCACGAGTGCAAGGTGATCGGCGGCAAGAAGTACCGCGACAACCACTTCAGCATGTACCGGGGCACCGACGGCGCGAAGGGCAAGGTCGGCTTCTGGGACGCCGAGTTCTGGGATCGCAAGGACAAGAGCCGCAACATGATCAGCGTGCAGGACACAAGCGTCCGCATGGTGGACACCGCCCTCTACCTAGAATCCGAAAGCGGTAAGCGCTTCCGGGTGACGGTCAGCGACAGCGGCGTCATGTCCGCTGTCCCGGTGGCCAAGGGAGAACTGCACAACGACATGGAGCCTGTATGACGGAGAAGCCGGACACCGAACGCCGCCGCTGGCACGTCAGCAAAGAGATCCCCCTCGCCCTCATCGTCTCCCTGCTCCTGCAAACCGGCGGCATCGTGTGGTGGGTGGCCAAGGCGGATAGCCGCCTTGAAGATCACGAAGGGCGCATCGAGAAAATCGAGCAGTTTGAGAACGACCGCCGGAGCGGCGATAGCGTCATTGCTGATCGCCTGAACCGCATCATTGAGCGCCTTGTGCGCATCGAGACCCGCCTCGACTACCAGCCGAAATCCGAACCCAAGGAGACGTATGACCGATGAAACCCGCGATGCACTGAAGGCCCGGTTCCGCGCCCTTCTCGTTGCCGCCCGTGACCTGCTGCGCGACTTCCTCGCCCATCAGGCCCGCCGCTTCCTCAACCTCGAGACGCTGATCGCCACCTACCGCATCCCGCTCTACGGCTATGCGCTGTGGCAGATGGAGCCCTACGCCACCGAAGCTGGCATCACCTTCCGCCCGGAGATGTTCGGCTGGGTCATCCTCGCTGTCGCCATTGACCGCGCCACCACGCCGCTGATCGACTTCTTCACCGACCCGGTGAAGCGTCAGGCGAAGCGTGAGATCGCCGTTGCCGACGCGAAGGCCGAGATGCAGCCCATCATGGCTGTGACCCGGAGCGCCCCCCAAAAGAAGCGTCATGCCCGCCCTGCTCGCTAACCCGCTGGGGCGGGCCTTGCTGGGGGCCGCGCTGTTCATGGCGCTGCTGACCGGCGCGTACGTGAAGGGCCGTGCGGACGGCTCCTCCGCCTGCGTCAACCGCCAGTTCGTAGAATCGGTGAAGGTTGAGCAGAAGGCGCAGAAGGCCCGCGCCAAGGTGCGCCGCACCGTGCCGCAATCCGACGATCAAGAGAAACTCTTACAGTGGCTTGATACCTATGCGGTTCCCCGTTTTTAGCCTTCTCCTCCTTGCCGGGTGCAGCGCCTCCTGCCCTGCCCCGGTCATTCCGGCACTGCCCGAGCCGTATCACCTCAGCACCTGCACCCAGACGTGGATGCGGCAGGAACACGCGGCCAAGCGCCTGCCATCCTGTGTCGTGAAAGACTGGGTAGGAGCCACCGGCTACGCGCTGGAGGTGGAAGCGGTTCGCAAGGAGGCCAGCCGTGATTAAGGCATGGCTTGCCAGCCTCTTCATCGCCGCCGCGCCGCTTCCTGCCGATGCGCCAGTGAAGCAGTGCCTGCGCAACTGCCACGTCACCCCGGCGGGCATCGCGCTCATCCGCGAATTCGAGGGATACAGCCCCTATCCGTACCGGGACGCGGCAGGCCATCTCACGATCGGCACCGGCCACCTGATGCAGAAGGGCCGGGACTACCCCATTCCGCTTGTCGGCAAGGCCGCTGAGGACTTACTGCGCGAGGACGTGGCGAAGCACTCCGCCTATGTGAACCGCGCTGTCACCGTGCCGCTCTGGCCACTCCAGCATGACAGCGTGTCCTCGTGGACGTTCAATCTAGGCCCCGGCGCTCTGAAGCAGTCCACCATGCTGAAGCGCATCAACGCAGGCCGCCATGACGACGTGCCTGCCGAGATGAAGCGGTGGAACCGCGCAGGCGGCAAGGTGCTGCGCGGCCTCATCCGCCGCCGTGAGGCCGAGGCTGACCTGTACGAACAGGCCAAGCCCTAGCCCCCTCCCCCTTCACGGGTCGAATCCCGGCCCGCCTCTCTCCTGCTCAGGCTCAGGGACTTTCATCGTCCCCTCCATGATCGCCCATGCTACGTCATGGTATTCCTCCGGGAGGAACTTCCGGGCCACCTCCTCCGCTTCCTTTTCCGTGGCGCACTGCGCCATGGCCTCGACCACCGCGATTTTCTGCGGCGCTTCGTCGAGGAGCGTCGGGCTTCCGTACGCCGTGTGGGTCCACGCCGTTTCGTGCAAATGCGTGGCCCACCGTTTCAGGTGCTCGCGCCAAGCCTCGCTCATCGGCCGAACATCCCGCTCAGGAACCCGCCTGCCAACGGCGCGGCATTGCGGCCCATCTGCGAGCCGAGCCACGCGAGGATGCTGTCATGGAACAGCAGCCCCCCGACCAGCACGACCACCCACACGGTCATGCGGACGCAAAGGAAGGCCAGCCTGATCTGCTCCGCCCGACTTTCGATGCGGAATCGCTGCGTGCCGCTCGCCGTGACGCCTGTCGGCACCACCTGCGTCGCCAGCACCCGATCAGTCAGGCTGGCCGCGGGTCCTTCCGGCCCTGCCGTCTGCTTCTCGTCCTGCGGCAAACGCGACAGCGCGAGCGCTATCACGCCTCCTACCAGTGCACCGGGGATGCCGAACAGCACAAAGCCACCACCCGCGAATGGGATCGCAAGAAGCCCAAACATCATGGCCGCCTCCTACCGCTCGAAGCTGTCGTTGAGATCGTCGGGCGTGGCCGGATCCATCCGGTTCCACTGGTCATCCAGCTCCGGCCCGTTGCCGTGGATGTCCTTGCCCGCGCGTGCGCTGGGGTCATGCGACCACGGGGTGATGGTGCGCCCGTACACCGCCTCTTCCATCTTGTGGCGGATGTCCTCGGCCGCGCCGCGCGGCCCGTAAATGCCGTCCCAGATCGCGCCGAGCGCGCTGGTGAACCGGTTTGCCATCGTTGTGGCTCCTTGGCTGTGGGTGTGCGACCGGCCCACCGCAAGCCGAGTATGGCAACCGATATGCGGGACTCCAATAAAGATAATCGTATTATCAGAATGCAGGTTTGCTCGTGGAATCAGCCTGCTACGGCGTCGCAAAGACCCTCTACATTTTCAACAAATCGTGAGCTTGGCACCCGAGGGCGCGTGCAAGGGCCTGTACGGTGTCCAGCCTCGGCCCCCACTTCGCGTTTTCCAGCTGACTCACGTGCGACTGACTCAGACCCGCCCGCTCCGCCAACTCCGCCTGCCCCAAACCAGCACGCAGTCGTTCCCGCTTGAGATTGGCTGCAAAGGTCTTCTTCCCCTCGGGAGCATGTTGAAAATCCAACGCGGTCTTCTCGCTGACTGGCCTGCCGCGCGGCTTTGCCTCAACTATGCCCACGCCGCCTCCCAGCAGCGCCACCATCGCTTTAGCGAGCAGCCCTATCCCCAACCCAATGCCGGGCTGGGACGCTATGCCTGCAGTCAGGTGAGCCTTCTGAAGCGCCTGCAACTGTCTCAGTGCCGCGGCCGTGTCGACCTCTTCAGCCGCCCCGCCATCCTTCTTTCCGGCCATGATGATATCGGGCCTCCTGATAAGGAGCGTGCCTTTAGCAGAATTCCATTGACCAGGCGACGATCGTCCTGACACCATCATAACCGCGACCGGCCCGCCGTCCTCAACAGAAGGACGGCAACGATGCGACTCTGGCCAAGCGCCTGCCTCTCCCACCATGAAGCCCCCCTGCTCCGCTTTGGCCGCGACGTGTGGCGCGTCCGCGATGCCTATGAGGGCACCGCGATCATCGGGGCCCCCGGCTCCGGCAAGACCAGCGCCAGCGGGTATGCCATCGCCCTTGCCCTCGCCCGCGCGGGCTGGGGCGGCATCGTCCTGTGCGCCAAGCCAGACGAGGCCGACCGCTGGGAGGCGCTGTGCCGCCTCGCCGGTCGCCAGCGCTCCCTGATGCGCTTCGACGGCTCCGGCCGCTACCGCTTCAACTTCCTCCGCTACGCCATGGCTGCCGCGTCGGACACCGACCCCGTCACCAACACCGTGGCCGTGCTGACCCATGTCCTTCGCACCGCGTCCGGGGAAGTCGGCTCGCCCGTCGGCGGCGGCGACAATCCCTTCTGGGGTAAGTCCTCGCGCGAGTTCCTCGCGCACGGCTCGGCAGTGCTGTGGTGCGCTTACGGGGACATCACGCTGCCCGACCTCCTGAAGCTGATCCAGTCGCGCCCGCCGAAGCCGGATGACCTGAGCGGCATGGCGTACCTGAACGGTTTCATGAACGCCACGCTGATGAAGTGCAAAGCCGGTCCCGTCCATCCCATGAAGCAGCACGACTTCGAGCAGGCACGGGACTACCTGACCAAGCGGCTGCCCAATCCCGATCCGCGCACCACGGGCAACCTGGTCGCCACGCTGTCCGCCGATCTCTCCCCGCTGCTATCCGGGCCGATGCACGAGCTGTTCGGCACCGACCTCACCATCGTGCCGGAGATGACGCACGAGGGGGCGATCATCGTCCTCGATTTCCCGCTGAAGGTCTGGAACGAGGCGGGCCATCTCGCGCAGCACATCTTCAAGTACCTGTGGCAGCGCGCCACCGAGCGGCGCGGCAGCCGGGGCCGCCCCGTGTTCCTGTGGGCCGACGAAGGGCATCTCTTCGCCTCGCCCTACGACGCGGAATTCCAAAGTACCGCACGCGGCGCGCGGGCTGCGACGGTCTGGCTCACCCAGAATATTTTGGGAGTTGCCGAGCAGATGGGCGGCCGCAACCCGCTGAATACTGCCAAGGCGCTACTGGGCAACTTTCAGACAAAAATCTTCCACGCCAACTCTTGCGTCGATACGAACCAGTGGGCGGCCGATACTATCGCCAAGCGCGAAGAGTGGCGTGAATCCTACAGCGAGAACGAGGGGCAGGGGGAAGGCGACAACCGCAACCATAGCTGGGGCGCAACGGGCGGTGGCGGCGGACGTGGCCGCAGCGAGAACTGGAATCTCGGAAGCAGCCGCTCGTCGCAGCAGGTGATTGAGTATCCCGTCCTGCCCGCGCACTTCACCACGCTCAGGAACGGCGGACGTGCCAACCGGGGCATCGTGGACGCCGTGCTGTTCAAGGGCGGCCAGACATGGCGCTCCTCGAAGGCGGCGTGGATGCCCGCGCAGTTTCGGCAGGGGAGCATCTGACCCATGCTCGGCTTCCTCTTCCCCCGCTACAGCTTCCGCTACCAGCTCTACTTCCTGTGCCGCGTGTTCGGCTCGAAGCTGATGTGGCCGTTCATCGTCATCGGCGTCGCGCTCTACACCGAGGAGCACATGCTGCCGACGGACGAGGCATGGACCATGTTCGCCGTCCTGTTCGGCGCGTCCGTTCTGTGCCGGGCCATGGCGAACAGCCTCAACCCGCCGATGACGACGCGCTTCAAGCTGCCGAAGAAGGCCAAGCCGCTGAAGGCGCAGCGCGTCACGGTGGCCGTCTCGGCACCGTCCCGCCGCGCCTCCCCGAGCGAGCGCGTCATGCGCGCCCGGCTGCCCTCCCACATCCGCTCCGTCATGAACTGAGGAGATCAGTCATGTCCCGCCCCATCCTGTCCTGCATCGCCATCCTCGCCACGCTGCAGGCCTGCGCACCGCAGCCGTCGCAGCGGCTCGCGTACCGCTACATCCCCCCTGCCCCACCGGTGACTGGCTACGTGCCACCGGCCTACACGCCCCCGGCGACGCGGGCCGCCTATGTGCCACCGTCTGCGCCTGCGCCTCTCCCTGCGCCGACCTACCAGCCGGAGCAGCGCGGCGGCTTCACGCCGGGACAGGCATTGCTCGCCACGGCTGTCCTACTCGGCGGCGTGTGTTGGATGACCGACTGCCTCAGCCCCGGCGTGGATGATGCGGGCGAACGCCGGGACCGGGGCGGCGGCGGATCGTCACCCATGGATGACCGGCACCCGTCGGCGTCGGGCGACGGCGGCAGCCTGTTCGACAGCATTCTGCCCCTCGGCGACGGCTCCGGCCTGTACGGCGACAATCCCGGCGCGGGAGTGTTCAGGCCGCGACGCGACTGGGACTAACAGAGGTGTGGCAAAACTGCCGCTTGTTTATATGTGACTGATTCGGTATGTTTACCTTATTCACTCACTCGACTTGCTTGATTTATGACTACAAAGCGGCGCGTTCACCTGAAGTCGGCAAAGCTGGTCGGACAGTACCCGATCAGCCTGCCGACCCTGCCATTCAGCATTCCCGGCAGCGCGGTTCGCCGCTTCCGCACCAAGCACCGTCTGTCGCAGGCCGAGCTGGGCGACATCATCGGGCGCAGCCCTGACACGATCTGGCACTGGGAATCCGGGCGGCATCCCGTCCCGCCGGAAGTCGCCATCCTCGTGCGCGTGCTCACCACCTACGGCATCGCCATCGAGACGGTGCGGAAGGAGGCGGCGTGAGCAACGCTGAATTCTTCCTGCTCTTAAGCGCCATCTACTGCGCGCCCAACCTCAGTGCGGGCCAGCGCTGGTTCTGGTCCGCGTTCAACCTGCTTGTGGCGCTCGCCTACAGCATCTTTGGCGGGGGCGGCGCATGACCCGCTGGTACTACGACGATCCCCTCGCCGCCGCATGGATGGCCAAGCATCACGGCATCTTCTTTCAAGGCATGAGCACCAACTCAAATAGCTTTCGCCTTTCCAGACAGAATTACTGCGGATGGGCGCATTATGTCGTTCCCATGCCGGGTCTATGCGAGTTTACCATTGAAACCTCCATTCTGCGCTCTGTGCCCCGCTTCTACGTAGCACCTGATTGCGTGCGTCTCCTCGAGCCGCAAATCGGCGACATCCTGCAGATCGTCGGAGGGCATTACCACGGCAACGTGGTGCACGGCGAAGTGCCAGCACACATGAAAGCGCGCTGGACAGGCGGCCCTGAATTCCAGCCGCCTGAGTATGTTGGCGTCACCATCATCCAGCGGAACGGCATCGCTTTCCACTGGCCGAAGGAGGGGGACGCATGACCCCCGCCACGCTTCTCCGCTTCCAGACCATCGCCCCGATCACCTCCATGCTCTGCGTCGCGCTGATGGCCACGCAGCAGGACCGGCAGCGTCGCCTGCTCGAGGAGCTGAGCGACCGGCAGGAGCGCACCGGCAGCGAGGTGAACCGCCTCACGTCATGGGCTGACCGGATGCAGGCGCAGGGGTGCTGCGAAGGGAGGGGACGATGACCCATGCATTTCCCCTTGCGTGGCCTATGGGTCGCCCCCGTGCCGCGCGACGCGAGCGCAGCCGCTTCGACACCGGTTTCAGCAAGGCACGCGATGGCCTTATCGCCGAGTTGGAGCGCCTCGGCGCGCGTGACGAAGTGCTTTCGACAAACCTTGCCTTGCGGCTCGACGGCCTGCCGAAGAGCGGCCAACCACAACCGGACGACCCCGGCGTGGCTGTCTATTTCGCGTACAAGGGCAAGCCGATGTGCTTCGCCTGCGACAACTGGGATAAGGTCGAGCACAACATCCACGCCATTGCAAAGACCATCGAAGCGATGCGCGGCATCGCTCGCTGGGGCACGGGAGACATGCTCGACCGGGCGTTCTCCGGGTTCACCGCGCTGCCCGCGCCGAGTAGGGCTTGGCGCGAAGTCCTAGGTATCCCACCGCGTCATCCCCGGGGTGAAGATGTCACGCGCGAACACATCGAGGCCGCCTACCGTCGGCTGGCCCGGACGCGCCATCCCGACGCGGGTGGCAGTGACGACGCGATGGCCGAGCTGAACCGTGCCCGCGAGCAGGCGCTAGCGGAGCTGAAGCCATGATGCGCTACCGCGAACTGCACACCCGCATGGAGACGCTGCGCACCGCGCTCGAAGACCTGCGGCAGGCAGGCATCGAGGCGAAGTCCGTCGTGGCCGACCGCGTGTCCGACCGCAACGTGGCGCGCATCTACCGCAATCTGAACGAGGCGCTGGCTTTCGCCGAGCAGGCGCTGAACGCTTGAGGGAGCACGTATGGACCATGGACCAACCCAGCAGACGATCATAGCTCTCGGATGGGCGCGTGACCTGAAAGCCTCCGACGCGGAGGTGGCACGCGACCTTGAGCGGCTCGACGACAACCCCGCCGCTCTCGCCAATGCGTTACGCCGGTACGCCGAGGGGCATATCGAGCGCACCGTTCCCCGCGACGATGGCCTCGTCTCACCATGGGCGCATACCGCGCTCGCCGAAGCCGACTGGCACCACGTCGCCGTCGAGCTGGCGCACAAGCAGCCGGTGCTGGGGCCGTGGGCGACGCGCATCCGCGATGAGCGAGCAGCGGGACGGGGGCGGTCATGATCCCCTACCCTGTTTCCGTCGCCGTCCCTCATCCGCCCTGACCCCTAGCGGGCCTGTCGCCTGCCACAAGGGGCGGCCCGCACCAGCGACCGTGTAGCCCCTTGCGGCAGCCGCCGACGGCCCGCTGAACGGGGTCGCGTCTTTCGGGACGCCAACAACGAAAACAACCAAGGAGGCTTTATGTCCAAACTCAGACTGACCAACGAACGCCGCGACGCCATCCTCGACTACATGATGGCCCAGTACGACGAGAAGCGCGACAAGGCTGCCGAGACCGCCGCGCTTGATGATCTCATCGAGCGAATCAACGCCACTCTCCGGGTCAAATATCCCGAGGCCGATATGGCTGTCCTGCGCCGCTACGAAGTGACGCGGAAAGACACCTGCCTCCGGTTCGCTGTCCTCGACACCGGGCGCGTGTTCGATGTGAATTTCAACCGCGATTACGAGCTGCTTGAGGTGGTCAGGCCTCGCCTTGCCGACATCCCCGGCGCGGCTGGCTGCTATCGCTCGGAAGCGTTCGCGTGCGACCAGGCGCTGGCTGACGCTGCCGATCACTGGATGAAGCTCGCCGACGCCGCGCGTGACATTCGCAAGCGGAAGCATAGCGAGTATCGCACATTCCTGTACGCCGCGAAGACACTCGACGAGGTGGAGGAGGTGGTGCCGCTGCCCGAGGAGCTGCGCCGCAAGCTCGGCGTGGCGAACGCACTCATCGCACTCAGCGAAGATGCGGTTGCCGGTATCAAGGCGGACTTCGCTAAGGCCGCTTGACCGGGCTGGGGGCGGTTCGCCGCCCCCTTCCCCATCAACATGACATTCAACGCGCCCGGCCGCCCCGCGCCGGAGAAAGCACTCGGAGTTTGTGGAACGAGCGTTTGAACCTCTACGCGTACTGATAGCCTGCGAGTTTTCCGGGATCGTCCGAAACGCATTTCTGGCAAGAGGACACGACGCATGGTCGTGCGACCTTCTGCCAGCAGAAGACGGAAGCAATCGGCACATTCAGGGTGATGCCCGCGATCATCTGAATGACGGCTGGGACCTGCTCATGGTGGCCCATCCGCCGTGCACCAGGCTCTGCAATAGCGGCGTCCGATGGCTCACCGCTCCACCACCGGGCAAGACGTCCGAGCAGATGTGGCGCGAGCTGGACGAGGGCGCGGCCCTGTTCTCGGACTTCTGGAACGCGCCGATCGACCGCATCTGCATCGAGAACCCCGTCATGCACCGGCACGCGAAGGAGCGCATCCGCAACTATGAGGACTTCACGCAAAGCATCCAGCCGTGGCAGTTCGGGCATGGCGAGACGAAGCGCACCTGCTTCTGGCTGAAGAACCTCCCTCCCCTTCGGCCCACCAACATCGTCGAGGGCCGCGAGAGCCGCGTGCACCGGATGCCGCCCAGCGAGGACCGATGGAAGGAACGCTCCCGCTTCTTCGAGGGCGTCGCCGACGCTATGGCCGACCAGTGGGGCGAGCTAGGGCGCTTCAACCCAGAGGCAGCCGCCATGCCTCGCTCGCACGTCGGACGCCTCATGCGGCGACGCATGGAAGTGCCCGGACAGGGCGTGCTCGACCTGTGACTGATTCAACCTCACCCCGATTAGCTATGTGCCGACATCCAGTGACCAGCACCGCAAGAACCTCATCAAGCTGATTCAGCAGAACGCCTACCGCCACCCCACATGGCAGGTCTTCGCCGACTTCTGCGAGATGTCCGCCATCGCCATCAGCAACTCCGTCGACCTCGCCCACCGCGCGGAGCGCGAGAAGCGCTACCTCGAGATCGTCAAGCGCTACAGCAAGGAGGAGGTGGAGCGGTTCTCCATGATGCTCGGCGAGCTGGTCATGGCGCTCGACGCCGAGCCGTCCGACGTGCTCGGCACCGTGTTCCACGATCTCGAGTTGCACAACACCCACCGGGGCCAGTTCTCGTTAGACATTTATTTCAAATCGCTTATAATCATTGCAGAGAGGGTTTATGACCGATGCCGAGTATATCGAAGTAACGCTTTTCGGCGGGTTGCTAACCAAGATCGACCGAGCCGACTTCGAGCAACTCGACGGCGCAAAGCTCTACCGCACGAAGGGCGGCCTTCATGGCGGCTTCTACGCCTGCATCCGCCACAAGAATGGCCGCCGCGTCGCGCTGCACCGGATCGTCACGGGCGCAAAGCCCGGCCAACATGTCGATCACATCAACGGCGACACGCTCGATAATCGGCGCTGCAATCTGCGCCTCTGTGAGCATCGTGAAAATGCGCGCAACTCGAAGAAGCGGCGTCACAGCCAGCAGCCGTACAAAGGCATCGTCCAACGTCGTGGCGGCTGGAACGCCACCATTGTCCTTGATGGCGTAGAGATTCGGACGTGCCTGTTGCCAACGCCGGAGCTAGCTGCCCGTGTCTATGATGCCATGGCGCTGCGCTACCATGGCGAATTCGCCCGGTACAGCATTGAGAAACCGAGTGTTGAAGATGCGTCCGACCTACTGGAGATGGTGGATTATGTCCGCTATCGGCGCGGCATCATTCCTCTCCGCCGCAGCGGGTTCACCTTGCAGAAGCGCGTCAACGGCGCACTCCGCATCCAGCGTTTTCCGACGCTCGCCAAAGCTCTCACCACGTCGCGGCGATGGGACGCCGAAAATGGGAACCGGTGGCATGAGTTGTTCTAGCCCTGCTCACGACACGCCTGTCGCGACCAACGGGCAAGCGGCTGATATTCCTGCAGAACCCCCCTCCCCCGTCATCAGCCGACCCGTCTCGACCGAGCCGATGAGACCGCGCGGGAAGCCGCAGCAACTGACTCTCTTTTGAGACGCTTATGAACCAGAGGCCCCTGATGCGCTGGACGAATCGAGTCAAGCCGTGCGAGTCTTTCCTTCCGTTGAAGGTCCGGCTAGGTCCGGCGCGTGTGGAGTTACGCCGTGTCCCGACTGCAGAACGCGCCTGATCCATCCGCCGATCTCCTCGCCGCCGCCGGCGGGAAGAAGTTCGGCACGATCCTCGCCGACCCTCCATGGCAGTTTATCAACCGCACCGGGAAGATGGCGCCGGAACACCGCCGCCTGTCCCGGTACGGCACACTCGACGTCTCGACGATCTCCAAGCTGCCGGTCTCGCAGCTCGCCGCCGATCCGTCACACCTCTATCTGTGGGTGCCGAACGCTCTCCTCCCCGAGGGACTGGCGGTGATGAAGGCGTGGGGCTTCGACTACAAGTCCAACATCGTCTGGCGGAAGATCAGGAAGGACGGCGGCAGCGACGGGCGCGGCGTCGGGTTCTATTTCCGCAACGTGACCGAGCTGGTCCTCTTCGGGGTGCGCGGAAAGAACGCCCGGACGCTTGATCCCGGCCGGACGCAGGTGAACTACCTCCAGACCCGCAAGCGCGAGCACTCCCGCAAGCCAGACGAGATTTACCCCATCATTGAGGCATGCAGCTTCACTCCCCGGCTCGAACTGTTCGCGCGCGGCGCCCGCAAGGGATGGACCGTGTGGGGCGACCAGGCCGACGAGAGCTACGCGCCGAACTGGCCCACCTACTCCCACAATTCGGCAGCGGAGCGCCAGCAGTACGCCGAGGCCGACTAAACCTTCACGGCGTTCCCTGTGCCGCCTTCGCAGCGGCCCGCGCATCGTCAAGCAGGGTGTCGGCCCACGCCTGCACGTCCTGAGCCAGCTTGCCGCAGGATGAGTAAGGATCGACGCCGAAGAACTCCAGTGCGGTCCGCATGTTGCCGGTGGACGATTCCACGACGCCCACGCTCTGAACCACGGTTCGGGTAGCGATGGACTGCTTGAGGCCCTTCGTTATGGTTGCAGGCGGCGTCCACACGTCAGACGACCATTCGTCGCGGTGTTTAAAGTAGTTCCCCACCGCCCAGACCAGCTCGACGAGGCTATGCGGCGTTCCGTTGTACGCCCCGCCTTCGGCTCTCACGACCGGCGGCTTGGCCCACTTCTTCGCCGCCGCGCCATAGCCACGCTCCAGCGCGTCCGACACAACCATTGCCGCTTCACCGACACGTCGAATCTTGGTCTGCAGCATCAGGAAGATCGTACCGATCAGGTCTTCCAGATAGTCCGTCTCCGTGGCGATCACAGCGTCTGCGAAATCGTCGTTCCCGGAAGCCACCGCCCGCTCGCACGCGTCCTCCGACGATGCGATCAGGCGAGCGATATCGTCGATGATCCGGACGAACCGGTCGTCCCGCACCTCGTGCTCCAGCACGTACATCGCGAAGCCGACGCCCATGCGAGCCTTGTCAGGCGGATTCGCCATTGTCCTCAGACCCCGCCGCTGCCGACACGCCCCCGCGCCTTCTCCGGCTGCGGCTGAGCCTCTCCTCCCGCGCAGCAAGGGCCGCCCTCAGCGCCTCCTCCCCGTCATCGACGTACAGCGCGGGAGTGATGGCGAACGTCAGGACGGGGCACCCGCCGCCACCGCCGCCCTCGATCCGTGGCCAGAGCTTGCTATGGTGCGTCGTGGTCGGCCCGTAGCTCGCCCCCTTCCCCAGACTGTCGAAGATGCCCTGCAGCTCGCTGGCACGGGTCAGGATGACACCAACGTCGATGGCCCGGAGGTCGAAGAGCAGGCGGAAGTTGTTCAGGTCTCGATCGTAGAACGGGTCCTTGTTATTCCACTCCAACTCCAGCGCGACGCGTCCCTTGAAGCAGTCGACCAGATGCGTCGGGCTCTTGTATTCCGTCTCGTCGACGACGATCCGCGTCTCGAACTTCTTCTCCTTCCACCCCCGCGCGTCGAAGGCGCTGTTGATCCCCTGCGAAATGGGAGACAGGCCGCCGCCCGCCGTAAGGACCTGCGAGCGGAGCAAGCGGAAGGAACGCAGAATCTCGATAATGTCGTTCCACTCATCCGGGCAGGCCGTGGAAAGCACGCCGGCGGCGTTTCGCCACTCCCGGACGTGGTAGAGCTGCCGGAGGTCCTCGGGTACCAGGTGCTCGGTGGACATTCGCCCATCCTGCGGCGAGTCCCGGAGTCGGTGCAAATTCGGGCCAAAACGTCAGGGGACCAGGCATGATGCATCGCAGGCCCTTTCTCGCGTCACTCCTTGGCCTTGCCGCCGCACGCCATGCGCTCGCCGGTGACCTCGACGAGCCCGCCCCTGACGCCGCGTTGTGGCGGCTGGTCGAAGCCGTGGAGCGATGGGGACAGGGCCGTCCCTCCCCTGCCCCACCAGATCTCACCGCGGCCTTCCTGCGCCTCTCCACGGCCTGCCACCGCTTCGCGCAGGGGCTGGCGATCTACCTGAACTCATGGAACGACGATACGCGGGCCGCGCAGGCGGGCCTCGACGAGCTGGTGCGGGCGATGCGGCACCTGCTCATGCTGGCCGAGCGCGCCGACCCCGAGTGGCGAGCCTTCATCGACGATGGCGCGCTGAACGCTCCTGACCTGAAGCCGTGGCTCAGCACCGTTGATGGGATGAGCGACGCCTTCCACGCCTTCCGCCGGGCGTCCGACCGCTTCGAGAGGATAGCCAGACGCATGGCCGCTGACGCGGCCGATTTGTCCAATGGTTGAAAAAAACTCATTCCGGAGGATTTTCATCCATAAGAGGGGGGCGTATCTTATGTCCGACGAGGCCGCTTGTTGCGGTTACTAACGGAGCGCGTGACCCAACGACAGTTCTCAGGCGTGTAATCGCCATCGTTGTCGATTCGGTCTAGGACCAAGCTCTCGTCATATCCGTTGTTGAGTGCCCAAGCGAAAAACGCCTTTGGATCAGTGCGCCACTCGTCACACACTGCGATGCCGCGTCCTCCGTAGTTGTGGAAGCCGATTTCTCCGGGGAAGTAGCATCTGTTGAGCATGTTCCGGTAACGCCCATAGAGCTTTGTCTTCGACATCCCGTGGAATTTTGGAGACTGAAGGGAATGGCTCCTCCCAACGCCATATGGTGACCGCGCACACCCACACGACCGACTATTGTGGCCCGCGTCTCCGGCTCGTTTGAGCACATACACGCCGCAGTCACAGCGAAACCACCACCACGCGTACTGGCGCTGCACATGGCTAAAGGTGATAGCGGTCAGGTTTCCGTATCGTTGACCAAAGCGATCCTTCACTTTTGTCGGTAGTTCTCTCGGCATAATCTCAAACACAAGTCCTCCTATTTGAATGACGCTTATTGTAGCTTCCGAATTTCATTTGTCTAACAAGTTCATCTAGGAGGGCTCCGCCCTCTGTCTACAAGCACAAACGACAAGGCCGAGTAGTCGCTGCGCTCCGGCCCGCACCAACCTTGTCGTTTCTGCTTTCCGGCATTCACCCGTGCTCGCCGCCGCAGGGCTCGTTCCCAAGAAAGCGTTCGCTTTTCTTGGGAGATATTAAGATGAGGAAGATCAGCAAGCCCGCCACCGAGCGCGCGGACATCTATCAGACGGTCACGGACGCTATCATCGCAGCACTGGAAGCGGGAACGCCACCTTGGCGGAAGCCTTGGAATGCCGAGCACGCGGCAGGGAGAATTACTCGGCCTTTGCGCCACAATTCCGTTCCGTATCGCGGAATTAATGTTGTCATGCTGTGGATGGCAGCGGAGGCGAAGGGATACAGCGCCCCGATCTGGATGACCTACCGGCAGGCCGCAGAGCTTGGCGGCCAGGTCAGGAAGGGCGAGAGGGCCAGCCCCGTCACCTATGCCGACAAGATCAAGCGGCGCGACGAGGAGACGGACGAGGAGCGCTCCATCTTCTTCCTGAAGTCCTACAGCGTCTTCAACGTGGAGCAGATCGACGGCCTGCCCCCGCACTTCTACGCCAAGGCGGTGCAGCCCAAGACCGACATGGAGCGGATCACCGCCGCCGACATCTTCATCGCCAACACTGGCGCGAGTGTCGAGCATGGCGGGAATGTCGCAGCCTACAACGTGGCCACAGACCGCATCCGCATGCCCCCGTTCGAGACGTTCGCCGATGCCGAGGCCTACTACGGCACTGCGCTGCACGAGCTGGTGCACTGGACCAAGGCACCGAGCCGCCTCGACCGCGACTTCGGGCGTAAGCGCTTCGGCGATGAGGGCTACGCGCAGGAGGAGCTGGTTGCCGAGCTGGGTTCCGTGTTCCTTTGCGCCGATCTTGGCATCGAGCCGGACCCGAGGCAGGAGCACGCTTCCTATATCGCGTCATGGCTCAAGGCGCTGAAGAACGACAAGCGCTTCATCTTCCAAGCTTCGGCCCATGCCCAACGCGCCGCCGACTTCCTGCACTCGCTGCAGCCGAAGGCCGAAGCCCCGGACGAGGAGGAGATGGAGGAGGCCGCTTAGGCCCCTCCCCTGCCCGTGTGGAACGGCACGGGTCTTTCGGCCCGTGCTTTTCTACGCGGCTCGCGCCCCTTCGTGGCGCTCGCCCTCGTCTGGTTCTTCCTGCGGCTCTGGCTTCCCTTGCGCCTCCAGCACCTCGCGGATGGCGCTGACGTAGGGCCCGCTCGGCTTCGTGCCGTGCCGCCTCACGTCATAGGCCGCGACTTCCAGCACGTGTTCCTGCTCGAGCATCTCGTACAGGCCGCCCGGCACATCGAGGCCGAAGCCCTCGATCTGGAACGTGCCGACATTCGTGACCATCGTGATGCTCTGCGCCGTGCGGCTGCCGTGCCGCTCGAAATCGTCGATGAGATCGAAGATGTATGCCCACTTCGGGTTATGCCCCGGCCCTTGCGCCGGGCGCAGGCGGCATCGCTTGGCGGAGCGGTTGCCGCGCACCAGGCGCATCATTCGGTAGGGAGCGCCGGGGCCGAGATAGGGGTCATCCTCCGTCAGCACTGGCCCCGCCTCCATCATTGGCGGCGTCGTCACCACGGCTTTGGTGTGGTGCTGAGGGCGTCCTCGCACCATCAGGAGACCCCGGGAGAGCGCGGCGGCAGGCGGTCCCTCCCCTGCCCTGCCGAGACCTGCGCCACGGCGTTACCTACCGCCACGCCGAGCATGATGGGATTACCCGTCGCCAGCGCGCCAGCGATGGGGCCGACCAGCCGCGCCGAGCGCCGCGCGACATCGAGCGCGTAATTCCAGCTACTGACGTCGTGGTTCTCGGCGATGCGCTTCTGCATTTTTTCCGACGGGGCTTTCAGGCGCTTGGCCAGCCCGTGCGGCCTGGTCGGCTTCTTGTCGATGCCCTGCGCGAAGTAGCTGCGGCAATCCGCCCGCGCCGTGCTCCCGGCGGCGGCGAGCGCCTCGTTGAGGTGCTGCTCCCACGCCTGACGCCAGAGGAATAGTTGGCGCTTCTGGTTCATCATCTCCAGCTTCGGCCCGAAGCCGCCGGGGCCGATCGAGCGCGTCAGCAGAGAGAGATGCGCGTGCGGCTGGTAGAGCCGGTAGCCCCGCAGCGTGCCGTCCTTGGCACGTTCGACCATGACATGCACCGCGTCCGTCTTCAGCGCCGTGGCCTCGTCGAGGAAGGGATGCCCCCTGCCCTGCCACTCCGCCAGCTTCTCGGCGAAGTCCTCGTCGGTCGGCTCGACCAGCGCGCCGTAGCGGTGCATCGAGGCATCGACGATGATGCCGCGCCGGACGAAGGCGTCGCGGGCATACTTCTCGACCGCCGCCCATCGCTGGTCGCGGTTCAGGCCATAGTCGAGGGTGAGGATGTTCTCCTTCATCCACCGGGCGTTCTTGCGGGTCTCGAGCTTCAGCGCCTCGGTCCATAGCCGCTGGCGGTCAGTGGCCCAGTCAGGAGCGCCAGGTGGGGCCCAGATGGCGCTGCGCTCAATGATCCGCCGCGCCCGGTTCGTGTAATCGTGTCCGGTCTGCTCCTGCTCGTCGAAAAGGGCGGACCCGGAGCGGTAAGCAATGTTGCGGATCGGGCTGT
Organism: uncultured Acetobacteraceae bacterium; assembly: GCA_964401305.1. Classification (GTDB taxonomy): domain Bacteria; phylum Pseudomonadota; class Alphaproteobacteria; order Acetobacterales; family Acetobacteraceae; genus JAIEOP01. The sequence goes on along the minus strand of CAYNYQ010000001.1, from coordinate 14,055 downwards.
GGCTCACCACCGACTTCGAGCCGGTCCGGTAAGCAGCAGCAGCCTCCGGTGAAAGCGGGCTGCGCCGGGAGTGGTTCTTGAACTCGCTGCGGTAGAAGGCAGCTTCAGGCATAAGAGTGGTTTTTCTAAAGGTGCAGTTACAGGTTCTTGCGAACCTTTGTGGCGTGATTGCGTGACGGCGTCAAATAAGGGCTTCCGCATTTATGCCGCCTTGATGCGACGCCGATCTGCCCCGGGCCGTGCTACGCTACCGCAGGAGGTGCGGCGATGTCGGAGAGCTTTCCCGCTTGGCTGGAGAGGCAGGGCCGGGCCGAGGCTGTGCCCTACCGGCCATGGGGCCGGGAGCACCCGGACAGCGTCATGGTGGAGTTCCGCGACGCCCCCTTCCCCGGCCGCGGCGAGCCGGCGGGAGGGCTGCTGGTTCCGATCGCCGAGATCCGCAGCGTCGGCTACGCGGCGGAGGAGGCCGATGCCGGGCAGTGCCATGTCGCTTGGGTCTGGCTGCAGTGTCGGGACGTCCGGGTGCAGGTGACCGGATACAATCTGGCCGGACTGGTGGAGGCGTTCCGCCGGGGTCAGGTGGACTTCGTGCAGGTGTATTCGGAAGAGCAGTGGGGCGAGGTCCATGCGCCTCGTACCGATCCGCTCGTACTGTCATTTAAAGAACTTGCAGGCACTTGACGGCATCCGTCATACGGTCCGACGGTCCGATCGGTTCGACATTGCGGTGGTCATACCTGTCAGGGGTTATCGCTCAAGGCACGTCTGACAGTCGGACCCGTCATACCGACGTACTTGTCTGACGGCAAACGTAATACCGGTCATTCCGGAGCGACAGTCCTACTGGCAGAGCGGTCAGACCGCAGGACGGTCCGACGGGTCCGACCGTCTCACCGAGTTACTGTAATACCATCACCCCGTCTTGACCGATCTATGGTCTGTCGGTCTTTCGGTCATACCGTCCTTCGGTGTGGCTCGAATGACCATACGCCGTAGAACCGTCTGACCGTCGGCCAGAAAGATTGATCCGACCGTCGGCCCGGTTTTATGGTCCGACGAGTTACAGGGGTACGGTCGGACCGAGGGGTACGGTCATACCGTCCGACGGGGGACTTCTATGGGACGTATCATCACGGTGGCCTCGGGGAAGGGGGGCACCGCCAAGTCGACGCTGAGCATGGTGCTGTCGGCGACGCTGGCCGCGATGCGATACCGGGTGGCCGTCATCGACGCCGATCCGAATGCCTGCTTCGCGCAATGGCACCGCATCTATGAGGGTGCGCCGTTCGACTGCAGCGCTGAGGTGCGGCAGGACGAGATCGTCGATCATGCCCAGCAGCAGGCCGCCGAGCATGACGTGGTGATCATCGACACGGCGGGCTTCGGCAACACCACTGCCGCCTTCGCCTCCGGCACCGCCGATTACGTGCTGGTCCCGGTCATGCCCGACCGGGCAAGCACGGTGGAAGCGATGCGGATGGTGCGGCAGGTCGGCTCCTTCGCCAAAGCGAGCCGCCGGGAGATCCCGGTGGCCATTGTGCGGTCACGCTGGAATCCGAAGGGACTGGTCGAGCGCGCCGTGCTGGCCGACCTCGAGGCGTCGGGCGCGCCCGTGCTGGACAACTTCTTTCCCGACCTGTCCGACTTCGGGAAGCTGACGCTGTCCGGGAAGGTGCCGATGTCCGGCAAAATCGGCCTGCATACCGGGAAGGTCGTGGACGAGCTGATCGGCCTCGGCGCGATACCAGCCAAGCCCGCGCGGAGGGCTGCCTGATGGCCGCGTTCAAGCCCAAGCGCATTGAGGAGCCGGGGGAGGGGGGTCAGGCTCCGCCACGGCCATCGAGCAAGGAGTTGGCAGCGGCCCTCGCACCCATAGCGGCGACGCTGATTCCGACGTCACCACCGCCAGCCGCTCCGCCCGAGCCGCCTGCGCCGCAGCCCGTCGTGACTGCTCCGCCGCCTCCGCCCACGGAGCCGATCATCCCACCGGCACCCGTTGCGGTTCAGCCGCCGCCTGCGCCGTTGCCGCCTGCGACGAAGCCGGCAGCCGAGCCTGTCCTTATGATGTCGTTCAAGGCATCGAAGCCGTTTGCCAAAATGCTGGCCGAGGCGGCGGAAGGGGAGGGGGGTCTGCGTCGCCTCGTCGCGCGCGTGTTTCACGAAGCTGGTTACCCCGTGCCACCGTCCGAGCTTCAGCCACAGCGCCGCCGTCGGACGTATGACTAGATAAACTGTGCTACCGTTCTACCGAACGACGGTCGGACGGTCATACCGAGCGCCTGAAGCGTAGCCGCAGCCGCCGGGGCCGGTGCGGATGCTCCGGCGAGCGCCAGTCATCATGATGGCGCCCGCCCTTGCCGGAATTGCAGCCACCCTCACCGCCGCAGAGGACCTGCAGGTTGTTCAAGGTGAGGGCGAGGTGAGGGGCCTTATGCCGCGGCTGGATGTGGTCGACGTTGAGCCGGACGCCTTCATGCCTGCCGCGTCCGCAGAGTTCACAGCGACCGTCATTCGCGCGTAGCGCCTCGTAGCGCACCGCTGCCCACTGGCGCGTGCGCAGGAAGTCATCGGAGGCGATGAACGCGGCCGACCAGCCGTGCGGCAGCCGTGGGCCGAACAGCGCGCGCCACAGCCAGGCGAGGATGCCGCCGAGAGCGGCGATGAGGGGAGGGGGCCTCACCCGGCCTGTCCGCGGCCTTTCATGTGCCGCTCCATGTGCTCGGCGAGCTTGCGTAGCGCTTCCGGCGTGAAAATGCCGTCGAGCACCGCGCCGCGCTCAGCCGCGTCCCAGTTGACGTATCCGACCGACGCCACGCCGCCGCCGGTGTAGCGCAGGCTGCCATCGGCTTCGATCGTCACACCGGGGAAAAGCTGCGACGGGGCAGGGGAGGGGGCAACCATCCGTATCCGCTTTCAGTTGCGCGTTAGACTATTTATGGTATCTATACTTGACGTTCAACAATAATAAAGGGGGGTTAAATGGCTACCGTGGGGAATATCGCGGCGGATCAGCTTCGCAGCTACATTGAGCGCATCGAGCGTCTGACCGAAGAGAAGCAATCCATTGCGGACGACATCCGCGACGTCTTCGCCGAGGCGCGTGGCAATGGCTTCGACGTGCCGACGATGCGGGAGATCCTTAAGCTGAGGAAGCTGGACACCGACGAGCGCCAGCAGAAGGAGCACATGCTGGACCTCTACGCCGTGGCCCTTGGCATGTCCGCCCAGCCTGACCTGTTCGACGAGGCTGCCGAAGCGGCCTGAGCGTCCCCGCAGGACGATCACCGGCATCCGGACGGCTGCGGCCAAGCCCTTCTGAATGCCCGTTTCTCCGCAAACAGGGCAGCCTTCGACAAATGCGCGGTAAGCGGGGCTTATCATACGATTGAGTATGTTATAACGTCACGTGAGATTCGCCGCAGCCTGCGTTAGGAAATGCCGCACATCGGCCTCGGCATAATTCGATTTCATCAGATTGTAGATTCGGCAGACAGCTTGGACGTTGTCTTTGGTGTAGCCGCCCTGAGCCAGTCGCTGATCGAGGGTAGGGGAGAACGGCCCTAGTGGGGTGAGCAGATCGAACGCTACCCCGGAGACTTCACACTTCCCTGCCCGTATTTTCTCCGCGACGAAGGTAGCGTCCAAGTCGAAAGGAATCCCGAGTTGCTGCGCTCGCTTTTTGTGGTTGGCCACCATCAGACGTGCCCGACACTCAATGTCCTCTCGATATTTTTTCTTGATCAGCCTGCGATCACTTGCCCTGTCGGTAAGTACATTTCTGATGGTGCGGCATCGTTTTCCGCCAACTACATACAAGCAAGGGATTTCGCGCTTCCGACCCGCCCCGACCCGGAAGGGGCCAGCAATCACATACTTGGCCTTAGCCGCACTAGCTTCAGAGACGAGTTGCGCCAGAGATCGGCAGTGGCGCAGGTCTACTATTTTCTCCGACATAATGCTGCCCAACGCGCAGATGTAATCACTCTTAAATGGTTCGCCGCTCCAATACTCCGGCAGACTAGCTGGTACTTCTTCCAATGCTCCTCACTAGTTGGAGCCATTCTAACAGTGGCTAACCCTCGCGCAACGATTATCGCGGGTGAGCGAGCCGAGCGGAGGGCGTTGCCGGGCATGGATCAGAGACGTATTATGGAAGAGGACGGGTCTAAGCCCTTCAACTCGGCCGCAATCTACTTGCCCCATAACATATCTTATGGAAAATTCCCGCTCGCTGAGCCGGGGTAGGGGCCTCAGATCAGCGTCAGCGGCTCGAGTACCTTCACCGCCGCATCCACCGCGGCGTCGCTAAAAAAGTCCTTGTAGACCGTGCACTTCGGATCGCGCGGGTCCAGCCGCCGACGGAATACGAAGCGCGGGTTCTGCTTGATCGGCTTCATGGCGTCATGGAACGCCTTGTTGAGCTTCAGGCCCGGGAGCCGCTTGCGAAGCCGCGCCGTGAACGCATGGTACGTATAAGGCCAGGTCCCGGCCACCTGCTCGTCAGTGAGCCGCACTTCCGGGGCGTCGGCGCCGGACGTCAGCCGCACCGCGATGGCATCGAGGTTGCGTGCCCCGACGATGCGGGTCTCCACCTTCACGGACGCCGCGTAGCGGTTGCCCGGAGTGACCGGGTACGAGTCCCCGGTGCGGTCAAGGTAAGCCATCAGGTTCGCGGCCTGCCGTGACCGGCGAGCAGGCACTGCAATGGCAGGTCCGGTCACGGTCTCGAAGGAGAGCGGCAGGATCATGAAGCGATGCTCGCTCAGGTCCTCGTCGAACCACTCCCCTGCCGCTGCCACGAAGTTGCGGATGCAGGCCGTGCCCGCCTCATGGGTCCGCCGCGCCATCTCCGGGTCATGGTTCAGGAAATGCACTGCGTTGTCGCGGATCTCCATCAGCGACAGGATGTTCGCCGCGCACGCCTTCTCCAGCCGCTGCTTCGGCAGTGCAGCGACGCGCCTCATCGCCTCGACCAGCGAAATCGTCTTCGGGTTGCCGGACCGGTTCTTCTCGACGCGGAGCCGCTTGGTCGGCTTTCCGTCCTTCCCCGTCACCGGCACGAGAACCTGAATCGCCTGCAGCTTGTTGCCCGCCTCCTTCACCAGGCGCGCCTTCAGCAGCAGCTCCCACGCGTTCACCGCCAGCATGGCGAACGTCTCGTCCCGGTGCGGCATGACCGGCTTGTTGTAAACCTCGATCGCCGCGACGCAGGCGGATATGGCCTTGCGCAGCAGCGCCTTGTGGCGGGCCTCTCGCATGCCGCCGCGCTCCGCTTTCCGTGAGCGTTCTCGCTAACGGAACCCAACCGCAGCGTTCAAGCGAATCCAGCCTCTCCGCCCATTGGACCTTCCTCACAGGCCGCATTTTCTGCTTTTGTTCTCATATGTCGCGCCACCTCGACGGCAGCCCGAAGCCAGTGGACATGCGAGCGCCCAAACCCTACGGCCCATGTATGTTGCATCTCATGTAAATATCGTCTAATATGTCCGCTATATGTCTTCGTTGACTTTAGTCGATTCAGTAAAACCGGGGGACCGCTTTGGGTATTGGACCCTAGTAGAGCGTGCTCCTAACCTGAATGAGCACTTCACTTACAAGTGCCGGTGCGATTGTGGGAAAGAGCGCATCCTGTATCTTTTTTCGGTCGTCAAAGGCGATTCTCGTAGCTGCGGATGCGCTGGTCTGAACCGAATACACGGAGCGAAGCGTAAGGGCCGCAAAACACCTTCCGAATACAAAACATGGATACACATGAGGGACCGCTGCAATAATCCCAACAACCGCGCGTTCAAGAATTACGGCGCACGAGGCATTAAGGTCTGCCCGAGATGGAATGACTATCGTAACTTCATTCGCGACATGGGGCCAAAGCCATCTCCCAAGCACACCATCGAGCGCAAAGACGTCAATGGTGACTACACCCCAGAAAACTGTGTTTGGGCCACCCACGCGGAGCAAAATCGCAATCGTCGTTCGACGAAATTCCTTACCTACAAGGGCGAGACCCTGACGCACACGGAATGGTCGAAGAGAGTTGGTCTCTCGAAGAACACCATTGGTCGGCGGCGGGCCGCCGGGTGGAGCGTGGACGACATTCTCTCCCTCCCGCCTAATCCCCAAAACCGCAGAGCACCAAGCCCGACGACGACACACTGACCGCCGCACCTGGTGGCTTCGCCTCTCCTGCGGCTGCGGACGCACGGCTATCCTGCCGATCGGCGCCACGGCACGTCAGCACGGCCTGCCCGACACCGCCCGGCTCTACCAGCTCATCGACCGCCTGCGCTGCTCTGACTGCGGCGCTCAGCCCTCCCGCGTGGAGGTAGGACCGGCGCGGCATGGCTTCTTTTGGTCGTAGGGCCATGGTGGGACTGCCTGCTGAGGCCTGTGTCGCCACGCGGCGCTTCCCCCTCTGCCATCCTCGCCGTCCCGAGCAAGCCGTATCCCCAGCTTCCGCGCTTCGCTTGTGCAGCCGGGGAGCTGCGCTTTCCCCTCAGCTTGCTCTGGCCGTCTGACCGGCTGGCCCTCGTGTCGCGCCCGCGAGGGCTGAACACAGACACAGAGGAGTACCTGACATGGCCAACGAAATGACGAAGACCCGCTTGATGCCGCTCTACTTCATCAAGGAGGGCGAGAAGCGCACCGACAAGAGCAAGTGGCGGCAGGTCGGCGTGGCCTTCGAGCATCAGGACGGCAAGGGCTGGAACATCGCCTTCGACGTGCCGCTGGTGATCACCGAGAACACCCGCCTCGCCATCCGCGAGCCGAAGGAGAGGGAGGAGGCACCGTCCGAGGCGTGACCAGTACGGCGGGGCCTCCGGGTCCCGCCACTACCTGTTGCCTAAATACATCTTGCTTCTGTAACAAGCGTTACCATAATACAGGTAACAACAAGGGAGGACTTATGCATGACCAACTCGCAAACTCGCCAGCTTATCAGGCCGCGTTACTGACGATAGACTGGCGATTCGGCAAAGACCGCGCTGCCGCCACTCACAAGGCCTGCATGGCCGGTGGCGAACTGCTCACCGACCTGATCCGCTACGCCGAGAAGACCATCCAGCTCGCCGAGCGGTTCCAGCAGGCCCGCACCCCGCAGGCCTATCCGTTCCCGGAGATGCGCCACCAGCAGGAGCAGGACCTCATCTCCATGCGCAACTGCCTGCGCGTGATGAAGGACTGCGCCGCCAGTCACGCCAAGGCTGCCGCGCTGAAGGCCGAGCTTACGCCGTGGCTCAACCGCCATCCTCACCGGGGAGGCTACGATGCGTAGTCTCCTCCTCCAGCTTCGCGGTGCGCTGATCTTCTACGGCATCATCCTCGTCGGCCTGACCGTGCTCAACGTGTGGATGATGAAGGACCGCCGCCACCTCGCCATCGTCATCGCTGACGACAACTGCAACACCATGCTCGTGGATGAGGCCACGAAGGAGAGCGTCAAGGCGTTCTTCGAGGTCGAGGGAGGGCGGTGATGACACAGCACACTCCCGGACCTTGGACGGCTCGTTTGGTGCCACATCCCGATGAAGAACTGGCCGTGCACGGCATCCAAGGCTATCGGGTGACCGCACCGGACGGCACGATTCTCGCAGACATGCTGCCAAGACCGTACCGTGTAGCAGTGAGCGCCGAGAACGCGCATCTCGTCTCAGCAGCGCCCGACTTGCTTGATGCCGTTTCGTCCTTCTGGGACTGGTACGCCTCTTGCGACCACGGTTTTCCTGACGAAGCACTCTTGAATGTTGCTGTGAAGAAGGCCCGCGCTGCCCTCGCCAAGGCGAAAGGCGGTGCGGCATGACTCCCACCGACTTCGCCGCCTGGTGCGACGCTCGATTCCGCACGCACGACGAAGCCGCCGACTACTTCGGCTGCACGCGCCCGCTGATCTCGATGAAGCGCAGCGGGAAGCGACGCGTCACCGAGCTGGACCTCCGCAGGATGAAGGCGTGCCGGAGACCGCTACTGATTAACCCTGACCAGTGAGAATTTATGAATGACAGCATCCTAATCGCCAGCACCTACCCACCGCAGATTTTCTCCTACGTTGCCACGCGCGCCATCGCCGAAGCGAAGATGGACGAGGCTCGCCGGTACGCCGCCCACATCGAGCAACGCGACGGCACCCCCATCCGCTTCGAGATCATGACCGAGGCCGACTACCAGAAGGCCATGCGCGCCTACTACCTCAGCCGCCCGCTGGAGGAGATCACCCCCGAGCGCTTCGACGAGATGCTGAACATCCTGCCGCCCGTGGCATGGGAGCACCGCGACGGCGTGGAGAGGTTCATCATCAGAGAGGCCATCGACGACTACTACCACATGCAGTTCGCCAAGCGCGGCGACCGCTGCTTCTGCCGCCCCGTGCATGTCCGAGAGCGCGACACGTGGATCACGGGCCCGGAGATTGACAAGCACGTCACCGCGCAGCCGGGGAGCCACACCATGCGCGCGGTGGCTGGACGTGAGGCGCAGGTCGAGCGGGGGCGCGCATGAACCAGCACCGCCTCCCCTCGAAGCAGCCGGGCTACCTCGTGACCGTAGGGTATGACGGGCCACTCCAAAGCTACTTCGGCATCGTCGCGCGTGACCTGCCCGACGATGACCTCGACGACAACCTGGTGCTGTGGATCGGCGGCAAGCCGCGCGAGGTACTCCGCCCTGAAGACCTGCGCGCCCCGCTGGCAGCCTATGCCGACATCCCTCCGGCGATGATCGCACAGCTCAAGGCCGATCGCGCCGACGCGCCGAAGCCGACGCAGCTCCAGCGCCAGATGATCCGCGTGTTCGGGGAAGGGAGAGGACGATGAAAGCGCGCCCCATCCTCTTCTCCGGCCCGATGATCCGCGCCCTGCTGGAAGGCAGGAAGACGCAGACGCGGAGGATCGTGAAGCCTCAGCTCACCCACGATGATTCTCGGCCGTTCTCGGCCGTGCACATGTTGGACGGATACGCCGTTTTTGATGGCGGTGAGGTCAAGTGCCCCTACGGAATTCCCGGCGACCTGTTATGGGTGCGAGAATCCCTCGACGCGATCACAGGGTGCGACGCCGAGTATGCGGCCGACGGGACCCGCGTTGGTGACGCCATGGGATGGGATCGCTGGATCGGCGCTGACTACAAGCTGCCGCTGAAGGCGATTCCATCCATCCACATGCCCCGATGGGCTTCGCGCCTGACGCTCGAGATCACCGACGTGCGCGTGCAGCGGCTGCAGGACATCAGCGAGGAGGATGCGAGGGCCGAAGGTATCACGGATGGCGGCTGCCTGAACTGTGGTGTCTCGGAGCCGTGCGGCTGCTCTGACCCGCGCCCGGACGCGAGAGACGCATTTGCTTGGCTATGGCATTCCATCCACGGCGAAGAATCATGGCACGCTAACCCGTGGGTCTGGTGCATCTCTTTCCGTGTGCACCGCTGCAACGTCGATGAGTTGCTCAGGCAGCGGGAGGCGGCATGAACGACGTCGATTATTTTGCAGCGTTCATGGCCGGATTTCCCGCCGAACTCCCCGATCAATGCCCCGGCTGCGGAGACACGGAATACAGCGTCGGCCTTTACCAGACGGGACACATGAGTGGTGAGTTTCGCTGCGAGTGCGGCTCCGGCGTCGCGGGCTGGGGCGGGATACCGTTTGAGCGGGTGCAGGCCGATTGGGATGCGTTCGTGGCCGACATGCTTGCTGCCGAGACCCAAGAGAAACCTTGAACAATGGATTTTTATGGATGCCAAAATCTATCAAGGCGACTGCCGTGACACGCTGAAGCGCCTCGCCGCCGAAGGTGCGCGGGTAAACACCTGCGTCACGTCGCCCCCATACTTCGGTCTGCGCGACTACGGATGCGACGGCCAGATCGGCTTGGAAGAAACGCCCGATGCCTATGTGGCCAAGATGGTCGAGGTGTTTCGCTGCGTGCGCGACGTGTTGGCCGACGATGGCACAGTATGGCTGAACCTTGGGGACAGCTACGCTGGATCATGGGGCGCACAAGGCCGTACTGGCCAGATGGCCGACCGCTCTGTTATCTCCGCACGTCAGATCGCGGCGCACCCCCATAAGAAGACGCGCACGGGTAGCATCAAACAGGACGGCCTCAAACAGAAAGACCTAATCGGCATCCCATGGCGCGTAGCGCTTGCGTTGCAGGCCGATGGCTGGTGGCTGCGTCAGGACATCATCTGGTCGAAGCCCAACCCCATGCCGGATTCCACCACTGACCGATGTACGCGCTCGCACGAGTACATCTTCATGCTGACCAAGTCGGCGCGCTACTACTACGACCACGAGGCCATCAGAGAGCCCGCTGTCAGCAGCCATCCAAGCGGCAACGGGTTCGTGCGCGATGCGCGCCTCTCCTATCTGAACGCCGATGGCACCGCACGGGGTAACGCGGAACAGTGGAAGCCGCAGGTCGCCGATGACCGCAAAGACCTTGCCTCCGACACCTACTCGCGCCATCGCAGTCGCATCGAGGGCGGCCAGTCCTTACAGGCCGCGCCGAACGGCTGGCGTAACCGACGCTCCGTCTGGACGGTCAGCACGAAGCCCTACAAGGGCGCGCACTTCGCCACCTTTCCTACTGACCTCATTGAACCCTGCATCCTCGCCGGAGCGCCGAAGGGCGGGCTGGTGCTTGACCCTTTCAATGGCTCCGGAACTACCGGCTATGTCGCGCTGAAACACGGACGCCGTTACATCGGCTGCGAACTCAATCCGGATTATGTGGCGCTTTCCGTCGAGCGCATCGGGCACGGGCTGGTGGACGTGCGCAGCGGCATGACGCTGGCCGATCTTCCGCCTCCGGCAAATGACCAGATCGGCCTGTTCGATACCGCCTAGCGGACGATTGACGCGGGCATCCTGAACCCCGCCGCCTCCCACTTCGCGACGCCGTAACCAGCACCGAGCAGCGCCGCGCCAACCACCATGCCCCGGATGAACACCACGAACCGCGCCCGCCACAGCATCCGGTCCAGCTCGCGTTCCACCGCTCGCACGGCCAGTTCCGCCGCGCGTCCCGCCATCGCCTCGCTGTGCTTCTCCGCCGCCGCGCTGGCCTGCATGACGGTGACGAGAACCGTGTGAAGTGGTTTATCCTCCGTGATTCCGGCGCGTTCGAGCTGCTTGCGAAAGCTGGTCAGGGCATCCACGAAGCTATGCCCGCCTTCACGCGCCGCGCCTCCAGCTCCTCGCACCACGACTCACACTGGAAGGATTCCACGGGATCGAGGCCCTGCACGGCGTAGAACCCGCCACCCGCCAGAACCGGCTGCATCACCGGCAGCCGCGTGAACAGCACCGGCACCGCACCTTCCTTCACGATGCGCTCGAAGTCGGGCGACGACATGGTGCGCTCGAACGCCCCGACCGTTGTCTGGCCCTGACGAATGACGCCCTCATTGAGCAGCAGCACGGCACGTTCGGGCCGGAAGAACCCGCCGTCCCACAGCGTCACCACATGGCGCAGGTCTTCCGCGTCCGGGCCGAGGCAGTAGATCGCCACCGGTTGAATGCCGACGCGGCGGCAGAACTCCACCAGTTTCAGGTCGCGCCCGTACTCCACCAGGCTGCGATCACCGCCGCCCAGATCGACCACGGCGCTGCGCTTCTCCTTCACCATCCGGTTCAGTAGGCCGGTGAAGAACGCCGCTACGTCCGGCATCTCTTCCGAGTCGGGCTGAATGGCTTCCGGGAACAGGCCGGACAGGGTGCGGCTTCGCGCATCGGCATCGGCCACGACCACGTCACGGCCCTGTGCCTTCGCCCGCCAGACCATCTCAGCAAGGGCGGTGGACTTTCCCCCGCCGCCCCTGCCTAGCCCCACGGCCAGCACCGGCCCCGGCTGCCCCTTAGCCATTCCGCCCGCTCCGTTTCGCCATCTCCGCCTTCAGTGCTGCCAGTGGGTCATGTCCCGTCATTTCGGGAGCGGAACGCGGCGGTGCAATGCGGGGCCGCTTCGCCCGTGCCTTCTCCGTCGCCTTCCTTACCCTCCACCACAGATGCCGCACCGCTTCCGGGCGCGTCCCATCCGCCACCAGCCCCATGGCGGCGAACTCCGCCGTGAGTACCTTCCAATCGGGACGCTCGCCTTCCAGCGCGGCCACCAGCCCGTCGTGGTTGCGCCGCATCCAGCGGTAGAGGGGGGAGCGGGTGTTGCCGCCCCTGATCGCCGCCGTGATGCGCTCCATCTCGCCCATGCACCGAGCCTATCCGGCAGGACAGACCCGTTGCAAGGGCGGCTCAGAACCGTCCATGATCCGTGGATGCGGAGAGTGGAGCTGCACCATTGCACAAGCCGGTCACGCTGGAGGACATCGCGGCGACGCTCGACCTCCACACCCAAATGCTCGGCAAGATCGTCGAGGCCGCCACGGCGGAGGGGCCGTCCGAACTCTCCGACGCCCTGAAGGTGCTGGCGATGCGGATCGCCGAGATGCAGGAGCAGCTCGATCGCATCGAGAAGCGGCTGCCGCCACAGGTTCAGCCATGAACCCGTTCTGAACCTGCCCCGAACCCATGCTCCTGTTCGCCAAGGTCACCGCCGCCACACCCTCCGCCGCCATGCCGCTGGCCCGGCACCTCGCGGCGGAACCGGCGACGCTTCGGCCCGACATGGCCCCTGCCCTTGCCGAAGCGCTAAAGGCCGACCCCCATCAGCCGCTCACTCTGCGCCAGGTCGCCTGCCTCCTCGCGGGCCGCACGTTGGACGGCAAGCGCATCGAGGGGCGGCGCTACCATGCCGAGGGCATCTCGGCCTACGACTTCATCCTGACCCCGGACAAGTCCATCAGCGTCGCTTGGGCCTTCGGCACGCCCGAGGAGCAGGCCGCCCTTGCCGACGCTCACAGTGCCGCCGGCGAGGAGGCCATGGCCGAGGTGGAAAAGGTCATCGGGCAGGCGCGGCTGGGCTTTGGCGGGAGGGACGGCACGCTGCCCGGCCACATCACATGGGCCGCCACCGTGCACGGCACCAGCAAGCCCATGCTCGAGGATGGGCGCATCACCCACGGCGACCCCGACCTGCACACCCACTACAGCGTGCCGAACGTCACCATGACGCAAGACGGCAAGGTGCGGGCGCTGCACACCATGGCGCTGTCCGGGCAGGTGAAACGCATTGGGGCCTGCTATCAGGCCGCCCTCGCCGACCGGCTGCGTCAGCTTGGAGCCGATGTGACCGCCCACGCCATCACCGGCGCGGCAGTGTTGCAGGACATCCCCGACCGGGTTCGCGAGCACTTCTCCCGCCGGGGCCGGGAGGTGCGGCAGGACGGGCCGGGGCGGCGACTCACCGGCGACCTGAAGCGGGACGCGGAGCTGGCCAAGGATGGCAGGCCTGACCCGGCGGCATGGAGGCGCGAGGCAACGCAGCTGGGATGGATGCCGCGCCCGGTCATCCCGCATGAGATCGTCCGGGGGGCCAAGGACGTGCTGCGTGCCATGGAAGGGCTGGCGCCGGGGGCGCTGGCCGAGCGGTTCAGGGTGGCGCGGGAGATGCCGCGAGAGATCGAGGGGCCGGGGCAGGACCGGTAGTAGAGTCCAATCCCCGTCAAGCCCGGAGCATCTTCTTCTCCGCGACCGGCGGCGACGAGGGGTAGAGGATGAGCCCGTCCTTTTCGTCGATGCTCACCCTAGCCTCCGGGTAGACCGCCAGCGCCAGCTTCAGGTTCGGCAGCACGTCGCGACGGAAGAACCGCAGCTCGCGATAGCCTTCCCCAAACTGGCGGCGGAGGGCCTGCCACGACACCGGCACCGGCGCGGACAGGGCATGGAGGCGGTAAGCCAGCCAGACATAGAGGTCGATGGCCATGGAGCGGCTGGAAATCTGCCGCACTGCCGTCTCGAGCAGCGGCAGGGGATGCTCAATCAGGGACTGGTAGAACCCCTCGTCGAGCCTGACCTTCTCCTGCCAGAGGGGGAGCTGCCCGTGAGAAGAGTCCAAGGGCAGGATGGCGTCCCGAACGAAGGCCCCGTTGGTCACCATCTCCGCCGTCTCGGAGCGCCGGAAGAAGGTCAGGCGGCACCTGCTGATCCGGCGGCTCTGCTCCCTCACGGCC